>NZ_QUFZ01000002.1:0-264155 GCF_003478725.1 Clostridium sp. AF22-10
GTAACTGTTCAGTAGGTCTGCGCATTTACTGCGCTGACCGTACGAAAACATGGGCCAGCAGGCAAAAATCCCATTGCCGTAGGCAATTTTTAATGGATTTTTGCGCGTGACTGTGAAGGTACTGAACAGTTACGATATAGAATTTTTGTGACGGTCCAAATCGATTATGGTTACAGAAATTTTTTAAATATGGTATTAGGAGAGAATTGAATGAAATTACTTTGTATATCCCTTGGCTGCGATAAAAACCTGGTTGATGCAGAGCGTATGCTGGGTTCGCTGAGCCAGGACGGGTACACGTTTACCGATGACGAGCAGGAGGCAGATGTCATTTTGGTCAATACCTGCTGCTTTATCAACGATGCCAAGGAGGAGAGTGTCAACACTATCTTAGAGATGGCAGAGTACAAAAAGAGCGGAACCTGCAAGGCGCTCTTAGTCAGCGGCTGTATGGCACAGCGTTACAAGGAAGAGATCCTGCAGGAGGTGCCGGAGGTGGACGGTATTCTCGGTACGACCAGCTATGATGAGGTCAGCAAGGTGCTGGCGGAGGCGCTGAAGGGCGAGCGGGTATCTGATTTCCACGATTTGTCCGAGCTTCCGGAGACGAAGATGCGGAGCAAACGTCTGGTGACGACCGGCGGACATTATGCTTTTTTAAAGATTTCCGAGGGCTGTAACAAACGGTGTACCTATTGTATTATCCCGTCCCTGCGTGGACCGTACGCAGTGTGCCGATGGAGCAGCTTCTCGCAGAGGCAAAGGAGCTTGCGGATCAGGGTGTGAAGGAACTGATTCTTGTCGCACAGGAGACGACGCTTTACGGCGTGGATTTGTATGGAGAGAAGACCCTGCCGAAACTTTTACATGAACTGGCACAGATCGATGGAATCGAATGGATCCGTATCCAGTACTGTTATCCGGAGGAGATCACCGAGGAGTTGATTCAGGCGATCAAGACGGAGGAAAAAGTCTGTCATTACCTGGATATTCCGATCCAGCACGCGAGCGATGCCGTTCTCAAGCGGATGGGACGCCGCACGAATCAGGCGGAGCTTCGGGAGCGGATCGCGCATCTGCGGGAAGAGATCCCGGATATTGCACTCCGCACGACCTTAATTTCCGGTTTCCCGGGTGAGACACAGGAGGATCATGAGGAACTGATGCGGTTCGTCGATGAGATGGAATTTGACCGCCTGGGCGTGTTTGCATACTCTGCAGAAGAGGACACACCGGCAGCGGATATCCGGATCAGGTACCGCAGGAGGTCAAGGAAGACCGCCGCGACGAGATCATGGAGCTGCAGCAGGAGATTGCCTTTGAGAAAGCCGAGGATATGAAAGACCGTGTGCTTGAGGTTATGATCGAGGGAAAAGTGGCAGACGAGAATGCTTTCGTGGGACGTACCTATAAAGACGCGCCGAACGTAGATGGTTTGATTTTTGTCAATGCGGATGTTCCGCTGATGTCCGGCGATTTCTGCCGTGTCCGCGTAACGGGAGCACTCGAATATGATTTGATAGGAGAGTTGGCTGATGAATTTACCGAATAAGCTTACGACGCTTCGCGTCATCATGATTCCGTTTTTTGTGTTTTTCCTTCTCTGGCAGAATGGTGAAAACCGCACCTTCCGTATGATTGCACTGGCACTGTTTATCATAGCCAGCCTGACCGATCTTCTGGATGGAAAGATTGCCAGAAAGTACAATCTGGTTACGAACTTTGGAAAATTTATGGATCCGCTCGCGGACAAGCTTCTAGTGTGCTCGGCGCTCATCTGCCTGATTGAGCTGAACGCGCTTCCAGCCTGGATGGTTATCATCATCATCAGCCGGGAGTTTATCATCAGCGGATTCCGTCTGATCGCCTCGGACAACGGAGTTGTCATCGCCGCCAGCTATTGGGGCAAATTTAAGACGACGTTTCAGATGGTATCGGTGGTGTTATTGATTCTGGATATTCCGGCGCTTGCGTTTGTCACAACGATCTGTGTCTGGATCGCGTTGCTGCTGACGATTGTGTCACTTGTTGATTATATTTACAAGAATCATAAAATACTGACAGAAGGGAGTATCTGATATGATAGTCGAACTGATCTCGGTAGGAACAGAGCTGCTGCTTGGCAATATCGTCAATACCAATGCGCAGTATTTATCGGAAACGTGTGCAAAGCTGGGGCTTAACGTCTATTACCAGACGACGGTAGGGGACAACCGGGAGCGCATGACAGAAGTCTTCCGGACGGCGCTCTCAAGAGCCGATCTCGTTATCATCGGCGGCGGTCTGGGACCGACGGAGGATGATATCACGAAGGATGTCTGCGCGGAGCTGATGGGAATGCCGTTAGTCGAGGATCCGGAGGTGCGGGCACATCTGGAGGACTGGTACCGGCAGCGCAAGCGCACCGATATTCCGGATAGCAACTGGCGTCAGGCGCTGGTGCCGGAGGGCGCGGTGGTATTTTCCAACACAAACGGTACAGCTCCGGGACTTGCCCTGGAGAAAAACGGTAAGACCGCGATCCTTCTTCCGGGACCGCCGAACGAACTGTATCCGATGGTGGAAGATCAGGTTTGTGCTTATATTCAGAAACGATCTGACTGTGTGATCTATTCCCAGATGCTCAAAATCTGCGGATACGGGGAGAGCAAGGTGGAGGAGATGCTTCTCGACCTCATCGACCAGCAGACGAACCCGACGATTGCGACCTATGCAAAGACGAAAGAAGTACATCTGCGCGTGACCGCGAGAGCCGAGAGCGAAGACGCGGCAAAACAGCTGTTAAAACCGGTTATCAAAGAGATCAAGAAACGGTTCGGTAATGCGGTTTACACGACAGATGAGCATGAGAATCTGGAGGATGTCGTTGTCCGCCTCTTAAAGAAATACGACCTGACTGTGACAACCGCAGAGTCCTGCACAGGCGGTCTGATCGCCGGACGCATCGTCAACGTGCCGGGGGCTTCAGAGGTCTTTAACGAGGGATACGTGACGTATTCCAATAAGGCAAAGAAAAAGATCCTGGGCGTCAGTAAGGCAACCCTGAAAAAATACGGCGCGGTCAGCGAACAGACGGCGCGTGAGATGGCTGCAGGCGGTGTATTTACGACGGATGCGGATGCCTGTATCGCTGTGACCGGCATCGCCGGACCGGACGGCGGAACCGAGGAGAAACCGGTGGGACTCGTCTATATCGCATGTTATATGAAGGATAAAGTCAAAGTAGAGGAATACCATTCCGCGGAAATCGTGAGAAGGTGCGTGAGCAGACGGTGATTCAGGCGCTGGATCTGCTGAGACGGTCGATTATTAAGAATTATAAAAAAGATTGATCATGTAAAGGAGGGAGAGCTGACAGGCGGGGAGAAATAGCCGGAAACGTGCTGTTTTTAGAGCGCCATGGATCAGGCTCTCCTTTTTTAGGAGGCGGGGACGATGATTTGGTATAAATATCTGTATCTGGGAGAAACTGCTAAAAAGCATCGTTTTTCGATTCTACAGAAACTCCGCCTCGGAAAGGTACAGCCGGGCGTTCACGTGATCACGCCTGCCTCAGGCGGACACAACCTGCTTGACATCCTGCCTGCCTATGTGCTCCGGCAGAATTATTACCGGGAGCAGGCGGATCTGCTGATCGTAGGGATCGGCGCGAGCTACCAGGATGCCGTGGAGACGGTGGGGCGGATTGTGGATGAGACGTACCGCGAGACGGGTGGATTTGATGTGAAGACGTATCTGAGAGAGAAGGAAGACAGGCTGAGGAAAAAGAGGTAAGTATTTTGCAGCCTTTGATGAAGTTTTTTTGGACTGAAAATGTTTTTTGACCCCAACATCATAGGATACAGAGCTGATACATGAATTTGTCAATGAAAGAATAAGAAGTGGGAGGGGATGGATTGCTGCATATTTTGTTCATAATCTTGAAAATACTCGGAATCCTGCTTCTTGTCATTCTGGGACTGTTGTTTCTGTGCCTGCTGGCGGTTTTATTTGTCCCGATTCGATACCGGGGGAACGGAAGCTACCACAGTATCAAGGATTTTGGCGTGCATCTGCATATTCATTGGCTGCTTCATGCGGTGTCGCTGCGGATTGCTTATGAAAATGAGCTTCGATATGCGGTTAAGTTGTTTGGATTCCGGATTTTCGGGAGTGAGAGTGAAGAGAAAGATACGGAATCTGGGCGTGTGCGGGAAGGCACGCAGGCAGCGGATTCGGATGAGCTGGAATTTGTAAATGCGCAGGAGAAAACAGAGGATGATGATTTAGACACCGGTGAACTGATTTTGCGGGCGGAAGCAGCATCGGAGAAGACAGACGCCGCGATCGAGAAAGCGGAGGAAACGGCCAGGCTGCTGGAGGAGGCGGTGAAGAGACGGAGTGCGCAGAGGGAGGCGGAAATGTCTCAAGCTGTGAAGAATGCAGATGCATTTCCAGATGTGAAGGAGGCGGGAGTGTCCGAGGCAGAAGGAGAAACGCATCAGGCAAAGAATGAATTAAAATCAAATCCCAGCCAGGAAAAGCGTGAATCGTTCCTTCATAGAATCATTAGCTGGTTCAAACAAAAATGGAGCGCCCTGCGGCAATCCCTCTCAAAGCTGCTTACCCGAATCAACAACCTGGAGCACAAACGCCAATCCGTCCTTGCATTTATAGAAAATGAAGAAAATCAGAAGTCATTTCGCCTGATCAAACGCCAGCTCATGCGAGTTCTGCGGCATATATTTCCCAGAAAGCTGTCCGGGCAGGTTACGTTTGGCGTGGAGGATCCTTATTTGATGGGACAACTTTTGAGTGTGGCAGCTTTTTTGTATCCAGTTTACGGAAAGAAGATTGATTTGACTCCGGTCATGGATGCAAATGCGCTGGACGGGGAGCTTTCGTTCCGGGGCAGAGTCCAGATTGGCGTGCTGGCATTGATGGCGCTTCGGATCTGGATGGATAAGAATGTACGGACACAGGTTTATAAATATAGAAACCGAGGAGGAAGATAATATGGCAGACAATCAGTTTGCATCGACAATCGGTGCATTATTTCAGGGTATGGATGAGTTCGTCACGACGAAGACAGTCGTGGGAGAGCCGGTGACAGTTGGCGATGCGATTATACTTCCACTCGTGGATGTAACCTGCGGCATGGCGGCGGGCGCGTTTGGTCAGTCGGCGAAAGAGAAGAATGCGGGTGGCATGAGCGCCAAGATGACGCCGAGCGCGGTGCTGGTCATTCAGAATGGCATGACGAAGGTGGTCAATATCAAGCATCAGGATGCATTGACCAAGGTTCTCGACATGGCACCGGATCTCGTCAATAAATTTGTCGGCGGAAGCACCGGACCGATCGATGCGGAGACGATGCAGACAGCTGAGAAAATGGCGGGCGAGATGGAAGAGAAGAAATAAAGAAATTAAAATCAAAACGCTTCATAGAATGATCATAGCACACGATCGAATGTCAGATGTCTCTGGCAATGATCGCCTGCTATTTAACTTCTTTTGAAAACAGACATTTCAGAGAGGTATCATTCTATGAAGCGTTTATTTGGTTTAGTTCTTTTTTCAATGGGATTTGGCATGACCCTGGTGCTCATTTTCCCAAAGAATTTTCTATGGGTCAGCATCGCCATTTCTCTGATGATTGTCGGGTACAATATGTTTTGCCGATGAGATTCTATGCTTTTTCAAGCGGCAGAATCACTGTAAAGCAGCTACCCTCGTCCACCTGGCTGGATACCTTGATGGTACCGTGCATCAGGTCGATGATCCGTTTCGTGATGGAAAGTCCCAGCCCGTTGCCCTTTTCATTGGGATCAGAGTTCCTGCTGTAAAATTTTTCAAAGATCCGTTTCATCGTGGCGTCATCCATGCCGACGCCGGTATCGCGGATGGAGACACGCACCTTATCTCCTGTGATAACGAGTTTGGCAGAAAGCATACCGCCAGCCGGGGTGAATTTGATGGCATTTTGCAGGAGATTGATCCAGACCTGCTGCAGCATCTCACAGTTGCCGTAAAATTTGCACGCCGTCAAATCAATGTCGAGATTCAGATGCTTTTTCTCCCAGAGCGGTTCCAGCAGAAGAATCGCCTGCCGGATTTGTTCGTCGAGGCTGAACGTCGTGCGGCCGATCACGATCTCCTGCTTTTCCAGGCGGGAAAGCAGAAGAATGTTGCCGGTCATCGTGGTGAGCTGGCGCGTGCTGTCGATGATGATGCGCGTGTATTCATTCCGGTCCGCCTCTGAGAGAGATGGATCCTGCAGCAATGTCGCATAGCCCTCGATGGCGGCGAGCGGTGTCTTGAACTCATGGGAAACCGTGGTCACGAAATCATTTCGCAGCGATTCGATGCTGTTTAACTCCTGCACCATACGGTTAAAATTGTCGGTTAGTTCACAGATCGCCTGCAAAGACTTCGAATTTGGCACATGAACAGAAAAGTCTCCGTCTGCTACCTGCTTAGCGGCAAGGCTTATGGAACCGATCGGGCAGAGGATTTTCGACCAGAGGAACAGCGACAGCGCGATACTGAATGCAAGGCTGCTCAAAAATGACATCAGACTCGGAAAATTCGGACCGAAAATCCGAAAAACTTCGTGTTTATCTGTTCCGCTTGTGAGCAGCGAGACAAAATATCCGGTCAGCATCGGCATCAACGAGGACACCAGGAAGAAAAAGACCAGGAGGGTCAGCCAGTAGAGTGGAATCTGGAAATATTTGGTAAAGTTCTTGCTGATCATGCTTCTGTTTTCACCGCCTTATAGCCGAGACCCCGCACGGTCATGATGATAAAATCATCGCAGTTTTTAAACCGTTCGCGCAGCCGGTTGACATGCACATCGACCGTCCGTTCGTCGGTTGTCGAGTCAAGCCCCCAGATTTCGTCCATGAGCTGCTGCCTCGTGAAAATCTTATTTGGATAAGAAAGTAATTTATATAGAAGGTAAAATTCTTTCTGCGGCAGAAGTGTCTCCTGCCCGTTGACCGTGACCGTCAGTGCATCGTAGTCGAGAATCGTATTTTGGCAGACAATCCGATGCTCCGTCGCGAGCTTGGCGCGTTTGAGCAGGGCGCCAACCCGCAGAACCATCTCATTGACATCGATTGGCTTCACCATGTAGTCATCCGTGCCTGCCTGAAAGCCGCGCTGCTTGTCTTCGAAGCGCTCTTTGGCGGTGATAATCAGGATCGGCATCGTAAATCCACTCGTCCGCAGGTGATCAATCAGTTCATATCTGTCCATTCCGGACATCATAATATCCGAAATAATGAGATCTACATATTCAGAATCTAAAAGAGATAATGCTTTTTCGCCGCTTTCTGCCGGAAGCGCCAGATAACCATTGTTGGTGAGTACCGTGCAGAACAGGGAACGCAGTTTCGCATCATCTTCTACCACGAGAATGTGAAACATATCCGTAAAACCTCCCTATACTTCAATTAAAAAGATGTAATATCATAAGTACTCATAGTATACCACATAAGTTTAAACTGATTGTGAACGGTGCAACACATTTTTTTCACGGTTCGTTTACATTCAGTTTATATGTAGTTGAAACTCGTTTAAAAATGGGATGTTATACTAGGGACAATTAGGAAAAACCAGAAAGGAATATGCGAAATGAGTAAACAATCTTCTCTGATGGAAGCGGCAAAGCGGAATAAAAAGAAAACAGCCATCATCGCGGTGGTGGTGGTGCTCGTACTTGCGGCGCTTTTTATGCGTTTCAAGGGTGGCAGCAAAGGAGGTTCAGGCGGCGGTCCGGGCGGTCCGGGCGGTATGCAGGACACGCAGATGGACAATGTGGCGACGGTTGCGGCTGAGAATCCAAAGAGCGGAACGATTGAGCGGACAACCAGTACATCCGGTACTGTCGAGGCATCGGACGTTGTCTATGTCTATGCGAAGGCATCCGGCGATGTGACGGGTGTCAACGTCAGCGTCGGTGATATGGTGACAGCGGGTCAGCTTCTCTGTACGATCAATACCGAACAGGTTGAGACGGCGAAAAATGCGATGGACTCCGCCTCTGTTAACCTGACCGAGGCACAGAGCAATTTAAGCCGTATGCAGCTTCTTTATCAGGGAGGAGATATTTCTGATCAGGAATGGGAGCAGTATCAGAACCAGGCGAAGACGGCACAGTTAAATTATGAATCGGACAAAATTAACTACGATCGCAGGTGGAATACAGTTCCGTGACCGCACCGATCTCCGGCAAGATTGAGACGATGGATATTGATGTATATGATCATGTAAACCAGCAGGCGCAGCTCTGCGTTATCTCCGGTGAGGGAGATAAACGGGTATCGTTCTACGTATCCGAGCGTGTTATGAGCAACTTAAACCAGGGCGACGCGATGACGATTGTAAAAGATGGAACGACTTATGATGGTGTGATTACCGATGTCAGCAGCATGGCGGACGAGAGCAACGGTCTGTTTAAGATAAAGGCAGAGCTGCCGGAGGCGAACAGCCTTTCAACGGGAAGTACTGTCAAGGTAACAGTAACTTCTGAGCGTGCAGAGAATGTCATGACCGTGCCGGTAGATGCAATCTACTATGATAACGGCGTTGGAAATGTCTATGTTTACCAGGATGGAACGGTACATAAAGTGGAAGTCGAAGTGGGGCTTTATAATACGGAGCTGGCGGAAATCAAGTCCGGGCTGACGGCAGATGATCTCGTCATCAGTACATGGAGTTCCCAGCTTTATGAGGGTTCAACCGTTAACTTAAAGGGTGAAGAAACAGATGCGGCAGCAGCGGATGAAGCTGGAAACCAGAAAGCCGATGCCCTGGCAGGCTCTGGAAATGGACAGAAAGCGGGCGCTCCGGCAGATGGCGGAAAGGATCAGCCTGCGGGTGATGCAGGCACCCCGAAAGATGCAAAAAATGGACAGAAACAGTAGGACAGGAGGAATGTAAGACATGGGAGTAACGAAATATATCCTGAAACATCCGGTTACTACTGTCATGGCTCTGTTGTGTCTGGTTGTATTCGGTATTTCATCGGTCTTTTCGGCAAAGCTGGAGCAGATGCCGGATATGGAGACGCCAATGCTGATTATCATGGCAAATTATTCAGGCGCAGGACCGGAGGATATCAGCGAGCTGGTAACCGAACCGATCGAGGATGCGATCGGTACGCTGGAAGGTGTGGACACGATTACCTCCGAATCGAGCGATGGACGTTCGATGATCATGCTTCAGTACGATTACGGCACCGATATGGATGAGGCATATGACAACTTAAAGCAGAAACTGGACAATATCCAGCGGGCGCTGCCGGATGATGTGGAACCGAGCGTTATGTCGATGAACTCCAATCAAGGAGACAGCATGATGCTTTCGATTGCACATAAGACGCAGACAAACCTCTACGATTATGTGGATCAGAAGATAGTACCTGAATTAGAGCGAATTTCTTCAATTGCAAACATTGAGACGCGAGGCGGTTCTTCTAAGTACGTCAGCATTGAATTACAGTCTGAAAAAATGGATCAGTACAATCTGACCATGCAGGATGTTGCGAGTGCGATCAGCGATGCGAACGTGGCATCCCCGTCGGGTGAGGCAGATGCCGGAAACCTGGAGCTTTCCGTTACTACCTCCTTAAAAACAGAACAGGTAAATGAGCTGCAGGATATTCCAATCAAGACGCCGGCAGGACAGATTATTTCTCTGTCGGATGTGGCAAATGTGTATGAGGCAACGAAAGACCGGGGCGGCATTTCCCGTTACAACGGTCAGGAGACGCTCTCCATTTCGATTCAGAAGCAGCAGGACAGCACAGATATGGAAGTGTCCTCGGCTGTCAAAGAGAAAGTTGAAGAATTGATGGCAGATGATTCGGATCTGACGATCACGGTTGCAAATGATACATCTGACACGATTCTTGATTCCTTAAAAGACGTAGCAGAGACAATGGTTCTGGCGGTTATCATCTCCATGCTCATCATTTTCCTGTTCTTTGGCGATTATAAGGCGTCCTTGATCGTCGGAAGTTCCATTCCGACTTCGATTTTGATGTCCTTGATTGCGATCACGATGGCAGGATTTTCGTTGAACGTTATCACGATGAGTGCGCTGGTACTCGGCGTCGGCATGATGGTCGATAACTCGATCGTTGTACTGGAGAGCTGTTTCCGTGCAACGGCGGAGCAGGAAGACAAGGGGGCGCTTGGCTATTTTTCGGCAGCGCTTCACGGAACCGGCATTGTCATCAACTCGATCATCGGTTCGACGATCACGACCTGTGTCGTATTCCTGCCGCTGGCATTCTTAAACGGTATGACCGGACAGATGTTCAAACCGCTGGGATTCACGATCGTATTCTGTATGTCGGCGTCCCTGCTTTCTGCGATGACGGTGGTTCCGCTGTGCTATCTGTTCTACAAACCGAGCGAGGCGAAGCGCGCCCTGATGGGACGTCCGATTGAACGTTTACAGAAATGGTACCGCGGCATCATGGACCGTCTGTTAAACCACAAAGCGATGGTTATGGGATTTTCGGTTCTGGTACTTGTACTGACGGTAATTCTGGCGAGCGGAATGCAGACGGAGCTGATGACATCGGATGATACCGGTACGGTCAGTGTCAGCATTGAGACGCGTCCGGGTCTGAAACAGGAAAAGATCGAGGAGGCGCTGGCAGAAGCGGAGGCGATTGTTTCCGCGAGCGACCAGGTTGATTCGTACATGCTGCGTTACAACGGAGACAGCGGTGAGATCAGTGCCTATCTGAAAGATGACCGTACCATGAAAACAGACGATGTAGCCGATCAGTGGCAGAAAGAGATGGATAACATTGCAAACTGTACGATCGACGTATCGGCATCGACTTCCATGAGCTTCATGGGAAGACAGCGCGGCTATGAAGTGATTCTTCACGGCACGCAGTATGATGAATTAAAAGAAGTTAGTGATAAGATTGTCAAGGAAATGACAGCAAGAACGGATGTCATCAACATCCATTCCAGTATTGAGAATAATGCACCGATCATTACCCTGAAGATTGATCCAGTCATGGCAAAGGCGTATGGACTCACGGCTTCCAGTATCGGAACGACGATCAACCAGATGTTGAGTGGTATCGACGCGACGACACTTAAAATTGACGGCGAGGACATTACGGTAACGGTTGAGTATCCGGAGGGCGAGTACGAGACAGTTGATAACATAAAAGATATTATTTTGACGGGAACAAACGGACAGAAGGTGGCACTGACCGATGTGGCAAATGTCGTATTTGAGGATAGCCCGGCTTCGATTTCCAGAACCGACGGTGCATATGAGATCACAATCTCTGCCGATTACACCGGTGATAATGTACAGCAGCAAATCAATAGTGAGGTAATTACTCCGAACTTAAGCGGCACAATCAGCATTGGGCAGAACAGCCGTGACCGTATGATGAAGAGTGAGTTCAGCTCCCTGTACCGCGCGATTGCGATTGCAGTCTTCCTGGTATTCGTTGTCATGGCGGCACAGTTTGAGTCTGTGAAGTTTTCCATCATGGTTATGACGACCATCCCGTTCAGTTTGGTTGGTTCCTTCGGATTACTGAAGCTGACCGGCGTCAGCATCAGTATGACGTCCCTGCTTGGCTTCCTGATTCTGGTCGGAACTGTTGTAAATAACGGTATTCTCTACGTGGATACGGTCAACCAGTATCGCTCCACGATGGATCTGCGGACAGCGCTCATCGAGGCAGGTGCGACCCGTATCCGACCGATTCTGATGACAAGTATGACAACCATCCTCGCGATGATCCCGATGGCACTGGCAATCGGAAGCAGCGGTTCCACGACACAGGGTCTGGCGATCGTAGATATCGGCGGCCTGACCGCAGGTGTGATTGTCGCGCTCTTCATGGTTCCAGTATATTACGCACTGCTGAGCCGGAAACCGAAGGAAGAGATACCGGATGTGGATTAGATATAGGTTAATTGAAAAAATATTGTAGGAAATAAAATATTTGCTGCGGAAATTAAAATCAGATAGATCGGAATGGAGTGACATACATGAATCAAAATAGAAGATTCTGCCTGACCCGTCGGATTGCCTCTGGCGTGGCAGCCTGCTCACTGGGAGTATTCCTGGCGACAGGTGCGCCGGTCCAGGTATTGGCAGCCAGCCCGCAATTTGCATATTCCACAGAAAAATGGGCTTCGCTGCAGGATGATAAGCTCGAATTTGACGAGATTGCTGATCGGATCCATGAGTACAACAGCACAGTGGAGAAGAACCGGATCGAGTACAAGGATTATCAGGGCAAAGACAGCAATGAGATCGCGCAGGAATATTATGACGCGGCAGATGAGATCGAGAGCAGTATCGAGTACCCGGATTCAGATGATGCGAATTATGGTTCCGCACTGGCAGCAGCACAGAGAAGCGAGACTTCCGCGACCCAGATGCGCGAGCAGGGCGATAATAACGTCGATGATGCGAATGTTAAGGCGTGGGGGTATACGCAGACCGAGAAATCGTTGGTACAGCAGGCGCAGAACCTGATGATCCAGTACTGGAATGCCCAGGAAAACTTAAAGAGTGTGCAGAACCAGGTGTCCAAGGCAGAAAAAGACTATGAGACGGCAAACTTAAAGCTTTTATCCGGAAGCGCGACCCAGACGGATGTGCTGGATGCCAAGGAGACTCTTTTAAAGGCGCAGGCGTCCATCACGACGGCGGAGAGCAATATTGCATCGACGAAGGAATCCCTGTGCCAGATGCTTGGATGGAAATATGGCGCATCAGTAGAAATCGGTGCATTACCGGACCCGCAGGAACAGATGAGTGCATCGGTCAACCTCGAAGAGGACATTGCGAAAGCACAGGAAAATAATTATCAGTTAAAGATTCTGGCACGTCAGGTCAACAATGCGATGACAAGCACCCTTAAAGAGCAGTACCAGACAACTCTGACCAGCGGAAAGGAGGCAGTCAAGTCGAATGTCCAGTCGGCTTATCAGAATCTGAAGCTTTCTGAGGCACAGTATGAACAGGCAAAACGCAGCCTTGAATTAGAAGAAAAGACGAAACAGACCAACGACCGCAAGCTGGCAGCCGGACTTATCAGCCAGAACGCATACCAGAGCGCAACCTATTCCTATGAATCGGCATCCGTGGCAAAAGAGACGGCAGCGATGTCGCTTCTCCAGGCGCAGCTCGCCTACCAGTGGGCGGTGGGCGGTCTGGCGTCCACGCAGTAGAAAGGGGTGGGCGGATGATGCGAAATCTGAAAGGAAAATGGATGAACGCGGAAGCTGGGACAGAGCAAAAGATGCGCAAGGGGCAAGAAAGAGACCGAAGCGGTGCAAGTGCTTTGGATGTGCATCTGGACGGTTATAATGTGAAACGAATCGGAAAAAGCAGATTGACTCGTTCGATCGGAATTGCCCTGGCGGCTTGTATTCTTGTATCGAGCCCGGCGCAGGCGGCGAAAACGCCTTTGATTTCCGGCACTGAAAGTGATTCAGACAGCGAGGCAGATGGTCCGGCGCTGGAAGATGGCACCATAACCGAAAACAGCGCAGACAACACGATCGCCAGCCAGTCCGGCTCCTATACGGAGGAACAGCTCGCGGATTCTGTGATAGAGTACGGGGAACTGGAGGCGCTGGTGCGGCGCGGCAATGGAACGGCTGTCAGCGCCGATTACAGTTATCAGGACAGCCTTGCCGTCTACCAGGAAGCCTACGATGCGATGATTTCCGGTGCCCGGGATATGAACTATAAAGCAGATGAGCTCGAAGATGCGGGCGGAGATGAGGCACTGATCGGCACCTATGAGCGAAATGCACAAACGCTGTCGATGGCAGCGAAGCAGTATAAAAAGTCCCTCACTTCCTTAAATTCGGCGTCAAGCCGTGCGTCCAGAAACCGGACGGTCTGGCAGGTCGTAAAGACCGCACAGATCCAGTGGGGCACCTGCCGGCAGCTTCAGGACGAGGTGGAGGCGGCTGCCAAGACGGCAGAGAACTATCAGGCGCAGGTGGATCGCAAAGAGCGGGAACTGGCAGCGGGGCTTTGCACGGAGACGGATCTGCTGCAGGCTCAGAAAAACCTGCTAAGCGCCCAGACAGCATTACAATCTACGACCGATCAGGCAAATAAGGCGCTGCGCCAGCTTGCTATTTTACTTGGAAAGAGCGGAACTTCTATTACGCTGGGGGAAATTCCAGCCGTATCGGCAACGGAACTGGCTTCTATGAATCTGGATGCGGACCGCGCGGCAGCTGTCGTTGCAAGTTCCAGTGTCAAATCAGCCAGACGATCCTCCGCAACCGGAGATGCGGCGCGCAAGCTGCGCCACCAGCAGATCGAGGAAGCCGAGAGCGCCGCAAGCGCCTCAGCGGATGAGCAGTACGCTGAGATAGCGGCATTAAGCCTAGAACGTGACGCGGCGCAGGCAGCCTACCAGTCTGCCGAAAAAACATACGGCGCCACCCAGATTAAGTATCAGTCCGGTGCGATTAATAAAGCAACGTATTTACAGGGTGAGGCGTCTTATCTGCAGAAAAAAGCAGAACTAGAGACTGCCGAGATTTCCCTGCGGACGGCGTATGATGCGTATGAGTGGATGTTGAAAGGGGTTGCGTGAGGATTAAGTGATTGCGTTTCCTAAGATTGTATGTTTTGTATGGATATGTGAAATGGAATTTTATAAGATGGGTTTGAAAAAGGATGTGCCAAGGCACATTCTTTTTCATGCTTTCGGTGTGAGAACAAATTTGTATTTGCGTATTGTTCCGGTCAATGGTACAATCATAGGCGGAATTTTGAACCGGTAAACGATAGACTGAAAGGGTACGCCCGTTCACGGACCCATGGAAAAGGTCGGAAACGAAAACGGGAGGAACATATAGATGCAGCAGGAGAATATGAAGACATTGGAATCTCTGGAAGATTTTCGGCATTTTTCGGAAAAAGAGCTGGAAATACGGTTTGACCAGCTTAAGAAACAGATTGTACCAGCGGACAAGACAATCCGGGAGCAGGCAGAAAAGCATTGGGGGCATGTGGCAAAACCGCTTGGCAGTCTGGGAGTCCTGGAGGAAGATATTGTGCGGGCGGCGGCAGCGCAGGGGGAGGAAGTGCCAGACTTCTCCAGGCGTGCGCTTTTAATTTTTTGCGCAGATAATGGGGTAGTCAAAGAAGGAGTATCACAGACCGGGCAGGAGGTTACGGCGGCAGTTGTTTCGAATATGACACGCGGGAGGAGCTGTTCCTGCCTGATGGCAGAAAAGGCAGAGGCAGATGTGTTTCCGATCGATATGGGAATTGCCTGTGAGGTAGAACATCGGGGAGAACTTTATCCCCTAACGGAACGGAAAATCCGCCGTGGAACTTCCAATTTTACAAAAGCAGCAGCGATGACGCGCCAGGAGGTGTTGACAGCCATTTTGACGGGAATTGATGCGGTGCGTGTGCTGAAGGAGCAGGGGTACCGCTTGTCTGCAGTGGGTGAAATGGGGATCGGCAATACGACGACCAGCAGTGCGGTCGCATCGGTTCTGCTGCAAAAGGATCCAGAACTTGTCACTGGAGCTGGGGCGGGTTTAGATTCGGCTGGATGAAACGGAAAACGGAGGCAATCCGGCGTGGAATCGGACTGCATCACCCGGATCCCATGGATGGCATGGAGGTATTGCAAAAGGTAGGCGGATTCGATCTGGCGGCGATGGCAGGTGCTTTTTTGGGCGGTGCCATCTATCATGTTCCGGTTGTGATTGACGGGGTTATCGCGGCAGCTGCGGCGGCAGCTGCTGGAAGAATTGCACCGGCAGCGACGGACTATATGCTGGCAGCCCATGTATCGGCGGAACCGGCGTCTATCTGGCTGCTTGATTTGATAGGAGTAACTCCGGCTATCCAGGCGGGACTTCGACTCGGAGAAGGTACAGGGGCGCTGGCGCTGTTTCCACTGCTGGATATGGCGCTGTCCATTTACCGGGATATGGATACGTTTGCGGAGATGGAAATAGAGGAATATAAGCCGCTGGTGTGATGAGATATACGGATTAAAACATTTTTTGCGTATGTTTTTAAAGCATGGAAACTGCTGCAATTCAGTGAAAAAGAGGATAAATGAACGATGTTATATATAGTTACAGGCGGCAGTGGCAGCGGCAAGTCCGAATATGCCGAACAGACTGCCGTGCAGTGCCGGAACAGGAACGGTGGGACACTCTGGTATCTGGCGACGATGCGGATTTGGGATGATGAAGGCAGAAAACGGGTGGAGCGCCATCGGCGGATGCGCGCGGCAAAAGGGTTTGAGACGATTGAGCGGTATACGGGGTTAGAAACATTAGAATTAGAGGAGAGATTCGAAGAGTCCAATTCGGCTGGTTTGGACGCTGAACAGGAAAACGATAGTTTGAAGCGCTGGGAGTCCTGCCGAGTGGCACAAAAACCAGTGCTTCTCCTTGAATGTATGTCCAACCTTGTCCTCAATGAATTTTATGCTCAGGAAAATGGTGCGCAAGAGCGGATTCTGCAAGGAATAAAACGCTTGCAAAACCAGTGCCATGACCTTATCATTGTAACGAATGAGATCTTTTCGGACGGTGTGACGTATGATCTGGAATCGGAGCGGTACATAGAGCTTCTGGGACGGATCAACCGGGAACTGGGACAGATGGCGGATTCGGTGACGGAAGTGGTGTATGGAATTCCGATTGCGGTGTCAACACCTGTTTTTGCAGCCGATGAAAGGACAAAAGATGTAGGGTAGTCAGTGAGTGGAACAGAGCGGAATGCCTGCTAAAGTTATAGTTGCCAGAATAGAGTCAGGGGGATCGAAGATTGAATCTGATAGGAAGTTTTGTCATTGCATTTTCTATGTATTCACGCATTCCGATGCCGCGCATGGACTGGACGGAAGAGCGGATGCGCTATGCGCTTTGTTTTTTTCCGCTGATCGGGGCGGTGATCGGGGCGGTAGAGATAGCCACGTTTGCGCTCTGTGAAATTTTGGGTGCTGGAGTTCTGTTCCGGACCTGCCTGTTGACGGCGGTTCCACTATTGATTACTGGTGGAATCCATATGGACGGGTATCTCGATGTGACGGATGCGCGCCATTCCTACGGCGAGCGGGAAAAAAAGCTGGCGATTTTAAAAGATCCCCATACGGGGGCGTTTGCGATCATCGGTCTGGGGCTGTACCTGCTTCTCTATGCGGGGGCAGTTTCTGAGCTTGTGGGAGCAGATGTGTGGCTGCTGCCGGGGGCGCTTATGCTGGAACGCGCCTGCAGCGGCTATTCGGTGGTGGCATTTCCAAAGGCGAAAAAGGACGGGCTTGCCGCTGAATTTTCCAGAAGTGCCGAGACAAAGGTTGTTCGCGTGAGTATGGCAGTTTTAGCAGTGTTGGCGATCAGCTGGATGATTTACTGGGGACATCTGCGCGGCGCTCTGGCAGCGTTGACGGCTCTTGCAACCTTTGTTTGCTATTATCGTTTTTCCATGCGGGAATTTGGCGGCATCAACGGCGATCTGGCAGGGCATTTTCTGCAGAGCTGCGAGCGGAATGTGCTGCTGGTGCTGGCGGCGATGCGGCTGGCAGGTACGTGCCTGCGATTTTTGAATTTTTAAGCGAGGAAAAGCAGAATGATTTTTATAATTGGCGGCAGGGAACAAGGAAAGACAGCGTATGCGATGAAATTGTGGGAAAAACGTACTTTGGAACGGAGGAAAACAAAAGACTTATCCACCGTTCTGAATCGATCGAAAAATCCAGAAGCGTGTAGAGTTACGGCACGCATCGCGGACGGGAGATTAGAAACGGACGAACAGACGATCATGCAGGCGGATCTGATCACGCATTTTGAACTGTTTGTGAGGCGTGAGATGGAAGCCGGGCGCGATCCATACGTGTTTGCAGAACGCCTGATGCAGGAAAATCCGGATGCATTCGTGACGGCGGATGAAATCGGCTGCGGCATTGTGCCGATGGAAGCATTTGAGCGCGATTATCGGGAGACAGACGGGCGCATTTGCCAGCGGATCGCCGCATATTCGGAGGAAGTGCACCGGGTTATCTGCGGTCTGGGAATGCGGATCAAATAAAAGAATAGTTGGGAGTAGACAAAATGACAGCAATCAGTAAAGTATTGACAGGAATGATAGAAGGCAGAATGGTCGGATATCACTTAGCTGCGATTCTGGCAGGTTATCTTCTGGATCTGTGCCTGGGTGATCCGCATTCGATGCCACATCCAGTCCGGGCGATCGGAAATCTGATTGTGTGGCTGGAAAAATATTTGCGTCCAGCTGGAAAAAAGCATGCAACGGAACGGGGGGAACGCCGCGCGGGCGTTCTTTTTGTGTGTCTGGTGCTGCTTGTGACAGGCAGTGTGGCAGGCGCAATCCTCTGGATTTCCCGTCTGGGCGGCATCTGGATTCAGACAGTAGTCGAGGCGGTCATGACTTACTATCTGCTGGCGGCGCGCTCCCTGCGGGATGAGAGCATGGCGGTCTGCCGGAAGCTGGAGGCGGGAGAGATCGAGGGAGCCCGCTATGCAGTGTCGATGATTGTCGGGCGCGATACGAAACCTCTTTCAGAGGCGGGGATCGCACGGGCGGCAGTTGAGACGGTAGCGGAAAATGCATCGGATGGAGTGATTGCGCCTTTGTTTTATCTGGCGATCGGAGGTCCGTTTCTTGGCTGGCTGTACAAGGCAGTCAACACGATGGATTCGATGGTCGGATATAAAAATGACAGGTATCTGCATTTTGGACGCGCGGCAGCAAAACTGGACGATCTGGTAAACCTGATTCCGTCGCGTCTGGCAGCGCTTTTATTGATAGTATCTGCATACCTTTTACGATATGACGGAAAGAATGCTTACCGTATCTGGCGGCGTGATCGCCGGAACCACAAAAGCCCCAATTCCGCGCAGACCGAGTCGGCATGCGCCGGCGCGCTGAGCTTGCGACTGGCGGGCGATGCCTGGTATTTCGGCAAGTTAGTTCCGAAGCCATATATCGGTGATGAGATACACCCGATTGAACCGCAGGACATCCGCCGTGTCAACCGCCTGATGTATGGAGCGGCGGGAATCATGGGACTTCTGGCACTGGTGATGCGGGCCGTGATTTTGTTTTGATAAGGGAATTTTAACAAAGAAGAATATAAAAAAAGCAAAAAATCCAAATAATGAAGCAATCAAACAGATAAAAATATCAAAAACAGAACGAACGAAGGAAAGAGTAACCAGATAAAGAATACACAAAAAAGAGGGAACAACAGGGAGGAAGCATCTATGCCATACACGCACGGCGGCGATATTTACGGTGATGCAGCCGTAGAGTTAGATTTTTCAGTCAATACAAATCGTCTTGGAATGCCGCAGGCGGTCCGTGATGCTGTGATGGCATCGGCGGCTGCTTGGGAACAATATCCGGATGCTTTATGCCGGAAGCTGCGGCGTGCAGCGGCTGCTTTTTATGAGGCAGACGGCACGCCGATTCCGGAGGACTGGCTCGTGTTTGGAAACGGTGCTTCGGATATTTTATATGCAGTTGTCTCAGCGATTCGGCCCAAACAGGCGATTTTGCTGGCACCGGGATTTTCGGAGTATGAGCAGGCGCTTCGGATGTGCGGCTGCGAGATCCGGTGGCTTCATTTAAAGGAAGAAAATGGATTTTCCCTGGAGAGTACGAGGGAAGAATTGTATGCCATGCTTTGCGATGGCTCCGGGGATGCATCGAAGATAGATTCGGTCCCAACTTTATCCTCTAAACATGAAAACGTCTGGGAAAAAATATTGATTCTCGGAAATCCCAATAACCCGACAGGGCGCGCTATTTCAGCCACCGAGCTGGAAAGGTTGGCACAGGTCTGCCGGGAAACACATACCTGGCTTATGCTGGACGAGTGTTTTCAGTGGTTTTTGGATACACGGAGAGAATGTTCGTTTGTTGGAAATTTGTTAAATGGTGTTGGAGATCACGTTATTCTCTTAAATGCCTTGACCAAAATCTGCTCAATGGCAGGCCTTCGCCTGGGCTATGGCATCATCCCCAATGCCGGACTCCGGGAACGCCTCGAGAAGTTCCGCCAGCCGTGGAGTGTCTCGGCTCCGGCGCAGGCGGGCGGGGTGGCGGCATTTGCGGTACTGGCGGATCATTCAGAAGGAAATCTGCTGGAATGGACGGTTAAATCTTTGCAGACGGAACGTCCGCGGCTGGCGGAAAAACTGGAAGAACTGGGATTTATCGTTTATCCGTCCCAGACAAATTATCTGTTGTTCCGTTCGCCGGATGAGGATTCGCGCGATTACAAACAGGGATGTTTAGAGCATGGCATTTTGATTCGCGCCTGTGAGAATTTTGAAGGGCTGAACCGTCATTATTACCGGGTGGCGGTGCGGAACCGGGGAGAAAATGAAAGGTTGATAAATATTTTGAAAGAGGTACAATCTGAAGAAAAACACAATGTGAATTTGTAATATAAAACGAACCCGTAACTGTTCAGTAGGTCTGCGCATTTACTGCGCTGACCGTACGAAAACATGGGCCAGCAGGCAAAAATCCCATTGCCGTAGGCAATTTTTAATGGATTTTTGCGCGTGACTGTGAAGGTACTGAACAGTTACACGAACCCATAAAATAGCCTCTGTCATTTGAAAGGACAAATGGCAGAAAAATAGTTTCGGTTAAGCACAAAATAGCTTCGAATTAAATAGCTTTGAGCAACCATTATTTGGTAAGACACTCAAAAATAAGGAGGATTTCACCGTGGCAAAAGCAATCATGATACAGGGAACGATGTCCAATGCGGGAAAAAGCCTGCTGGCGGCGGGACTCTGCCGGATTTTCAAGCAGGACGGCTACCGCGTGGCGCCGTTTAAATCGCAGAATATGGCGCTGAACTCCTATATTACCAGCGAGGGATTGGAAATGGGACGCGCACAGGTAGTGCAGGCGCAGGCGGCGGGCTGTGAGCCATCGGTGGACATGAATCCGATTCTCTTAAAGCCATCCAGCGATGTCGGTTCTCAGGTGATCGTGCGCGGTGTTCCGATCGGCACAATGCCCGCGAAGGAATATTTCAAGTATAAAAAGCAGCTAATCCCGGAAATCAAGAAAGCGTTTCAGCACTTGTCCGAACAGTACGATATCATCGTGATCGAGGGCGCCGGCAGCCCGGCGGAAATCAACTTAAAATCGGATGATATCGTGAACATGGGAATGGCGCGCATGGCGGGTGCGCCGGTGCTGCTTGCCGGGGACATCGACCGGGGCGGCGTGTTTGCACAGCTCTATGGAACGGTAGCGCTTCTGGAACCGGATGAACAGGCGATGGTAAAGGGGCTTATCATCAACAAATTCCGCGGCGATAAGACGATCCTGGATCCAGGTGTTGAGATGATCGAGAAATTATGCAAGATTCCGGTGGTCGGCGTCGTTCCGTACATGGACGTGGATATCGAGGACGAGGATAGCTTAAGCAGCCGCCTTTCATCCACAGGGCGGAATAATACCCTTAAACAGGAAAACGAGTCATCTGAAAAACATGTAGAGGCATGGATCGACATTGCAGCCATCCGCTTTCCGCGTTTATCCAATTTCACTGATCTGAACGTCTTTGACCCGATCCCCGGCGTTTCGGTGCGTTATGTGAGCCGCCTGTCTGAGCTGGGACGACCGGATCTGATTGTTCTTCCGGGAACGAAGAATACGATCGAGGATCTGCTCTGGATGCGGCAGAATGGTCTGGAAGCGGCAGTTTTAAAGAAAGCAGCCGGAGGAACGCCGATCTGGGGCATCTGCGGCGGCTATCAGATGATGGGACAGACGCTGTCAGATCAGGAAGGAACCGAGGCGGGTGTGCCTGGGCGTACGATCTCCGGTATGGGACTTCTGCCGTTACAGACACAGTTTCAGGAAGAAAAGACCAGGACACAGGTCAAGGGATGTTTCGGGACGGTCAGCGGTATCTTTTCCGGGCTTTCGGGGATGGAGGCGGAAGGATATGAAATACATATGGGAGAGACATCATCGGTCGGCGGTGATATTGTTAAGAACGTGATCAAGGAGCAGGAAAAAGCCGTAAATCATAGTTTATTGAAACTCAGGGAAGAACAGGCGGGAAACCACACTGAAAAACAGGATGGCTGCTGCCGGGACAACCTCTACGGCACTTACGTCCACGGCATTTTTGACAAGGCAGAGGTGGCGGAGACGATTGTCTGTGCGCTGATGAAAGAAAAAGGAATGGAGCCGGAAGTCGGCGGATTATCGTTTGATTATGAGAAATACCGGGAAGAGCAGTACAACCGGCTGGCAGACACGATGCGGAAGTACTTGGATATGGAAGCAATTTACCGGATTCTGGAAGAGGGAGTGTAAATAGATGGATGAAAAAATGAAAGAACTCAGTCAGGTATTGCCGTCGGAGATCGAGGCGAGAAGTTTTGAGATTATCACCGAGGAGCTGGGGGAACGGACATTTCCGGAGAAAGAAGCACCAATTGTGAAACGCGTGATTCACACGACAGCCGACTTTGAGTACGCAGATTCGCTTGTATTTTCACCGGGCGCAGTCGATAAGGCGTTGGAAGCCCTGAAAAATGGGGCGTGCATCGTGACTGATACGAATATGGGAAAATCCGGCATCAACAAGCGCGCGCTTGCGTCGCTGGGCGGTGAGGTCTACTGTTTTATGGCGGACGAGGATGTCGCGAAGAAAGCGGCAGCGTCCGGGACCACCCGTGCGGTTGCCAGCATGGACAAGGCGGCAGAAATGGGAAAAGACTGTATTTTTGCAGTTGGGAATGCACCGACCGCGCTGGTGCGTCTGTACGAGTTGATTCAGGAGGGAAAAATCCATCCGAAGCTTATCATCGGCGTGCCGGTCGGCTTTGTCAATGTCGTGCCGTCCAAGGAATTGATTATATCCTTGCCGGACACTCCTTATATTGTGGCAAGAGGCAGAAAGGGCGGCAGCAATGTAGCCGCCGCGATCTGCAATGCATTGATTTATCAGTTGACGCGCAAATAAGATGTGATGGTGTTAAATCTGCGGTATTAAAATGTACATGGATGCATTCTCAAAAGATATGCTGGATATGGGCGGATGTTTATCAGCAGCCAAAGCCACCGCCGCCACAGCAGCAGCACAGGAGCAGGATCCAGATCAGGCAGTCGCAGTTGTTGCCGCCGCATCCGTGATCAAAGCATCCGCCGCCACATCCGCCGCAGCACAGCAGAATCAGAATCAGGAAGAGACAGTTGTTGTTGCCGAAACCGCCGCATCCACAGCCACAATTACAGCCGCAGCTTCCTCCGTTGTTATCACATCCGCAACCGCAGTTGGTAGCCGCTAAATCACTCATGGTTATGTCCTCCGAGATTTTCTATACACTTCATCATATGAGGGGCAGCTTGCCACAGTTTCCATAAATCAGGAAAATTAGGACGGAAATATTTTACTATAAATTTTTTGTTGAAATAATCGAGATAACCGGGCGGATCGACATGGATGTTTATCCATAACGATTTGTCACAGAACATTGTACAACGAAATGAAAAGAGGAATGAAAATGGAACCGTTATATTATCAGACACCGTATGTAAAAGAATTTGATGCCATCGTCACCGCCTGCCGTCCGGCAAAGCACGGATTTGAGGTGGAACTTTCCCAGACCGGATTTTACCCGGAGGGCGGCGGACAGCCGTCGGACACCGGACGGATCGGGGAAGTGCACGTGACACATGTGGAGGAGAAACATGGCGTGGTTGTTCATGAGACGGACGCTCCGCTGGAGGTGGGAAGCACCGTTCACGCGGCCATCGACTGGGAACAGCGTTTTTCCAACATGCAGCAACATACGGGAGAACATATCATATCGGGGCTGATTCATGCCGCATACGGATATGATAATGTCGGATTTCATATGGGACACGATGAAGTGACGGTCGATCTGAATGGTCCGCTTAACTGGGAACAGTTAAAGGAAATCGAGAAGAAGGCAAATGCGGTTGTCTGGGCGAATCTTCCGGTACAGGTGACATATCCGGGTGAGGAGGAATTGAAAACCATCGATTACCGTAGCAAGAAAGAGCTGACCGGTCAGGTCCGCATCGTAGAGATTCCGGGGGCGGATATCTGTGCCTGCTGCGGCACACACGTGGATTACACGGGAGAGATCGGCGTGATCAAGGTGCTTTCCCTGATGAATTACAAGGGCGGCGTGCGTTTCTCCATGCTCTGTGGTGACCGTGCGCTGGAGAATTTTGAGGCGAAGACGGAGCAGATGCAGACGATCTCTAACCTGCTTTCTGCAAAACCGGAGAAGGCGGCGGAGGCGGTCAGCCATCTGAAAGAGGAGAGCGGGCGCAAGGACGGTGAGATCAACCACCTCTGGCAGCGCATTCTCACCATGCAGGCAGACGTCTATCCGCAGGGTCAGAAAGCGCTGGCTGTATTTGAGCAGGGCATGACGCCAGTTCTGGTGCGTCAGTTTGCAAATCTGCTATTGGAACAGGAAAAAGGAGAGACCGTGCTGGTGTGCTCTGGCGATGACGCGTCAGGTTATAACTACACAGCCGGAAGCCTCGGCCGTGATATGCGTGCATTCGGAAAAGAATTAAACGCTCGTCTGCAGGGACGCGGCGGTGGGAGCACCCAGATGGTGCAGGGAACATTCCGGGCGTCGCGGGAAGAAATTGAAAAAGTCTTTCAAGAGCTGGCGCGGATAGAAGCGTAGCTGTTTAGAAGGTTTGCGTGTTTACTGCGTGAAGTATGAGAAACGGTTTGACTTAGATTCATAAAACGGAAAAAAGCTTCCTGTGCAGCAGAGCCAATCTGCCATGCAGCCAGGAAGCTTTTTTATACAGTTTCTATCGTATCATTCAAACATTTTTTTATACAACGGCAAGATACATACCGTGTACACCTTAGAAGAGAGCTTACTCCCCCTGATACATAAATTTAATCAGTCGGTCTAAGTCCTCTTTCTCATAAGCAACCAGTTCCAGCTCTTTGATATAGCCATTGGAAAAAATATTTGCCATCGACAGATACTGGGACAGCTTGGATTTCAGGTTGATGCGGTCGCCCTCCGGGGAAACCAGCTCGACGGTTCCTTTGCAGGAATCAATTACTTTAAAAAATGTGTTTACATCGGAAATATTCTGGATTTTCATATTTAGCCCTCCTTCATGGATTGGCACACAACCCTGTGTGCAGTTTATAATTTCGTCAATCTTTTAACAATGATAATTATAACAGACCTCTATAAAGGGCGCAATGCTCACATTTTCCAAAAAAATCCTTAAAAAAATATCCCTGTATGTCAAAAATACAGGGATGTCCAAGAAAAGATTGTCTATTAATTGTCAAAATCAATATGAAACGTGTCGTTATTTGCGGTAATATGAACATAGGAGAGATTGAAAGACTCATCCAGAATGTCTACCTTGTATTCAAATACGACGCCATTGTCTTTTTTGGAGAGAAACAGATAGGTTCCATTTTCTTTTTCCTCCATCTGATCGCAGATGTCGTTGTAGATATTCTCGCCGTTTACCTCGCCCGGATAGCCGGAAGCTTTGATCTTGTCTTCGATTGCTTTGTAAAATTCTTCCATCGTTGTAACTCCTTTATTGGTATTAGTCAATCTTTTTATACTCATTGTATTGAATTTAAATGTGTTATAAGTATACAAAATCTGCACTGTTCTGGCAAGACAAAACAAGGATTACTTTTTACGTATACGGGTATTAATAAAAGAGGGTTACTGTACACGCATACGTAAAAAGTAACGGAATTTGCCGTGGCTTCGCATTTCAATAGGGCAAATTCCTGCTGCCACCACGTTTTCTTACGGCACTTTCGGTTCCAAAAGTGCCTACCCGTGAACAGAAACAAAAGAGGTTCTAAAATGAAAAATAGATCTGCCTCATGCTTGATTTATAAAACGTGAAACCTTATAATAATACGGAAATACGATTTTGAAGAGATGAACTCAATTCCGGTGGCATAGAAACAAACGAAGTAACTGTTCAGTAGGTCTGCGGATTTATTGCGCGTGACTGTGAAGGCACTGAACAGTTACCAAACGAAAATAGTGGGAGAAGAGAAATGTCCTATTTTCCGATTTTTATAGATATGACAGATCGGCAGGTACTGGTTGTGGGAGCTGGAAGTGTGGCATCGAGGCGGGTCGGCGTGCTGGAAAAATTTGGCGCAGCGATCACGGTGATTGCACCGAACACTTCGGAAGAGATACGGAAGCTGGCGGATTCACGGAAAATCCGTCTGATTGAACAAACCTATGAGGAAGTTCGAGATACGATCTGGCAGGAAAAAAACTTTTTTATGGCGCTGGCAGCGACCGGGCAGACGGGGACGGACGCAGGGATCAAGGAGGATGCGTCGAGCCATTCCGTCTGGTTTAATATGGCTTCCGATAAAAGTCAGTCAGAGTTTTATTTCCCGGCGATCGCCCAGGGCAGAGAACTGACAGCCGGATTGATTTCTGGCGGAGCGGATCCGGGATTGACGCATCGTGTGGCAAAAGAAGTACGCCGCGTACTGGCGGAGGCAGAGGTAGAAGATACTTAATATATTTTATAGAGGAGATTAAAAATTGACAGATAAAAATAGGATCCGCGTAGGCAGCCGCGACAGTGCGCTGGCAGTTGTTCAGTCAAAGATGGCGATCGCAGCGATGCAGAATGTCTGTCCGGAGACAGGATTTGAATTGATCACGATGAAAACGACGGGAGACAAGGTGCTTGACCGTCCACTCGATGCGGTTGGCGGCAGGGGATTGTTTGTAAAAGAGCTGGATCAGGCGCTTTATGAAGGGCGGTGCGAGCTGACAGTTCATTCCTTAAAAGATATGCCGCTCTGTCCGCCGGAGGAGCTGCCGGTGCTGGCGCTTTTAGAGCGCGAAGATTGCCGCGATGTGCTGGTTCTGCGTGAAGGCTTATCCGAGCTTCCGGCACACCCGGTAATTGGAACTTCCAGCCGCCGCCGCGTCCTACAGGGGCAGAGATTATTCCCGGATGCAGAATTTAAGGGGATCCGAGGCAACCTGAACACGCGTTTGCGAAAGCTCGATTCTGGCGAATATGATGCGCTGATTCTGGCAGCGGCGGGGCTGATTCGTCTGGGATTTGCAGATCGCATCAGCCGTTATTTTTCTGTGGAGGAAATGATCCCGTCAGCAGGACAGGGCATTCTGGCAATCCAGGGACGGCGTGACCGGGAGATCCCTTTTGTGAAAATGGTTCACTCTGAGGAGTCTGCGGTTTTAACCAGGGCAGAACAGGGCTTTGTCGCCACGCTTGGAGGCGGATGTTCGTCGCCGACAGCAGCTTCGGCGGTGCTTGAAAATGGAAAAATCAAGCTGCGAGGTCTTTATTATAAGGAAGAAACGGGAGAAGTCCGTATTGGTTCCATTGAGGGGGAGGCAGAGAAAGCAGCGGAGCTTGGAAGAAAATTGGCGGAACAGTTATCGGGAAAGCCTGCACTGTCTCCGCTGGGGAAAGTCTACCTTATCGGCTCGGGCCCTGGCGATGCAGGGCTTTTTACCCTGCGCGGCAGAGAACTTCTGGAGCAGGCGGATGCCGTCGTCTACGACGCTTTGGCAGGCGACGCGGTACTGGGCTGGATTCCGGAGCACACGCGGAAAATTGACGTTGGTAAACGGAGTGGACGCCATTCGAAGAAGCAGGAAGAAATCTTAGAAATTTTATTAGAGGAAGCGAAAAAGGGCGGAACGATCGTGCGCCTCAAGGGCGGGGATCCGTTCGTCTTTGGACGCGGCGGCGAAGAAGCCGAATTTTTAAAGAAACATCAGATCCCGTTTGAGGTGGTTCCGGGTATCAGCTCCAGCCTGGCAGTTCCGGCATATTTTGGCATCCCGGTGACGCACCGAGGATTGGCGGGATCGTTTCATGTGATTACCGGACATCGTATGGAGGGCATGCCGGCTCTGGATTTTGAGGCACTTGCTCGGGTCGGCGGCACCTTAATTTTTTTGATGAGTGTTGCGAATGCGCCGAGGATCTGTGAAGGGCTTCTGAGTGCGGGAATGAAACCGGAGACGCCGGCGGCATTTCTGATGAACGGAACCCTTGCGTCCCAGAGAATGATCCGCGCAACCCTGCAGACACTTCCGGAAGAGGGTGTGCGTCAGGGCGTCAAGGCGCCTGCCATCCTTGTGATCGGGGAGGTCTGTGCGCTTGCTGATACGTGTGCATGGAGAGAAGAAAAGCCGTTGGCAGGAAAACGGATCGTGATTACCCGCCCGAAGGAGCGCAGCCAGAAGCTGGCGGAACATCTGCGCGATGCCGGAGCGGAGGTGCTGGAATTTCCGACGATTGAGTTAAAACCGGTCTGGAAAAAATCAGAAAAAGCGGATGCTGGCACAGCGGATAAAGAAAAACTGTATGAACTGGTTCGGAATCTGGAATCGTATCACTGGCTGGTGCTCACGAGTCCGGCAGGGGCACAATATTTCTTTGAGCTTTTGAACCGGATGCAGAAAGATTTCAGGAGCCTCTCCCATCTGCGTTTTGCTGTGATCGGCGAGGGAACCGCGTCCGTCTGCCGGGAACACGGCATTTACCCAGATTATATTCCGGAGCGCTTTTATGCGGCAGATCTCGGAAAAGGGCTGGCAAAACGGGTGAAGCAGAACGAACGCGTATGCATCCTGCGCGCCAGACATGGTTCGCCGGAACTGACGCAGGCATTTGAAGCTGCCGGAATATCCTATATGGATGTGACACTTTACGATACGATCACGCCGGAGGAATCGCCGCTTGCAGCGCGCATCCGTGAACTCCTAAAAGAGGGCGCGATCGATGCGGCCACGTTTACGAGCGGATCGACGGTACAGGGATTCCTGGATATTTTACAGCCGGATAAGGAGACATTGAACGGATTTACAGCCGTCTGTATCGGAGAAAAGACAGAAAAAACCGCCAGCGCGGCGGGAATGAAAGCCGTACTGGCGGAGTCCGTCTCGGAAGAAGGGATTGAGCAGGCGCTCTATCATATGTAAACATATAAACAGACGTCTGTTCAGCAGGTTCATGAAGAAGTTTTCATATAGATTGTAAATGCCTGAACATACGGAACCGATAGAAGCGTGAGCGGGTAAATCAGCATTTTAGCTGTTTTTCTGCTGTAACCGGGCTTTTATGTTGTCCAGCAGCAGTGCAGAAACCCGCAGACCGCCGTAGCCGCTTCCAAGATGGATATCTGGTTTGTTGGCACCGTGAAAATCGGAACCGCCGGTGGAGACCAGACCGAGACGCGAAGCTATTTCACGTAAATGAAGACTGTCGGATTGAGAGTGTGAGGAATAATAAATCTCGATGCCCATCATTCCGGCTTCTTTTAAATAGGAGAGAAGCTGCTCGGTCTTTTTCCAGCCAAGTTTATACTGGAGAGGATGTGCGAGCGCTGGTAAACCGCCAGCTACACGGATCAGGCGGATCGCTTCCTCCGGCTCAATCATCTGCTTCGGGCGGTAATATTTTTTGCCGTCCCCGAGGTATTTATCAAATGCCTGGCTGACCGAAGTGACACAGCCTTTTTCAAGCAGTGCGCGTGCAAAATGGGCACGGGTGATGACAGTGTGTTCATTTCCGTGAATTAAATCTTCATATTTAATGGGAAATCCATCTGCCTGAAATAAAGCGAGAAGCTCTTCATTGCGCCGGTTGCGGATCTCGCGGACCTGCCGCAGTGCAGATAAAAGTTCCGGGCAGTGCGGGTTCAGGTAGAGCCCCAGAATATGGATTTCTTTTCCTTTATAAGGACTGGAAAATTCGGCACCGGGAATGACAGTCAGGGAGGAGTTCTCGGCTGCCTGCATGGCTTCCGCAACGCCGTCAACTGTATCATGATCCGTCAGCGCATAGGCGGTCAGACCGCATTGGAGCGCCAGCTTTGTCACTTCGGTGGGCGTGAGTGTTCCGTCCGAAGCAGTAGAATGAACGTGTAAATCAATTAACTGCATAGATGCAGACCTCCTTCTGCTGTAAGACTACCCGCATTAGATGGAAAAGTCAAGTATGCGGCAGATACCCGCTGCAGTTTGCCAGTGTGTAAACAGGAACAAAAATGATTGTTTACATCAGATATATTTGAAAGAAGAAGCGTTATACAAAAAACAGAGCGGCTGTGGAAATTTGTACCAGGAAAAGGTTGTGGGGATCAAAAAAATTTATAAGTTAATTTAAGAATTATGTTATTTTCTTTTCCTAGAATTGTGCTATACTGTAGCAGGGATATTTTCAAATAAACACATATAATAAAATTTCATGGAAAAGACGGACAGGTGATGGAAAATGAGTGAGTACAACAGAAATTCTTCAGGAGGAAGGAATTTTGAACATAGAGGATTGGAGGGCGGAACGCTGAGTTCGTACAGCCGTGCCGGACATAGCAGTACCGGGCATCGTTCGTCGTCCGGAACATCCAGCCATACAAAAAGTACAGATGCGCACACAAGCACGGGACGCCGGGATACTGCGATGAACCGGGCGGCAGCCGGTCGGAGTGGGCATACTTCCGGGCGTTATAAAAAGAAGAGAAGAAACCGTCTGGATATTACACAGATCCTTTTGATCGTGATCGGTGTCCTGGCGGTTATCCTGATAGCGGCGATTGCCTCCCGCGGGTGCGGTGGGGGCAGCGCGGCAGGCGGGGCGACCGAATCGGATGCCGTACAGGAGAGTACCGTGGCAGATGGAGCGGTGACCGTCAACGGCGTCAATATTTACGGAATGACGCAGGAGGAGGCGCGCAAGGCGATCCTTGATTCATTTGACTGGAAGATGAAGGTCAAATACGAGGACAAAGAGGCCGACGTCACCAATCTGATGGCGGATAAAGTTGATCAGCTTCTCGAGGAGATCTATGCAAGTGATCTGAAACCGGGTGAGACATATGAAATCAACACAGAAAATATGATCGAGGATGCCAAGGCAGAGGCAGCACTGATTGCCGGAAACTGGAACATGGCAGCCAAGAGCGGCGGTATCTCCGGTTACAATAAGGAAACGGGCAAGTTTGAGTTCAGCGAGGGCACCAAGGGACTTGTCATCGATCAGGACAAGCTGGCACAGGCGATGGTCGATGCGATTGACAAGAAAGAGTTTGATGCCGTTCTGACCGCAGAGACGAAGGAAGTCGCAGCGGATTCGTCGGTACAGGATAAGTACAAGACAATGTCCACCTACACAACCACGACGACCTCCAACAGCAACCGAAACGAGAATATCCGTCTGGCGGTCGCAGCGTTAAACGGAACGATTGTCAAACCAGGACAGGAATTTTCCTTTAACAATACGACCGGTGCGAGAACCGAAGAAAAAGGCTACAAGCCGGCAACCGCATACTTAAATGGCGAGGTTGTCCAGGAGCCAGGCGGCGGCGTCTGCCAGGTATCTTCGACCTTATATAACGCGGTTGTATTTGCGGGGCTTAAAAGTACGGAGCGCCACGCACACAGCTACGAGCCGTCCTACGTTACACCGGGCGAGGATGCGGCAGTCAGCTACGGCGGACCGGACTTCAAGTTCGTCAACAACTCGGAATATCCGCTGGCTATCAAGGCAAGCTTCAGCGCATCTGATCGAAAACTGACGATCGCACTGTATGGAGTTCCGATTCTGAAAGAGGGTGTCAAGATTCGTATGTCTTCTGAGAAGACAGGCGAGATTGATCCGCCGTCTGCGGTTTATACCGAGGATGGTTCCCTGCAGCCGGGTCAGGAAGTGCAGACAAAGGCAGCGACTCCGGGCAGCCGCTGGTCCACGGATCTGGTTACCTATGAGAATGATAAAGAAGTGAGTCGTGAATTTTTTCACAATAGCAGCTATCGTGGAAAGGCAGCGCAAATCAAACGTAACAGTTCCGCTACTGTAGCGACCAACGCAACGGAGACAACGGCGGCAGCAGAGAGCACCGCAGCTGAGACAAATGCAGCTAATGAGAGCACAGCGGCACATGAGACAACCACAGCGGCACCGTCCAGCCCTGACGGCGAGACAAAAGCTCCGACCACGACAGCGGCGGCATCCAACGAAGGACCACAGGAGACAACTCCAGAGCCAGAGGAAACGAACCCGGTTGTGGAAGCAAATGGACCTGGAAGCAATTAAAATCAAGGCAAAACTAAGGTGAAATATAGAAAGTGCTGTAAGATAGATTGCAAAAATGAATGATAAAAGGGCATTCAAGCGGCATTTGAATGAAAAGCACCGCTGGATGGAGAGTCTTTCTTCATCTGGCGGCGCTTTTTTTCATATTTTATGGTTTTATCGACTATCTGAAAAAACAGTAGACAGCTTTTTTGTAATTGTTCGAAAAATAATACCGGATATAAATCAAATTTATTTGCATTTTGACGAGAATTTGTTATAATATTATCAGGTAAATTTCCAGGACAATCTATTTGGGGAGATTTATTACTGAATACATTCACTATCAATAGGAGGAATATTCATTATGGCAAGAAAGATGAAAACCATGGATGGAAACCACGCAGCAGCGCATGCTTCTTACGCATACACCGACGTGGCAGCTATCTATCCGATTACCCCTTCTTCTCCGATGGCTGAGGCTACCGATGAATGGGCAACAGACGGAAGAACCAATATTTTCGGCCACACAGTTCAGATTACAGAGATGCAGTCTGAGGCAGGTGCAGCAGGTGCAGTACACGGATCTCTGGCAGCAGGTGCGCTGACAACCACGTACACCGCTTCCCAGGGTCTGCTTCTGATGATCCCGAACTTATACAAAATTGCAGGTGAGCAGCTCCCGGGCGTATTTAATGTTTCTGCTCGTGCACTGGCCAGCCATGCGTTATCCATCTTTGGTGACCATTCTGATATTTATGCGTGCCGTCAGACAGGCTGCGCGATGCTGTGTGAATCCAGCGTACAGGAAGTTATGGATTTAACCCCGGTTGCACATCTGGCATCCATCAAGGGCAAGATTCCATTCATTAACTTCTTTGATGGTTTCCGTACATCCCATGAGATTCAGAAGATCGAGACCTGGGATTATGAAGATCTGAAAGATATGGCAGATATGGATGCAATCGATGCATTCCGTAAGAATGCACTGAACCCGAACCACCCGTGTCAGCGCGGTTCTGCTCAGAACCCGGATATCTTCTTCCAGGTAAGAGAGGCTTGCAACCCGTACTACGATGCACTTCCGGCGATTGTTCAGGAATACATGGACAAGGTCAATGAGAAGATTGGCACAGACTACAAGCTGTTCAACTACTATGGCGCTCCGGATGCAGAGCACGTTATCATCGCAATGGGTTCTGTCAACGATACCATCGAGGAGACGATCGATTACCTCGTAGCAGCTGGAAAGAAAGTCGGCGTTGTAAAGGTTCGCCTGTACCGTCCGTTCGTAGCCAGCGCACTGGTAGACGCTATTCCGGATACAGTTAAGCAGATTTCCGTATTAGACCGCACCAAAGAGCCAGGTTCCCTTGGCGAGCCGCTTTACCTTGATGTAGTAGCAGCATTAAAGGGTACAAAATTCGATCAGACTCCGATCTTCACAGGTCGTTACGGACTTGGTTCCAAGGATACCACACCGGCTCAGATCGTAGCTGTATATGAGAACACAACCAAGAAACAGTTCACCATCGGTATCGTAGATGATGTTACCAACCTTTCCCTGGAGCTTGGCGCACCGCTTGTTACCACTCCGGAAGGAACTGTAAACTGTAAGTTCTGGGGTCTTGGTGCCGACGGTACTGTAGGTGCAAACAAGAACTCTATCAAGATCATCGGCGATAATACCGATATGTACGCACAGGCTTACTTCGATTATGACTCCAAGAAATCTGGTGGTGTTACAATGTCCCACCTTCGTTTCGGTCATAAACCGATCAAATCCACCTACCTGATCCACAAGGCAAACTTTGTTGCCTGTCACAACCCGGCTTACATCCGTAAGTACAACATGGTTCAGGAACTGGTTGACGGCGGTACATTCCTGTTAAACTGCCCGTGGAACATGGAAGAGCTGGAGCAGCACTTACCGGGACAGGTTAAGAAGTTCATCGCTGACCACAAGATTAAATTCTACACCATCGACGGTGTTAAACTGGGTATCGAGACCGGTATGGGTCCGACCCGTATCAATACCATCCTTCAGTCCGCATTCTTCAAGCTGGCAAATATTATTCCGGAGGAGAGAGCGATCGAACTGATGAAGGCTGCTGCAAAGGCAACCTACGGTCGTAAGGGCGAAGATGTTGTTAAGAAAAACTGGGCTGCTATCGATGCAGGCGCTCAGAACGTTGTAGAGATTCAGGTTCCGGAAAGCTGGAAGAACGGCGAGGACGAGGGACTTGAGATGACTCACGCAACCGAGGGAAGAGCAGACGTTGTTAAGTTTGTCAATACCGTTCAGGCTGCTGTCAATGCTCAGGAGGGTAACAACCTGCCGGTATCTGCATTTACCGATTATGTAGATGGTACAACTCCGTCTGGTTCCGCTGCATACGAGAAACGTGGTATCGCAGTCAATGTACCGGTTTGGAATCCGGACAACTGTATCCAGTGTAACTTCTGTTCTTATGTGTGCCCGCACGCAGTTATCCGCCCGATCGCGATGACCGAGGAAGAGGCTGCTGCCGCTCCGGAAGGAACAAAGACACTGCCGCTTACAGGTATGCCGCAGTACAAGTTCGTGATGACTATTTCTTCTCTGGATTGTACCGGATGTGGTTCCTGTGCAAATGTCTGCCCGGGCAAGAAGGGTGAGAAAGCACTTACGATGGTAAGTCTTGACAAGAATCTGGAGGCTCAGAAGGGTTATGACTACGGTCAGACACTTCCGATCAAACAGGATGTCATTGATAAATATAAAGAGACAACCGTTAAGGGAAGCCAGTTCAAACAGCCGTTACTTGAGTTCTCCGGCGCTTGTGCAGGATGCGGCGAGACTCCGTACGCAAAACTGATTACTCAGCTGTTCGGCGATCGTATGTACATTGCCAACGCAACCGGATGCTCCTCTATCTGGGGCAACTCTTCACCGTCCACACCTTACACCATGAACAAGGCTGGCAAGGGCCCGGCTTGGGACAACTCCCTGTTCGAGGACAACGCAGAGTTCGGTTATGGTATGCTTCTGGCTCAGAACGCAATCCGTGACGGCTTAAAGGGTAAGGTTGAGGCTGTGATGGCGGCAGAACAGGCGACCGATGAAGTGAAAGCAGCTTGCAAAGAGTGGCTGGATACTTACGGAATCGGTGCATTGAACGGCGCAGCTACCGACAAGCTGGTAGAGGCTCTGGACGGCATCGACTGCCCGAACTGCAAGGATATTGTGAAGAACAAAGACTTCCTCGCTAAGAAATCCCAGTGGGTATTCGGTGGCGACGGTTGGGCTTACGATATCGGTTTCGGCGGTGTTGACCACGTACTTGCTTCCGGCAAGGATATCAACATCATGGTATATGATACCGAGGTTTACTCCAACACAGGCGGACAGTCCTCTAAGGCAACTCCGACCGGTGCAGTTGCACAGTTCGCAGCAGGTGGTAAAGATGTGAAGAAGAAAGATCTTGCTTCCATCGCTATGAGCTATGGCTATGTATACGTTGCCCAGATCTCCATGGGTGCTGATTATGCTCAGACTGTTAAGGCAATCGCTGAGGCAGAGGCATATCCGGGTCCGTCCTTAGTTATTGCATATGCTCCGTGTATCAACCACGGTATCAAGAAAGGTATGGACAAGGCTCAGACCGAGGAGAAACTGGCGGTAGAGTGCGGTTACTGGCACAACTTCCGTTACAATCCGGCTGCAGAGGACAAGAAGTTCACTCTGGACAGCAAGGCACCGACAGGTGACTACCAGGCATTCTTAAAGGGTGAGGTTCGTTACGCATCTCTGGCTCTGAAGAATCCGGATAGAGCCGGCGCGCTGGATGCAAAGAACGAGGAAGAGGCAAAGGCTAGATACCAGTACCTGAACAAGCTCGTTACTCTGTATTCAAACAATTAATGAATCACTGATTCATGAATATATGACATACGATATATAAAACGTATGACTGCAGAAGCTCCGTCGAAAGATGGAGCTTTTGTTGTGTAATAGAAAATTCCTTGGAATTCCCTATTACACAACAAGGCACATTCTTTTTTTAAGGGGGAAAATCGTATAATAGAGTGTTTTTGTGGTATCCTGTATATGAAAAGGATCTGAAAATTATATGCTTCAATAAAACAGGAAAATAAAAAATATTTCAGGCAATGTTGAGAGAGCTAATTCGGTATAGCATTTAGAAAGCGGGGAAATCAGGATGGCACAGGGCAAAGATTTTTATATTCCATTTCAGAATGGGAGCGGCAGAATCCATGGCATCTGCTGGGAGCCGGAGGAAACACCGTGGGCGGTCATTCAGGTGGCGCACGGTATGATCGAGCACATTGGCAGATACGAAGAATTTGCACAGGCGATGAACCGGGCGGGGATTGCGGTCATCGGGCACGATCATCCGGGACATGGACGGACAGCAAAACCAGGGGAATTAGGCGAGTTCGCGGAGAAAAATGGTGTCCGCCGCGTGAACGGTGCGATGGCGCAGGTGGCACGTTTTGCGAAACACAAGTTTCAGGGCATTCCGCATATTCTTCTGGGGCACAGCATGGGTTCGTTTTTTGGACGCCGTTTTATCACGCATTATGGAGAATGGCTGGACGGCGCAATTTTCATGGGAACCGGAAGCCAGCCGGAACCACTTTTGTGGCTGGGCGGAACCGTCGTGGCAGCGGCAGCGTGGCTGGAAGGAAGAAATGGACGAAATGAGCGGCTGCACCAGCTGGTTCTTGGAAGCTATAACCGCTATTTTGAAAAAGGAAAAACGGAACATCAATGGCTGTCGCGCGTGACGGAGGAGGATGAAAAATACGAGGCGGATCCATACTGCCAGTTTTTATTTACCGATGGGGCATTCGTCGATTTTTTCCAGGTCATGCTGGATTTGAAGCGGAAGAGAGGCTTTGATGGAATTCCGAAAAATCTGCCGATTCTGCTGATATCGGGAGAGGAGGACCCGGTCGGAGAAGGCGGACGCGGTGTGCGGCGCGCGATGGAAGATCTGCAAGAAACCGGATGTACCAATGTGGCGATGCAACTTTATCCGGGGGCAAGGCATGAACTGTTTCATGAGACCAACCGGGAAGAGGTATTTGGTGATATTGTGGACTGGGTAAGTAAATTATAAGTAATACTTATAACTTACTTAATGAAAAATAATATACAAATGAAAAAACAATCTTTACAGTTCATATGCTTTTTTTTATAATTGAGAATGTTTTGGAAACTGAGTAAAAAGGTAGTTTTAAATTGGGTACAGGGAGAGAAAATCTATGGAAAATGAAAAGAAATTTACGGGACCTGCCTATGAGTTTGAGGCGAAGATGCCGTTAAAACAGGCGATTCCGCTGGGACTGCAGCACGTGCTTGCGATGTTTGTCGGTAACCTGACACCACTTCTGATCATCACAGGCGCCTGTGGTATCACGGGCGGAAACGATCTGGCACAGCTGCAGATCGAGCTTCTGCAGAATGCGATGTTGGTGGCGGGACTGATCACGCTGCTGCAGTTATTTTCGGTTGGTCCGGTCGGCGGCAAGGTTCCGATTATCATGGGAACCAGCTCTGGTTTCATCGGTGTATTCAACAGCGTGGCGGCTACGATGGGCGGCGGTATTTTAGCGTACGGCGCCATTATGGGTGCTTCGATCATCGGCGGTCTGTTCGAGAGTGTGCTTGGATGCTTCTTAAAGCCGCTTCGCCGATTTTTCCCGTCGGTCGTAACAGGTACGGTCGTTCTTTCGATTGGTCTGTCATTGATCGGGGTCGGCGTCAATTCCTTCGGCGGCGGCAGCTCGGCGCAGGACTTTGGTTCCATGGAAAATATGCTGCTTGCTATTTTTGTCCTGATTGTGATTCTGGCAGTGAAGCACGGAACGAAGGGATATTTAAGTTCTTCCTCGATTCTGGTCGGAATTATTGCCGGTTATGCTGTAGCATTCATCATGGGTCTGGTGCTTCCGCACACGGGCATTGCAGCGGACGGAACCGAATATACCAAAGCATGGGTATTAAACTGGGATAAGGTAGCACAGGCGAGCTGGATCAGCATTCCGCCGATCGTCCCGGTTAAAATTGTCTTTGATATGCGCGCAATTTTGCCGGTTCTTATCATGTTTATTGTAACCGCTGTTGAGACGGTCGGAGATATTTCCGGTGTCGTTGAGGGCGGTATGGACCGTGAGGCGACCGATAAAGAGCTTTCCGGCGGCGTTATCTGCGATGGACTTGGTTCCAGTATTGCGGCGCTGTTCGGTGTTCTTCCGAACACTTCGTTCAGCCAGAACGTAGGTCTGGTTACAATGACAAAGGTAGTCAACCGCATGGCACTTGCAACCGGTGCGGTGTTCCTGATTCTGTGCGGTCTGATTCCGAAGCTGGGTGCGATCGTTTCGATCATGCCGCAGTCGGTACTGGGAGGCGCAGCGGTTATGATGTTCTCTTCGATCGTAGTTAGCGGTATTCAGCTTATCACGAAAGAGAAGATGACTTCACGCAACCTGACCATCGTCTCTGTTGCACTGGGTGTTGGTTACGGCATGGGTGCACATGCAACCATCCTTTCCAAGATGCCGGAAGCAATTCAGCTTGTATTCGGCGGATCTGGTATCGTTCCGGCAGCTTTCATGGCGATTATCCTGAATGTGCTGCTGCCGAAGGATGAGGCGTAAGAAATAGGAAGATTAGAAAAAGGTCATAGGTACATAAAAATATAAGATCCATCTATAAAATATGGAATGTATGGCTGAAAGTGATACGTAGATTGATAAAAAGGGACTGGCATCATGCTGCATGTGTGATGTCAGTCCTTATAGTTTTATTCGATTGTTACCAGATTCTCCAGGCGTTTGAGCTCCTCCGGCGTGTCTACATCCATCAATTCCTCCGGCACTTCGGCAGTCACATACTGGACAACGTCCGGATGCTGGCGGAGAACATGGCTTCCGCCAGCTTTTTCCGGTAGATGGAGCAGTTCGTCAAAATATGCCCGGTCGAAGAGAATCGGGCTTCCGACGGTGGTTGAGACGGAAGGTTCGGGAGAAGCCGTCATTTGGATGCTGCAGAGCTGTACGATCGGTGATTTTTCTGCAATTCCTGAATTTTGAGGCAATTTTGATTCCAAAATGGTAAAATCAGAATCTGGGAAAACAGATTCAGAGTGACCTGGTGATATTTTGCATTCGAGATAGCGCCGGCATATCCGTTCCAGTGTCCGTGGACGCAGAAGCGGCTGATCGCCGAGTGCAAAGAGACAGCCTGATAAATCCGGGTGCCTTTTTAACATGTGTGTAAGTCCCAGGCAGAGCGCCTCGTTCCGATTGGGAAGTGTATGAATCAGCACCGGAATTCCCAGGGACTGACAGTAATCGTGAACCTCCCGGGAGCGCGTCACAACGAGACGATCGGCAAAGAGCGGAACAGAACCGGTCACATCCAGTACCGAGTGGATGAGCGGAGCACCGTGGAACGAAGCCATGAGCTTGTTCGAGCCGAAACGTTTTCCAAGACCGGAGGCCATAATGATGCAGGCGATCCGGACCTCGTTTGAATTTTGCAAACAAGTGAAAGAGGACGTTTGTGTTCCAGAAGAGAAAAAAACAGATTTCCGCCTGCAAAAAAAATCTTCATATAACTGTTGTCCACTCTCCGTACACGCATCCCGATATGCCTCATACTTAGCCAGAAACTCCCTCGCCTCCGCCGTTATCTGGCTGCCACCGCCGCCTTTTCCGCCGGTGGTGCGGACGGTCAGCGGAAATCCAAGTGTGGTTTCGGCATCGCGGATAATCCGAAGTGCCTTTGTATACGCCATATTCATGGACAGAGCGGCGGAGCGGAGCGAGCCGGTTTCATCGATGGCATGAAGAAGCTGACGAGGACCTTCGCCAAAGAAACGATGGTTTTCGTCATTGCAGAGGTAGGTACGGATGGATGGTTTCATAGTTTTTATCAAATCCTCCTAATCTTTTCTGGAAAAAGGGGTCTCGTTGTATTTTAAAAATAACAGCGGAATTATACCATGTTTTATGCTATAATAAAAGATGGATAATTTTGTTATTTAAGAAATAGATGAAAAAGAGGAAAAACCTATGATGACGATTCGAGAATATAAACGGGTAGAAAGCCTGGAGGAAGCCTGGGAGCTGAATCAGAAAAAAGCGAACCGGGTGATAGGCGGTATGATCTGGCTGAAGATGAGCCGGGGCAATGTAGGAACCGCGATTGATATTTCAGGGCTGGGGCTGGATCAGATAGAGGAGACAGAGGATGCGTTTGAGATTGGCGCGATGGTTACCCTGCGCCAGCTGGAAGAACATCCGGGATTGGCGGCATACACAGATGGTGCCATGCGCGAGTCGGTGCGCCATATCGTCGGCGTGCAGCTTCGGAACCTGGCGACAGTCGGAGGCAGTATCTATGGCAGATTTGGATTTTCAGATGTCCTGACGATGTTCCTGGCGATGGACACCGAAGTGGAACTTTACAAAGCTGGACGGATGCCGTTGGTGGAATTTGCAAAACAGATCGGCGGTCGGGACATTTTAGTCAAATTAATTGTCCATAAAGACAAAGCCGTATATCACTACCAGTCTGTGCGGAATACGCAGACTGATTTTCCAGTGCTGACCTGTGCGGCGGCGAAACGGGCGGATGGAGCATATCGTTTTAGCATCGGTGCACGTCCGGGGCGTGCTGTGTTGTTCGAGGCATCAGCGGAGACAATACAGGCGCTTATAGAGGAAAAGCAAAAGGCTGAAACAAAAGCAGATGCGGATGCCGATACCAGAGAAAAGCAGGACAAGACGCAGACCGGGAAGAAAGCAGCCTGTCTTGCAAAGTGGATCCGTGATCAGGTTCAGACGTCTTCAAATATGCGCGGCAGCGCTGAATACCGGAAACATTTAACCGGTGTTCTGATAAAGCGGGCGGTGCGTGTGCTGGAAGAGTGCTAAACGAAATAGGACAATAAAATGATCGTATAACAGTATGAATATTAGGAGATTCACATATGATGCAGATAACGATTACTCTAAATGGAACGAAGATTTCCCCGGAGATTGAACCGGATACGCTTCTGATTGATCTGGTACGCAGTCAGGGCTGTTACAGTGTCAAGCGCGGCTGCGAGACGGCAAACTGCGGACTCTGTACCGTATTTCTGGATGAAAAACCAGTGCTTTCCTGTTCCGTGCTGGCGGCGCGGGCGGACGGTCACAGCGTGACGACGCTGGAAGGACTCCAGGAGGAGGCAAAAGAATTTGGCGCATTCATTGCCGATCAGGGAGCCGAACAGTGCGGCTTCTGTAATCCGGGCTTTATCATGAATGCGCTGGCGCTGTTCCGGGAAAAAGAGTTCCCGGAGGAGGATGAAATCCGCGAATATCTGGCAGGAAACCTGTGCCGCTGTTCCGGTTATGAAGGACAGCTTCGCGGCATTCTGGCATTTTTAGACTGGAAGAGAGAAAAACAGAAGGAGGCGGCAGAATGAGAGTAGTCAATACTTCTGTACGAAAAAAAGATGCGATGCAGCTGGTAACCGGACAGCCGGTTTACGTGGATGATCTGGCGCCGCAGGACTGCCTGATCGTCAAACTTCTGCGTTCCCCGTATGCGAATGCGATGGTAAAAACGATCAACACCGCGATCGCAATGAAAGTTCCGGGCATCGAGGCAATTTATACCTGGGAGGATGTGCCGCAGGATGCAAAGCGCTACACACAGGCGGGGCAGACATACCCGGAGGCGAGCCCGTATGACCGTCTCCTGATCGACCGCCATGTCCGTTTTCAGGGCGATATCGTGGCGATTGTAGCAGGAAAAGATGAAAAATGTGTCGATAAAGCACTCCGCCTGATCAAGGTACAGTATGAAGTCTTAGAGCCGGTTCTGGATTTCCATACGTCAAAGGACAACCCGATCCTGGTTCACCCAGAGGACAACTGGGAGAGTCTTGCTCCGGTCGGCGCAGACAACAAGCGCAACCTCTGCGCGCACGATGAGTGCGGCAACGGGGATGTCGAGGCGGTTTTAAAGGACTGCGACATCGTGATTGATCATGTATACCACACAAAGCCGTGCCAGCAGACGATGATGGAGACATTCCGTACCTATTGTTCGATCGATACCTACGGAAGATTAAATATTTTAAGTTCCACGCAGATCGTGTTCCACTGCCGCAGAATCGTGGCAAATGCGCTTCATATCCCGAAGTCGATGGTGCGCGTGAGCAAGCCGAGAATCGGCGGGGGTTTTGGTGCGAAGCAGACGGCGGTCTGTGAAGTCTATCCGGCATTCGTTACCTGGATGACGAAAAAACCGTCGAAGCTGATTTATAGCCGGATGGAGGCACAGACGGCGTCTTCGCCGCGCCATGAGATGGAGATGCATGTGCGTCTGGGCGCGATGAAGGACGGCACGATCCGCGGCATCGATCTTTACACATTGTCCAATACCGGTGCTTACGGCGAGCATGGACCGACAACCGTTGGGCTGTCAGGACACAAATCGATCCCGTTGTATGGAAGTGTCGAAGCATTCCGCTTTATCAGCGATGTTGTCTATACGAATATCATGTCGGCAGGCGCGTACCGTGGCTATGGTGCGACACAGGGACTTTTCGCGATCGAGTCGGCGGTCAATGAGCTGGCAGACCAGATTCAGATGGATCGCTTTGAGATCCGCCTGAAAAACATGGTTAAAGAGGGCGATCTGATGCCAGCATATTATAATCAGGTTAATACAAGCTGCGCACTCGACCGTTGTGTAAAAAAAGTGCGTGAGATGATCGGCTGGGAAGACAAATATCCGGTGCGTGACATGGGCAATGGCAAGGTCCGCAGCGTCGGCATGGGTATGGCGATGCAGGGATCGGCAATCACGGCGATGGATGTCGGAAGTGCCCGTCTCAAAGTCAACGACGAAGGGTTCTATACATTGTCGCTCGGAGCGGCAGATATGGGAACCGGCTGTGACACGATTCTGGCGCAGATTGCGGCGGAAGTGCTGGAATGTCCAATCGACGCGATCACGGTGCTGGGCGCGGACACGGATTCATCCCCGTATGACTCAGGTTCTTATGCATCGAGTACGACCTATCTGACCGGAAAAGCGACCGAACGGTGTGCGCTGCGCCTGCGTGAGCAGATCTGTAAACTGGGTGCAGAGCTTCTGGGCGTCCCGGCGGATGCAGTGGAATTTGACGGAAAAGAGGTATTCACAACCGAAAAAGCCGGGGATGAGACGAAGAAGATCGCTCTGGCTGATATCGCAACGGCATCCATGTACGGGCATGAAATTCCGCTGGAGGTAACCGAGTCGAGAACCGCCCACATTTCCCCGCCTCCGTTTATGGCAGGTGCGGTTGAGCTTGAGATTGATATGGAGACAGGCGAAACCAGCGTTATTAATTATGCGGCAGCGGTAGACTGCGGTACACCGATCAATCCGAATCTGTCCCGCCTGCAGGTTGAGGGCGGTCTGATGCAGGGAATCGGCATGGCGCTGACGGAAAATATTACCCGCAATGCACAGGGTGGTGTGCGTGAAAATTCCCTGATGCAGTATAAGATTCCGACCCGGATTGACTATGGACATTTAAACGTTGAATTTGAGAGCAGTTATGAGCCATCTGGTCCGTTCGGAGCAAAGTCGATCGGCGAGATTGTTATCAACACGCCGCTTCCGGCGATTGCTGATGCGGTGTACAATGCAGTCGGAAAACGATTCTATGAGCTTCCGATCACGCCGGAGCAGATTGCACGCGCGGCGGCAGAGAAGCTGGGAGAAGATTTTATTTAAAGAGATAGATTAAAAACAAAAAGCTGCAGCAGAATGTTATATGTTAGCATTTTGCGGCAGCGTTTTGTTTTTTTTGTGCGCACAATGTCAATTAATTAGTGTCATAGTTCTAAGCTGTTTTGGCTTGCATTCTGCCGCAGGTCTATATATAATGAAAGAGTGAATATCTATTTTAGGTCTGGTAAATCTGATTTCATGATTCAAATCTATTTATTTTAATTTCAAATCAAATTCAAGTAGAATCTCTTTTATCTCAGGATATCATTAAAAGTATCCAAATTTTAAGCCTGTATGATATGAAAAATACAAGGCAAGGTAAAAAATCAATAATAGGGGGAAATATATGTTCAGTAAAATAAACAGTTTCAGCACCCGCGGCATCGATGGCTACCGGATCACGGTGGAGGTTGATGTGAGCAACGGATTGCCGAGTTTTGTCATGGTGGGCTACCTGGCGGAGGAGGTGCGGGAGGCGCAGGAGCGCGTTCGGACCGCACTTCGGAATGCGGGGTTTTGCCTGCCGCCGAAGCGGATCACGGTCAATTTATCGCCAGCCGGGGTGCGGAAAGAGGGAACGGGGTGTGATCTGGCGATCGCGGCAGGAATTTTGAGGTGCTTGTGGGAACAGGGTGAAAAGGCAAAAATAAGAAAGACGGATGAACCTGCCCGGAAATGGATGGGGTGGAAGATGAGGAGAACAATTCTGCACCGAATTGGGACCAATGGGCGTTTATCGGTGAACTGGGTTTGGACGGCAGCATCAAGCCGTTGACCGGTGTTCTCTCGATGGTCTATGAGGCGCGCCGCTGCGGAATGAAACGGGTTTTTCTATCCGAAGAGAATGTACAGGAGGGACGGGCTGTGGATGGGATCGAGATCGTCGGAGTCCGGGATGTGAAAGCGCTGACGGCTTGCCTGCAGCATCCGGAACAGATTCACGGACAATGGTTCACACCAGATCTGTTTCAGGCGGGACAGGAAGAATTTGACGTCGATTTTGATGAGATCGTCGGACTTCCGCTGGTGCGGCAGGCAACCGAGGCGGCAGCAGCGGGGCGTCACAACATTCTCTATATCGGACCGGCTGGAACGGGAAAAACGATGGCAGCTCGGCGTATTCCGACAATTTTGCCGCCGCTTACGCTGGAGGAAAGCATTGAAGTTTCGAAGATATACAGTATCTGCGGTTTCCTGAAGCCAGACACACCGCTGATTTTGCAGCGTCCGTTCCGCAGCCCGCATCACAGCACGACCGCCCAGGCGATGGCAGGCGGAGGACGAAATCCGAAGCCGGGGAGATCTCACTCGCCAGTTATGGAATCCTCTTTTTAGATGAGTTAACGGAGTTTCAGCCGAAAATTTTGGATCTGCTGCGTCAGCCGATGGAGGAAGGAAGCATCACGGTTTCCCGTCTCAACCAGACGGTTGTATTTCCGGCAAAAACGATGATTGCGGCGGCGATGAATCCCTGCAAATGCGGTTTTTTCCCAGATTTGGGAAAATGCCGTTGTACTCCAACCCAGATCCGCCGGTATCTGAACCGCGTTTCGGGACCATTTTTAGATCGGATCGATATTGGGGTGGAAGTACCGCGGCAGGATTTGGGTATGATGGCTTCAGAGAAGAGTATAGATGAGGGGAGTTTTCCACAGACGGAGCAGAGGAATTCCTCCGCTGTCATGCGTGCCCGCGTCATGGAGGCGCGCGCTCGACAGGAAAAGAGGTTTGCAGACGAATCTATCTCCTACAACAGCCAGATGACACGCCGCCAGATCGAAAAGTATTGCCGTCTATCCGGGGAAGATGTGGTATTTCTGGAAAAGGTCGAACGGCAGCAGGGAATCAGTGCCAGGGGACACGGAAAGATTTTAAAAGTAGCGCGCACACTTGCCGATCTGGATGGACAGGCGGAGATCGGGCGGACGCAGTTAGCGGAGGCGATAGGATTCCGGAGTTTTGAAAAAAAATATTGGGGGAGTCTCTGAAAAGAAGCATGTCTAAAAGATTGAAAGAATAAAAAGTTTAACAAGGGTTGTAATTGTTATATCAGATGTGAGATGACTCCCACCTCTTCAGGTGGCGAGAAGCAAATTAGTATCAGTGGTGGGAGCCAATCCCCCATCTGATATAGCCTCCGGCAGGATTGCTTAAGATGCGCAAAAGAAGTATGTCATGCTTTGCATGACGCGCATCTCGCAGCAAGAATGCGAGGCATTCTTGAAGGTAAAAGGCAGTCGATCTGACATATATAGGGGGAAAGATATGGAAATAGGAAAAGAAGATAGCAATGTACAGAATGCTCAGCTTTCTATGCAGGAACTATATGGAAAAATACAGGAACAGCCGCATAAAAAAGTGCTTCTGACAGAAAATATGCAGTATTCCGACCGTGAGCGCATCCATGCCTACTGGTTATCGAGAGTGGATGGAATCGGCGCGGTGACGGCGGCTAAATTATATGAATCGTGCGGCAGTTTTGAGGGAATCTATGAGCGGGTTTTATATAATAGGAAGAAACTGGATCCGTTTATATGTTCCTTTCTCGGAAAGGCTATGAAAAAGGGGCTGGAGGAAGCGGTTTTGCTCTTCAAACAGCGCGTGGAAGAATACGATAGGCTGGAGGAACAGGGGGTACGTTTCATTCTGTGCGGTGAGGCGGCATATCCGAAGCGCCTGATGCATATCTATGATAAACCGATGTGGCTGTTTGTGCGTGGAATGCTTCCAGAAGATGCGAAACCATCCGCGGCAGTCATCGGGGCGCGCAGCTGTACGCCGTATGGACGACAGGAGGCAGAGTATTTCGGCCGGATTCTGGCAGAAAACGGCGTGCAGGTAGTGAGCGGCATGGCGCTGGGGATCGATCAGGCGGGGCATAAGGGCGCGATGGATGGCGGCGGACTGACGTATGCCGTGATGGGCTGTGGGATTGACACCTGTTATCCGCCATCCGGCATCCGACTGCATGCGCGCATCCGTGAACAAGGCGGCATATTGTCAGAATATGGACCGGGTGTACCGCCGACGGCATCCCATTTTCCAATCCGGAACCGGATCATCAGCGGACTTTCCGATCTGGTGCTGGTCGTGGAAGCACGAAAAAGAAGCGGCTCCCTGATTACGGCGGATCTGGCGCTGGAGCAGGGAAAAGAGGTATTTGCGCTGCCGGGACGGCGCATCGATCCGCTCAGTGAGGGCTGCAACCGGCTGATTGCACAGGGAGCGGGGATCGTGACGAAACCGGAGGATGTGTTGGATTTCTTCCATATAAAATGTAAAAATTCTTGTAAAAAAACAATAAAATCAGTAAATGCACTTGCCAAGTCGGAAAAAATGGTGTATAGTTGCCTAGATTCACAACCGAAACATCTGGAAGCGGTCATGAAAAGCTGTGGGGTGACAGCAGGGGAATGCATGACTGCGCTTTTAAATCTGGAAATGCAGGGATTGATCCTGCAGCCAATGAATCAATATTACGTTAGGAAGATTGTATAGAGGTCTGTTATGGCAAAAAATCTGGTTATTGTAGAGTCTCCGGCGAAAGTCAAGACAATTAAAAAATTTTTGGGTTCCAACTATGAGGTGGACGCCTCCGGCGGTCATGTGCGCGACCTCCCTAAGAGCACGCTGGGAGTGGACGTAGAGCATGGATATGAGCCGAAGTATATCACCATCCGGGGAAAGGGCGATGTGTTGGCGCGTCTTCGTAAAGAGGTTAAAAAAGCGGATAAGATTTATCTCGCAACTGACCCGGACCGCGAGGGAGAGGCGATCTCCTGGCACCTGATGAAAGCATTAAAGCTGGATGAACAGAAAGATAAAAAGGTTTACCGTATCAGTTTCAATGAGATTACAAAAAACGCCGTCAAGGCATCTTTAAAAGAGCCGCGTGCCATCGATGAAAATCTGGTGGATGCACAGCAGGCAAGACGTATGCTTGACCGTATGGTGGGTTACCTCATCAGCCCGCTTCTCTGGGCGAAGGTCAAGAGAGGACTCAGCGCCGGTCGTGTGCAGTCGGTCGCGCTGCGTATGATCTGCGACCGTGAGGAAGAGATCAATGCGTTTATACCGGAAGAATACTGGACGCTGGATGCACAGCTCCACGTACATGGCTCCAGAAAGAAGCTGACCGCCCATTATTACGGCGATAAGGACGGCAGGAAGGCAATTCACAGCAAAGAGGAAGTGGAGGCGCTTATGAAGCGTCTGGAGGGCTGTGAGTACGAAGTGCGCGATGTGAAGCTGGGCGAACGCGTGAAGAAGGCGCCGATCCCGTTTACGACCAGTACGCTGCAGCAGGAGGCATCCAAGACGCTGAATTTCTCAACGCAGAAGACGATGCGCCTTGCCCAGCAGCTCTATGAGGGCGTGGATATCAAGGGACGCGGCACAATCGGTCTGATCACCTACCTGCGTACCGATTCCACCCGCATCGCGGCAGAGGCAGATGCGGCGGCGAGAAGCTATATCGGCGACCAGTTTGGGGCAAGTTACGTGTCCGAGGCGCCGGCGGCGGCAAAATCAGACGCCAAGATCCAGGACGCACACGAGGCGATCCGTCCGACCGACATTACACTGACGCCGGTACAGGTAAAAGAACAGCTTTCCAGAGACCAGTTCCGTCTGTACCAGCTTATCTGGAAGCGCTTCACGGCGAGCCGGATGCGCCCGGCGGTTTACGAGACAACCTCCGTCAAGGTAGCAGCCGGAGAGGAGCTTTTCACCCTGTCGGCGTCCAAAATCAAATTTGACGGCTTCATGTCCGTCTATTCACAGGACGAGGATAAGGAGACCGACGGCGTTCTGAACGAGTCGCTGGAAGCAGGCATGAAGCTGGATTTAAACCAGTTAGAACCGGCACAGCATTTTACACAACCACCGGCACATTATACAGAGGCGTCGCTCGTCAAGGCGCTGGAAGAGCAGGGCATCGGACGGCCAAGTACCTATGCACCGACCATCACGACAATCATCGCGCGCCGCTATGTAGCGAAGGAAAATAAGAACCTCTATGTGACGGAGCTTGGCGAGGTAGTCAACCGGATGATGAAGAAGGCGTTCCCATCCATCGTCGATTTGCAGTTTACGGCAAATATGGAGTACCTGCTCGACAGCATCGGGGACGGCACGATCGGCTGGAAGACCGTTATCGAAAACTTTTATCCGGATCTTGACAAGGCGGTTAAAGAAGCGGAGAAGACGCTTGAGAGCGTCAAGATTGCTGACGAGGTGACGGATGTGATCTGTGACCAGTGCGGGCGCAACATGGTAATTAAGTATGGTCCGCACGGCAAATTCCTTGCCTGCCCGGGATTCCCAGACTGTAAAAACACGAAGCCGTACCTGGAAAAGATCGGCGTGAAGTGCCCGAAATGCAGTGGTGAGATTGTCATCCGTAAATCGAAAAAGGGCAGAAGATATTACGGCTGCGAAAATAACCCGGACTGCGATTTTATGACCTGGCAGAAACCGTCAAAAGAAATGTGTCCGAAATGTGGACATATTATGCTCGAAAAGGGAAATAAGCTTCTTTGTTCTAACGAAGCCTGCGGTTTTGTAAAAAACTCATAAAAACTCTTGAAATAGATATTAATTATTAAAAAAAATGAAAAATACAGAAAAACTCTTGCTATTATACGAAAATCGTGTTACAATTCTTACAGGTTAGGATCGAATTCTAATTTACGATAAAGGCAAAGGAGGTAACTGGTAAAATGAGCGTTCAATTACTGGACAAAACTAGAAAAATTAATAAGTTATTGCACAACAACCATTCTCATAAGGTTGTGTTCAATGACATTTGTGAAGTCCTCAGTGACATACTGGAATCCAATATTCTCGTAATCAGCAAGAAAGGTAAAGTACTCGGAGTTGCGATTCATGAGGGTGTGGATGAGATCGAAGAGTTGATCAAGGATCAGGTCGGCGGTTTTGTTGACCGTATGTTGAATGAACGCCTTTTAAGCGTTTTGTCAACGAAGGAAAATGTCAACCTTGCCACATTGGGATTCGCCGAGGAGAACGTGAAGAAGTATCAGGCGATCATCACGCCTATTGATATATCCGGTGAGAGACTGGGTACTCTGTTCATCTACAAATCAGATGCACAGTACGACATCGACGATATCATCCTGAGTGAGTACGGAACCACTGTTGTCGGACTTGAGATGATGCGTTCTGTCAACGAGGAGAATGCAGAGGAGACAAGAAAGATCCAGATCGTTAAATCAGCGATCAGCACCTTGTCCTTCTCCGAACTGGAAGCAATTACCCACATCTTCGATGAGCTGGAAGGCAACGAGGGCATTCTGGTAGCCAGCAAGATTGCAGACAGAGTCGGCATTACCCGTTCCGTTATCGTCAATGCACTCCGCAAGTTTGAGAGTGCAGGCGTTATTGAGTCCCGTTCGTCCGGTATGAAGGGAACCTACATTAAGGTTCTGAACGATGTTGTATTTGACGAGTTGAAAGCGTTAAAAGCGCAGAACAACCGTCCGTCATCCAATGTATAAAAACATATAAGACATTTTAAACAAAAACAAAAGTTTTGACAAAACGTGAAAAAGTGTGAGGGATAAAAAAGGACTCGGTGAGAGCCCTTTTTATGTAATAGGAAATTCCTTGGAATTCCCTATTACATAAAAAGGCACTAACGTGCCAATGATGCGCACTCGCGCGAAGCAGAAACATGTCGCAAGCGACCGCGCTCGGCGCGAGAATGTGCCAAGGCACATTCTTTTTCATTTGCGCAATATTTATTCTAATGCATCCTTAATCTCCCCATCCGGCACATCCATCGGATAGTTTCCGGTGAAACATGCCGTACAGAGCGGCAGTCCGCCTGCCATCTCCTCAAGATCTTCAATCGGCATATATCCAAGCGAATCCGCACCGATCTCCCGGCAGATTTCTTCGACGGAATGGCTGCTGGCGATGAGCTGTTTATTGGAGGGGACATCGGTGCCGAAATAGCAGGGGAAGAGGAATGGCGGGGAGCTGACGCGCACATGAACCTCCTTCGCCCCGGCTTTTTTGAGCATGCGGATCAGGTTTTTCATCGTCGTACCGCGCACGATGGAGTCATCGACGAGGACAATGCGTTTTCCCCTGACAGCCGGTTCCAGAATATTAAGCTTGATACGGACGCTATTTTCGCGTTCTTCCTGGGTCGGTTTGATGAATGTTCTGCCGACATAGCTATTTTTATGGAAAATAATCTCATATGGAATGCCGGATGCCTTCGCATATCCCATCGCGGCGGTCAGGCCGGAATCCGGTACACCGGCGACGAGGTCGGCATCGGCAGGGAAGGAATGTGCGAGAGCCGCGCCGCCGCGCAGCCTTGCCTCATAGACGCTCACATCATCGATGTGGCTGTCGAGGCGGGCAAAATAGATGTATTCGAAAACGCAGTGCGCCCGTTTTTCCTGCTGCAGGCTTTTATCAGAAAAAACGCCGTCGCGGGTGATGGTCACGATCTCACCCGGTTCGATATCACGGATAAATTCGCCGCCGACCGAGGTGATGGCACAGCTTTCCGATGCCATGATCCAGACATTTCCCTTTTTGCCGAGGCAGAGAGGACGCAGACCAAATGGGTCACGAACACCGATCAGCTTGCGCGGGCTGGAGATAATCAGGCATAAGCGCCACGTGTTTTTGCCGCGGTCCGTTTGATTGCCTCTTCAGCGGTCGGGGCAGCCAGACGTTCTCTGGCGATGTGGAACGCGATTACCTCTGAATCCATCGTCGTCTGGAAGATTGCGCCGGTTTCTTCAAGCTGGCGGCGCATCTCAAACGCATTTACCAGGTTTCCGTTGTGCGCCAGACAGAGTGTTCCCTTAAAATACTTAAGTACCAGTGGCTGTGTGTTTTCGATGGTAGAAGAACCAGTTGTGGAGTAGCGGACATGACCAACTCCCAGATTGCCGCCGAGGCGTTTTAACGTCTCCTCATGAAATACCTCATTGACAAGTCCCAGCCCTTTGTAGCAGTTGACAACGCCCTTTGGACCGTTCGTGTCACAGACTGCGATGCCGCATGACTCCTGACCGCGGTGCTGGAGTGCGCTGAGTCCGTAGTACATATCTCTGGCAACATCGCCGCCCTCCAGGTCAAACATTCCAAATACGCCGCATTCCTCACGAAGCCCGGTTTCGTATGTGAGTGACTCCCTCATGATATAAACCTCCTTTGTATTCAAGATACCTGAATGATAAGAAAATAACAGGGATAAGAACCCAAAATTGACTGCAAAATATCAGTATAAAAGACAATATACCAATATTTTGCAGCCAAATCATAACACATTTTTCTCGATTTTTCAATCAAGTCATAATATTGACATGTCAGATTATACGGAGAACAGCAGTTCATCGTAAGTCGGATACGGCAGGAAGGAATCCGGAATCAGGGCTTCTGCGGTATCAACGCTGCTTCTCAAGTCATCCATCTTGGCAAGAATCGTATAGTGGAAATATGTAACCTTCTCGATATTATCTTCCATGGATTCTGCCGCTTTTTCAGCCTCTGCCAGTGCTTCGGTTTTCTCGGAAATCTCGGTGTAGAGACCGGACAGCTTCTCAAGCAGTTTGCTCTCGGCGCTGATCGGTGCGTCCGGCAGGATTGCCTTTGTCTTTGCGGCGGTTTCAGCCAGCTCCTTGCAGTAGGAGAGGACGGACGGCAGGAAGGTCTTCTTCATCATCGAAAGCATCGTCTTTGCCTCGATGTTGATGGTCTTGATGTAGTTCTCTTCCTTGATTTCGTAGCGGGAGAAGAGTTCCTCCTTGGTGTAGATGCCGTGTTTCAGGAACAGTTCTACGTTTTTCTCAGCAATCAGGCGCGGAAATGCCTCTGCGCAGCTCGGTAGGTCGAAGAGTCCGCGTTTGTGAGCTTCCTCTACCCATTCGCTGGTGTAACCGTTGCCGTTGAATACGATGTGGCGGTGATCACGCAGCACTTCCTTTAAGAGCAGATGGATTTCTGCCTCCAGAGCCTTGCCTGAAAGACCTTCCAGACGGTCTGCAAATTCGCCTAAAACTTCAGCTACGGCTGTATTGATGACAATGTTCGGTTCCGATACAGAGAGAGCGGAACCTGGCATACGGAACTCGAATTTATTGCCGGTAAAGGCAAACGGAGAAGTACGGTTGCGATCGGTTGTATCTTTGATAAAGTGCGGCAGAACCTTTGCGCCCGGCTTCATGGTCTGGACTTCTTTTGCCTCAGACTCGAGATCTTTTTCCACAATATCGAGAACTGCTTCCAGATCATCTCCGATAAACATAGACACGATAGCTGGCGGTGCCTCGTTGCCGCCCAGACGGTGGTCATTTCCAGCAGTTGCAACTGATACGCGGAGCAGATCGCCGTAGACATCGACTGCCTTGATCGTTGCGAACAGGAAGAGAAGGAACTGTAAGTTCTTTGCCGGATCGCGATCTGGATCAAGAAGGTTTTCGCCGGTGTTGGTCGATAAAGACCAGTTGTTGTGTTTACCGCTTCCGTTGATGCCCTCAAATGGTTTCTCATGGAGCAGGCACACAAGGCCATGTTTCTCTGCCACACGTTTCATGATTTCCATAGTGAGCTGGTTGTTGTCAACTGCCACATTGGTAGTCGTGTAGATGGTGGCAAGTTCATGCTGCGCTGGAGCTACCTCGTTGTGTTTGGTTTTTGCCGGAATACCGAGCTTCCAGAGCTCTTCATCCAGTTCTTTCATGAAAGCGGAAACTCTCGGACGGAGAGCGCCGAAATAGTGGTCATCCATTTCCTGACCTTTCGGAGCTGGTGCGCCAAACAGAGTTCTTCCGCAGAACTTCAAATCGCTTCTCTTATTAAACAGTTCTTTATCAACCAGGAAATACTCCTGTTCCGGACCAACGGTGGAGACAACGCGGGTCACATCTTCATTTCCGAAGAGTTTCAGGACACGCAGCGCCTCGCGGTTGATGGTTTCCATCGAACGCAGAAGAGGGGTTTTGGTATCAAGTGCCTCGCCGCTGTAGGAACAGAATGCGGTCGGGATGCAGAGTGTATCGTCTTTAATAAATGCCGGGGAGGTTGGATCCCAGGCTGTATAACCTCTTGCCTCAAAGGTGGCACGAAGTCCGCCGGATGGGAAACTGGATGCATCCGGTTCGCCCTTTACCAGCTCTTTGCCGGAGAAATCCATGATAACTTCGCCATTGCCAACCGGGTTGATGAAACTGTCGTGCTTCTCAGCAGTGATGCCGGTCATCGGCTGGAACCAGTGTGTGAAGTGAGTTGCACCATTTTCAACGGCCCATTCCTTCATTGCAACTGCGACTGCATTTGCAATGTCGAGATCCAGATGGCTGCCATTTTCAATCGTTTTGCGGAGTGCCTTATAAACATCTCGCGGCAATTTGCTTTTCATGACTTTGTCGTTGAATACAAGACTTCCATACAGTTCAGGGATGTTTTTTTTCATAACTCATGTCTCCTTTCAGGTTTTATGTCTGCGATTTTGTGATGATTAAATCTACGTAAGATGAATGTGCTCTGACACATTTTACATAAAGAAAAGGGCACCTCGATCATCTCGAAGCGCCCTTGCTTTTATGTGTAGTAGTATACACGAAAAATTCTGAATGTCAATACAATTTGCACACGAATTTTGAAAAAATGTTTCAAGGGAGAATATTGTACAAGATTTCTTCTATTCAAGTCGAACATCCGTGAGACTTGGCGCGTGATACTGGTCAGCGAAGCTGACATATTCCATACAGAATTACTGCGTGAAAAAAAATTAAAAAACCTCTTTACAAACTCAGAAAAATAGTTTATAGTTTGAACATAAAAAATTGAATCCAACGGGGTGGGCAAGGATGCCATGATAATCATGGTATTCGTGCCCACTTTTTTAAAAGGCAAAGATGGAGACTCTGTTTCGAAGAATCCGACAGAAAGACGCGGCCACCGGCTGAGAGCCGTGTCAGGAGGGAGCGGGACAATAGGGAACACTCCGGAGCCGGATGACTGAGAGCGACACTGGACACCCCGCCAGCCGCCGCAGGTAGGTCATCACGTGACTGCGCGTTAAGCAGCGAAAGAGTAAAAAGAAAAACAATCGTTTCTTTTTAAATGCGGGTGGTACCGCGGGAATATCCCGTCCCGGAATGATGTGAGTGAACGTCATTCCGGGACTTTTTTTGTAATAGGAAATTCCTTGGAATCCCTTATTACACAAAAAGGCACTAACGTGCCAATGATGCGCACTCGCGCGAAGATGTAGTTTGTCGCAAGCGACCGCGCTCGGCGCGAGAATGTGCCAAGGCACATTCTTTTTCATTATTCCCGTCCCGGACATATCAAAAAGCAGAGAAAGAGAGGAAACAGCGATGGAATTTATGACAGGTAAAAAGGAAAAAGAAGTGCTGGATCTGGCAGCCGTGTTTGCAGACGGTATGGAAGGACGGGAAGTAAAGGTAAACGGCGCGATCATGAGTGTCCGCAACATGGGAGATATCGCATTTGTGATTCTCCGGAAACGTGACGGCGTGCTGCAGACTGTCTATGAAAAAGGTGTGACCGACGCGGATTTTGCTGAATTAAGAGAAGAAACATTCGTAGAAGTTTCCGGTGTCCTCCGAAAAGAAGAGCGGGCGCCGAGAGGCATGGAACTTCGTTTAAAGAGTGTTCGGATCCTCTCGAAACCGGAAGAACCGATGCCGATTGCCGTATCAAAATGGAAAATGAGCGCATCCCTGGAAGCCAAACTGGATATGCGTTCTCTGACACTCCGCAACCTGCGGGAGCGCGCACGTTTCAGAATTCAGGAAGGAATCGCACGGGCATTCCGGGAGTACCTGCATGGAGAAGGATTTACGGAAATTCATTCCCCGAAGATCGGAGCAAAAGGAGCCGAGGGCGGAGCAAACGTCTTTAAACTCGATTATTTTCACCGCCCGGCGGTGTTAGCGCAGAGTCCGCAGTTTTACAAACAGATGATGGTCGGCGTGTTTGACCGTGTGATGGAGGTTGGTCCGGTGTTCCGTGCGGAGAAGCATAACACGAAACGTCATTTAAACGAATATACCGGACTGGATTTTGAGATGGGATATATCGATGATTTTACCGATATCATGGCGATGGAAACCGGATTTCTTCAGCATATGGTGGAAATTTTAAAGAAGGAATATTCCACGGAGCTGGAAATCCTTAAAGTCAAACTTCCGGAAGTAGAGAAGATTCCGGCAGTGACCTTTACCGAGGCGAAACGCCTTGCCTCCGAAAAATATGGAACCCAGATCAAAAACCCATACGATCTGGAGCCGGAGGAAGAACACCTGATTGGACGCTACTTTAAAGAAGAGTACGGTGCCGATTTCGTGTTTGTCACCCATTATCCATCCAAGAAGCGTCCATTCTACGCGATGGATGACCCGACAGACCCGAAAGTAACACTCAGCTTTGACCTTTTATTCCGTGGACTGGAAGTCACAACCGGCGGACAGCGTATCCACAGCTACACCGAGTTGATGGAGAAGATTGAAAAACGCGGTATGGATACCGAGGGAATGGAACAGTATTTAAGCACCTTCAAACACGGTATGCCGCCTCACGGCGGACTCGGTATCGGTCTGGAACGTATGACGATGCAGCTGCTTGAAGAGGAGAATGTCCGTGAGGTTTCGCTCTTCCCGAGAGATATGAGCCGTCTGGTACCGTAACGTGACAGGACGCAATTTCCTATGAAACAAAGAGCTTGTCCATAACACATATTATAATAGGAAGGAACAGAACTTATGGCAGTGAAAATAGACGATGAAATGATTGATTATGTTGGTATTTTAGCAAAGCTTTCCCTTTCCCCGGAGGAAAAAGAGGCAGCGAAAAGCGACATGAGCCGGATGCTTGAGTATATCGATATGCTGAATCAGCTTGATACTTCGGAGGTAGAACCGATGTCGCATGTATTTGACATTCACAATGTGTTCCGCGAAGATGTCGTGGAAAATGGAGATGAATCAGATGCGATGCTTTCGAATGCACCGGAGCAGAAAGAAAAACAGTACAAGGTGCCTAGGACAGTGGAGTAAAAAGAATTAGAGATACAGGCAGCAATATGGAGGAAATCAGGATGGGAATTTCAGAATTAACAGCGCTGGAGCTGGGAAAAGAAATTAAAGAAAAACGAATCTCCGTCCGGGAGGCGGTACAGGCATCTCTGGAACGGATTCATAAATATGAAGATACAGTTCATGCTTATGTAACGCTGACCGAGGAGGCAGCACTGGCACAGGCGGATGAGATCCAGAAACAGATTGACGATGGCATCCTGACCGGACCGCTGGCGGGCGTTCCGATGGCGATCAAGGATAATATTTGTACAGAGGGAATTGAGACAACGTGCAGTTCCAAAATTTTAAGGGGATTTGTACCTCCGTACTCAGCGGAGGCAGCGCTGAACCTCAAAAAAGCCGGTGCGATCCTGCTTGGCAAGACAAATATGGATGAATTTGCGATGGGAAGTACGACCGAGACATCCTGGTTTGGACCGACGAAAAACCCGTGGAATACAGAGCATGTACCGGGCGGATCTTCCGGTGGCTCGTGTGCGGCTGTCGCAGCGGGAGAGACCTTTTTTGCTCTTGGTTCAGATACGGGCGGTTCCATCCGCCAGCCAAGTTCCTTCTGCGGCGTGACCGGCATCAAACCGACCTATGGAACGGTTTCAAGGTATGGTCTGATCGCCTATGGTTCCTCGCTGGATCAGATTGGACCGATTGCGAAAGATACCGCAGACTGCGCGGCAATTCTGGAGACGATCGCTTCCTATGATAAAAAGGACAGTACCTCTGTCAAGCGGGAGGCGTATAATTTTACCGCTGCTCTGACTGGAGAGGTAAAAGGGATGAAGATTGGAATTCCGTCCGATTATCTGGGCGAAGGACTCGATGAAGATGTAAAAAAAGCTGTTCTGGCGGCAGCTGAGGCGTTAAAAGAACGCGGGGCAGAAGTGGAGTTTTTTGATTTAGGCATGGTTGAGTATGCGATCCCAGCATATTACGTCATTGCATCGGCGGAGGCAAGCTCCAACCTGTCCCGGTTTGACGGTGTGAAGTACGGTTACCGCACACCGGAATATGAAGATTTACATGAAATGTATAAAAAGAGCCGTTCCGAGGGCTTTGGACCAGAGGTAAAACGCCGTATCATGCTCGGTTCGTTCGTTTTGAGTTCCGGCTACTACGATGCATATTATCTGAAAGCACTCCGCACAAAAGCATTGATTAAACAGGCATTTGACAAGGCGTTTGAGAAATACGATGTCATTCTGGGACCGGCAGCGCCGTCCACGGCACCGCTGCTGGGCGACAGCCTTTCCGATCCGATGAAGATGTATCTGGGCGATATTTATACTGTTTCGGTCAACCTGGCAGGTCTTCCGGGCATTTCAGTTCCGTGCGGGCTGGATTCGAAGGGACTTCCGATCGGGCTTCAGATGATTGCAGACTGCTTTCAGGAAAAGAAGCTGTTTGGCGCGGCATCTGCATACGAAAAGGCGAGAGGTGCATGGAAGCTTCCGGTTATGACAGACAAGGAGGGCAGATAAGATGAAGAAAGAATATGAGACAGTCATCGGCTTGGAGGTACACGTAGAGCTGGCGACGAAAACCAAGATTTTCTGCGGCTGCTCCACCGAATTTGGAGCAAAACCAAATACTCATACCTGCCCGGTTTGTACCGGTATGCCGGGTTCTCTGCCGGTTTTAAATAAGAAGGTTGTTGAATACGCGATGTCTGTCGGTCTGGCGGCAAACTGCGGTATCAACCAGTTCTGTAAATTTGACCGGAAAAACTATTTTTACCCGGATAACCCGCAGAACTACCAGATTTCCCAGCTGTATCTCCCGATCTGCCACGACGGCTATATCCCGATCGACACGCCTGCCGGTGAAAAGAAAATTCGTATTCATGAAATTCATATGGAGGAAGATGCCGGAAAGCTGATTCACGACGAGTGGGAAGACTGCTCGCTGGTTGATTACAACCGAAGCGGCGTGCCGCTGATCGAGATCGTTTCCGAGCCGGATATGCGGAGTGCTGATGAGGTTATTGCCTACCTCGAACGCCTGCGCCTGCTGGTACAGTATCTGGCGCATCCGATTGCAAGTTGCAGGAAGGTTCGATGCGTGCCGATGTCAACTTATCGGTTCGTGAGGTGGGAAGTGAGACATTTGGTACGAGAACCGAGATGAAGAACTTGAACTCTTTCAAGGCGATTGCCCGTGCGATCGACGGCGAGCGCGCCCGCCAGATTGAGCTGCTGGAAGAGGGCAGGAAGGTCATCCAGGAGACGAGACGCTGGGATGACAACAAGGAATACTCCTATGCGATGCGTTCCAAAGAGGATGCGAAAGATTACCGTTATTTCCCGGATCCGGATCTTCCGCCGGTCTGCATCAGCGATGAGTGGCTGGAATCTGTCCGCGCCGCCCTGCCGGAATTGCAGCCGGAAAAAATGGCACGTTACCAGAGTGAATATGGTCTGTCTGAATATGACAGCCGCATTCTGACTGAGTCTAAGAAGATGGCGGATATGTTTGAAAAGACCACCACCCTCTGCCAGAAACCGAAGAAGGTGGCAAACTGGCTGATCGGCGAGGCAAGCCGCCTGCTCAAGGAAAAAGGAGAGGACGCTGAAAGCCTGTGGTTCTCCCCGATGCATCTGGCACAGCTCATCGATCTGGTCGATGCCGGAACGATCAATAACAACACGGCAAAAGAAGTATTTACAGCTGTTTTCGAGCAAGATGTCGATCCGTCCGCCTATGTCGATGCACACGGACTTGGCATGGTCAATGACGACAGTGCCCTGGAACAGGCAGTTTCCGATGTGCTCGCCGCAAACCCGAAGACGGTGGAAGAGTACAAGAGTGGAAAGACAAAGGTACTTGGATTTCTGGTTGGTCAGGTGATGAAAGCGATGAAGGGCAAGGCAAATCCGGGTAAAGTGAATGAAATGATGACGGAGAAGCTGAACGCGTAAAAACGCCTTTTTATAAATGAAAATTATAATTAGCTTTTAAAGAAAACTAAAAAGAAACTGTCTACAGATGCTGGCTTTCTGGATGATTCGTGATTTGTAATCGGAATTACCAGAAATACCATCTGTAACAGTTTCTTTTTTATAATCGTGTTATAAATGATGCGATGTGATTACTCTACAATATCCAGCTCCTTGCTGAAGGAGTTCAGAATCTCGCATCCATCCTCAGTAATCAGCACCAGATCCTCGATTCTCACGCCAACTTCGCCTTCTACATAAATACCTGGTTCGATGGAGAAGATATTGCCAACCTCAGCGACCTTGGTGTTCGCAGAAGAAACATCGCCGTACTCATGTACTTCCAGACCGATGAAATGTCCCAGCCGATGGGTAAAGTTCGGACCATATCCGGCATCCTCGATGATCTGGCGGGCAGCTTTATCGACTTCGCAGAGCGGAACGCCCGGTTTCAGAATTGCTTCTGCGGCAGCATTTGCACGGCGGACGGTCTCATAAATAGCGCGGTGCTTCTCAGACAGTACTTTTTTATAGAAGAAAGTACGTGTCATATCGGCACAATAGCCATCCTTCCTGCATCCAACATCAAACAGGACGGTGTCGCCCTCTTTCAGAACAGTATTGTCCGGACCGTGGTGTCCAAGCGCGCAGTTTGCACCGAAGCCAACCAGTGGTTCAAAGGAATATCCGTCTGCACCGAGACTCTTATAAATATCTAACATCTTGGAAGCGATCTCTTCCTCAGTCACGCCCTCATGGATCAGACCTCGGAACTGTGCCATCGCCTTATCATTGATTGCGGAAACCGCACGCATTTTTTCACGTTCTTCGTCATCCTTGCACGCACGGACCTCATCGATGCAGATGGAGCTGACCTTGTAGGAGGAAGCGCCCGAATGATCGATGACCGGAATCAGGAAACGGGCAGCAAATGTTTTATCAATACCGAGCGGTTTGCCTGCCTCAACACAGTCGCACAGAGGAGTCAGGTAATCGTCTGTATCCGAGAAGCGGAATTTCTCTACGCCCAGATCTTCCGGAACGGTAAAGAGGTTATTGATAAAGATCTTATTCTTGCCGGACTGGTTAATGTAAAGCGCCAGCAGACGTTCACCCGGATCAATAAAACGACCCGTCAGATAATAGATCGCATAAGGATCGGAAATAATCATCTGCTCGAGTCCCTCTGTTTCCATTTTCTTTAAAACTTTCTCAAGTCGCTGTGTGTTCATCATGATGTCCTCCTTATAAGTAAAGTGGCTGTAACTGTGAAGATGCCAGACAGTTTACGCCGTAAATTATCTACCCTTATTATAAAACGCGCCGGGAAAAAGTCAACGATTAAAAGAACGCTTGAAAAGCGCATGGAAAGGGGGTAGAATAGTATCAACTGACCAGCCTTCGAAAAATGAAAGGACTTTTATTTTTAAGATACGAAAGGATGAAAAACATGGCGAAATCCTATGAAATGGATATGTGCAATGGTCCGATTCTCGGAAAGGTACTTACATACTCCATTCCGCTGATGCTTTCCGGTGTGCTTCAGCTTCTTTTCAATGCGGCAGATGTGATCGTGGTGGGGCGTTTTGCAGGCAGCCAGTCTCTGGCTGCAGTCGGCTCGACCAGTTCCCTTATTAATCTTCTCATTAACGTCTTTATCGGTCTGTCGATCGGTGCGAACGTCCTGGTGGCACGCTATTATGGCGCGAAGAATGACCGCGACATGAGCGAGACAATCCATACGGCGATCACGGTCAGCCTGATAAGCGGGCTGTTTCTGGTCTTTTTGGGTTTGTTTACCTCACGTTTCTGGCTGGAACTGATGGGGACGCCGGACGATGTCATCGATAAATCGACGATCTACATGCGGATTTATTTTGCCGGTATGCCGGCAACGATGGTGTACAATTTCGGAAGTGCAATCCTGCGCGCGATCGGCGATACGAAACGTCCGCTGTATTTCCTGACCGTGGCAGGTGTTATCAATGCGGCACTGAACGTATTCTTTGTTACCCAGCTCCAGATGGATGTAGCAGGTGTCGCGCTGGCAACCGTGATTTCCCAGTGTATTTCCGCATTTCTGGTTATCCGCTGCCTGATGCGTTCAGATGGCGCGATGAAACTGTCGCTTTCCAAGCTGGGAGTCAACCGGAGAAAACTTCTTCTTATTATAAAGGTAGGGCTTCCGGCTGGTATTCAGGGAGCGATTTTTGCTATCTCCAACGTACTGATTCAGTCGTCTGTCAATTCCTTCGGTTCGATCGCGATGGCAGGCAACACGGCATCGCAGAATATCGAGGGATTTGTGTATACCTCGATGAATGCGCTGTACCAGACCAATTTAAGCTTTACGAGCCAGAATATCGGAGCGGAGAAATACACGCGGATCAAAAAGATCCTTGCCACCTGCCAGGGCGTCGTTGTGACAGTAGGACTGGTGCTTGGATTTGCAGCATACCTCGGCGGTCCGTGGCTGTTGCAGATATATTCAGAAGACGCCGACGTTATTTCCTATGGACTGCTCCGGATGTCGATCATCTGTACGACGTATTTCCTGTGCGGCGTGATGGATACGATGGTCGGAAGCATCCGCGGACTTGGGTATTCGATCCTGCCGACGCTAGTCTCTCTGACCGGCGCCTGCGGACTGCGAGTGATTTGGATCTTTACCATATTTGCAGCGCAGCGGTCGCTGGCGATCCTGTATCTGTCGTACCCAATCTCCTGGGCGGTCACTGCGACGGCACATATGATCTGCTTCTGGCGGGCGGCGAAGAAGATGCCGAAGGAAGATGGCCATCCGGTGCGGGGATAGAATTTGAAAAACATAAACAGAACGTCATTAAAAAATAATTCGATTGATAATCTGATTGGTGTAAAGAAAAAATACTTGACACCAATTAGATTATCGTGTATGATAACACAGGTGATGAGGAATGGAAAAAATTGTTGAACAGGGTCTTTTGTATGATTTCTACGGAGAACTCCTGACAAAGCATCAGCAAAGTGTATATGAGGATGTGGTATTTAACGATCTATCCCTCAGTGAGATTGCAGATGAACAGGGCATTACCCGTCAGGGTGTGCATGATCTGATCCGGCGTTGTGACCGTACACTTCTTGGTTATGAGGAAAAGCTTGGGCTGATTGCCAAGTTCCAGAAAACCAAGGAAAAAGTAACTGAGATTCATCGGTTGACGGAAGAATTCAGCCGGACTCGGAATCAGGCGCTGATTGAGGCAATCGGGCGAATCTCAAACGAGATATTGGATTTATAATGCGGGAGGTTTTTGATGGCATTTGAAAGCTTGGCAGACAAACTGCAGAATGTGTTTAAAAACCTGACAGGCAAGGGACGACTCAGCGAGAGCGACGTAAAAGCCGGGCTCAAAGAAGTCAAGATGGCCCTTCTGGAAGCGGATGTAAGCTTCAAGGTAGTAAAACAGTTTATCAGTTCTGTACAGGAACGGGCGATTGGAACAGACGTTTTAAATGGCCTGAATCCTGGACAGATGGTAATAAAGATTGTCAACGACGAGCTGGTCAAGCTGATGGGCTCCGAGATGACAGAGATTGCGTTAAAACCGGGCAATGAGATTACCGTCATCATGATGGCAGGTCTCCAGGGTGCTGGTAAGACGACCACGACGGCAAAGATTGCCGGAAAGCTCAAGGCAAAGGGAAGAAATCCATTGCTGGTAGCATGTGATGTCTACCGACCGGCGGCAATCGAACAGCTGCAGAAAAATGGTGAAAAACAGGGTGTTCCCGTATTTGCGATGGGAACGAACCACAAACCGGTCAATATCGCAAAGGCAGCGCTTGAGCACGCAGCGAAAAATGGCAACAATGTGGTTATCATCGATACAGCCGGTCGTCTCCACATCGATGAAGCGATGATGGATGAGCTGGTTGAGATTAAAGAGAATGTGGATGTTTATCAGACACTTCTCGTTGTAGATGCCATGACTGGTCAGGATGCAGTCAATGTAGCGAGCATGTTTAACGACAAAATCGGCATTGACGGTGTGGTTCTGACAAAGATGGATGGCGATACGCGAGGCGGTGCGGCCCTTTCTATCAAGGCGGTAACCGGAAAACCGATTCTCTATGTCGGTATGGGCGAGAAACTTTCCGATTTGGAACAGTTTTACCCGGACCGTATGGCTTCCCGGATCTTGGGCATGGGCGATGTCCTTTCCATCATCGACAAAGCATCTGCTGTGATCGACGAGGAGAAGGCAAAAGAACTCGGTCGCAAGATTAAGAAGGCAGAATTTGATTACAATGACTTCCTCGATCAGATGAACCAGATCAAGAAAATGGGCGGTATGGCGAGCATCATGAGCATGATGCCGGGTATGGGACAGCTTAAAGGTCTGGATTTAGATGAAAATGAGAAGACGATGGGACGCGTGGAGGCGATCATCCTTTCGATGACAGCCGAAGAGCGGCGCAACCCGGATCTGATGAATCCGTCCCGCAAGAAACGAATCGCACAGGGCGCAGGCGTGGACATCGCAGAAGTCAACCGCCTGGTAAAACAGTTCGGAGATATGAAAAAGCTGATGAAACAGCTTCCGGGTATGGCAGGCGGCGGAAAACGCAAGGGTCTTGGCGGACTCGGCGGTATGCTTGGAAAGATGAAGCTGCCGTTTTAAACAAGTGTTAGTAGATGCAGTGTGCATTAGCTATATTTTATAATTTAAGGAAATAAGGAAAATTTCAGGAGGTAATTTAAAATGGTAAAGATGAGATTAAGAAGAATGGGTCAGAAGAAAGCTCCTTTCTATAGAATCGTTGTTGCAGATTCCAGATCCCCGAGAGATGGCAGATTCATCGAGGAGATCGGTATCTACGATCCGAACACAGAGCCGAGCACTCTGAAATTCGATGAGGAAGCTGCTAAGAAATGGTTAGCAACAGGCGCTCAGCCGACAGAGACTGTTGGTAAACTCTTAAAGATCGCTGGTATCCAGTAAATCAAGCATACTGACCTGTGAGGTGCAAAGGTATGAAAGAATTAGTAGAAGTTATCGCGAAAGCACTTGTTGAGAACCCGGACGAGGTAGTGGTTACAGAATCGGTCAAAGACGACGAGACTGTAATCGAGCTTTCCGTTGCACCGGCCGATATGGGTAAGGTAATTGGAAAACAGGGTCGTATCGCGAAAGCGATTCGCTCGGTTGTCAAGGCGGCTTCATCCAAGGAAGACAAGAAAGTTATTGTAGAGATTCAGTAATACAGACGAAGCTGAAAAGCCGGCTGCCTGAAAGGGTGTCCGGCTTTTTTATTTCATAGGAAATTGCGTCCTATGAAATAAAAAAACGCTCCGCGAGGATGCGCACTCGCGCGAAGCAGAAACATGTCGCAAGCGACCGCGCTCGGCGCGAGAATGTGCCAAGGCACATTCTTTTTCATGTATTTTATACAGGAGGATTACAGAATGGTTGATTATCTGAGAGTTGGTGTGATTACGTCCCCGCATGGCCTGCGAGGAGATGTGAAAGTATTTCCTACCACCGATGATGTGAATCGTTTTAAAAAATTAAAAAAAGCGTATATCGACACTGGAAAAGAAAAAATGCCGGTGACCGTGGAACAGGTGCGTTTTTTCAAAAATATGGTCATTCTTAAATTTAAAGAGATGAATCGGATTGAGGACTGCGAGCCGTTCCGTAATAAGGATATTCTGATCACCCGCGATCAGGCGGTGAAACTGAATCCGGATGAGAATTTCATTGCCGATCTGATAGGTCTGAAAGTGCTGACGGACGAGGGTGAGGAGTTCGGTACGGTGAAGGATATCCTTCAGACAGCGGCTAACGACGTATACGTGATCGAAGGACCTGAGGGCAAAGAATACCTTTTCCCATCCATCAAGGAATGCATCCTGAATGTTGATCTGGAGGCTGGCACTGTAACGGTTCATATCATGGACGGTCTGCTGGATCTGTAAATGGAATGAAAATCCTAAAATGAAAGTACCGTTGTGAAAGTGCTGTATAAATATAGGAGAAACGGATGAATTTTCATATTCTGACCCTGTTTCCGGAGATGGTAATGGGGGGACTGAACACAAGTATTACGGGGCGTGCGATTGACAAAGGGCTGATCTCGGTTGAGGCGGTCAATATCCGCGATTACTCGAAGGACAAACACCATCATGTAGACGATGCGCCCTATGGCGGCGGCGCCGGTATGGTGATGCAGCCGGAACCGATTTACGATGCATATGAAGACCTGGCGGCGCGCACCGGAAAACGTCCGCGCGTGATCTATCTGACTCCGCAGGGGCAGGTTTTCAACCAGAAAATCGCGGAAGAACTGGCGGAAGAAGAGGATCTGGTGTTCCTCTGCGGGCATTATGAGGGGATCGATGAGCGCGCGTTAGAGCTGGTTGTAACTGACTATCTCTCCATCGGCGATTATGTCCTGACGGGCGGTGAGCTTCCGGCGATGGTTATGATCGACTGCATTTCCCGTCTGGTGCCTGGTGTGTTAAATAATGACGTATCCGCGGAATTTGAGTCATTTCACGACAATCTGCTGGAATATCCACAATACACCCGCCCGGTTGTATTTATGGATAAGGCGGTCCCGGACGTACTTCTGACCGGGCATCACAAAAATATCGAGACCTGGCGCCGTCAGAAATCGATCGAACGGACGCTGGAACGCCGCCCGGATCTTTTAAAAGATGCGGTTCTGGATAAGAAAGAGAAGAAATATCTGGAAGAGCTGATTCGTCAGAAAGAGGAAAAAGAAACAAAAAAACTCTAAAAAAGAGAGCAGAAAGTCCTTGCAAATCAAGGATTTCTATGATAAAATCATATTCTGTGAAATAAAGAGATGTTCCGCTGTTACAGAAAGCACGTTTTTACGGGATAAAAGATCGTATTAAGAACATCAAAGATTTTAAAGGAGGTTCACAAAGATGAACGAGATTATTAAGAACATTGAAGCAGCTCAGTTAAAGGAAACCGTTCCGAGTTTCAACGTAGGCGATACAGTACGTGTATCTGCTAAGATCAAAGAGGGAAACCGCGAGAGAATTCAGGTTTTCGAGGGAACTGTTATTAAAAGACAGAACGGCGGCGTTCGCGAGACTTTCACTGTTAGAAAGAGCTCCAACGGTGTTGGTGTAGAGAAGACCTGGCCGTTACATTCTCCGTCTGTAGAGAACGTTGAAGTAGTAAGAAGAGGTAAAGTAAGAAGAGCAAAACTGAACTACCTGAGATCCAGAATCGGCAAGGCAGCGAAGGTAAAAGAGTTAGTAAAATAATTTCTGAAGCGGATGGGGCTGCTGTACAGGTCAGCCCGCTGTGCATCCGGATATGCGGTTATGTGTGTCCGGCGCGGCGGGAGGAGCTGTGCAGCAGCTTTTTTCGTATAATAGGAAATTCCTTGTGATTTCCTATTATAAAAAAGAATGTGTCCTGGCACATTCTCGCGCCGAGCGCGGTCGCTTGCGACATGAGCGATGATTCATGGGGAACGGATAGAGAGGGAGTGACATATGGAGCTGAAAGAGGATAAAAACCGCATCCGTCTGGTGGTTGGATGGATCGTGGATATCGCGGTGGTAATTTCGATCGCGTGGTTCGCCGTGTTTGCGATGGGGACACAGATACGGGTGAGCGGTCAATCAATGGAACCGGTGTTGTCGCAGAACGAAAAGGTTCTGATGAACCGCCTGAGTTACCGCGTGATGCGCCCAAAGCGCTATGACATTATTGTATTTGAAAAAGAAACGGGAAATTACAATATAAAACGCGTCATTGGACTGCCAGGTGAGACGGTGCAGATCAAGGACGGTTATATTTACATTAATAATGAAAAATCAGACGCCCCGAACGACTTGGGTAAGGCGGCTTTGGCTGGACTGGCGGAATATCCGATTAGTCTGGATAAAAACGAATATTTTCTGCTGGGTGACAACCGCTCCGGCAGTGAGGACAGCCGCTTTTCCAATGTGGGAAATGTGAAGTTCCGGCAGATCAAAGGAAAGGTCTGGCTGCGGATCCAGCCGGTTAGCCGGTTTGGGTTGATTTCGTCGAGATAGGTTCTAAGAAAGGAAGAAAATTTCATGCAGATACAATGGTACCCTGGACATATGACAAAGGCAAAAAGAGCCATGAAGGAAGATATCAAGCTGATCGATCTGGTGATTGAGCTGGTGGATGCGCGCGTGCCGCTCGGCAGCCGCAACCCGGATATTGATGAGCTTGCGAAGGGAAAGGGACGGATTGTCCTTTTAAATAAGGCGGATCTGGCGGACGACGGCTGTACAGAGCGCTGGATCGCATGGTTTAAGGAGCAGGGCATCCATGCACTCCGCATCAACGCGCGCAGCGGCATGGGAATGAAGCAGATCCAGCCGCTGGTGCAGGAGGCATGCAAGGAAAAAATTGAGCGTGACCGCCGCCGCGGTATCAAAAACCGCCCGGTGCGGACGATGGTAGTCGGCATTCCGAATGTCGGAAAATCGACCTTTATCAATTCCTTTGCCGGAAAAGCCTGCGCCAAGACTGGAAATAAACCGGGTGTTACTAAGGGAAACCAGTGGATCCGCTTAAATAAGACACTGGAACTTCTCGATACGCCGGGAATCCTCTGGCCGAAATTTGAAGATCCGAATGTGGGACTGTGCCTTGCATTTATCGGCTCGATCAACGATGAGATTCTGGATAAGGAAGAGCTGGCAGCCGAGCTGATCAAAAATATGTCCGGACGTTACGGAAAGCGCCTGGAAGAGCGGTATGGTGTGACGCTGGTTGAGAATACGGCTGGGGACGGCGAAGATACAAAAAAAGCCTGGGAAATTCTGCGTGAAATCGCAAGGGCACGTTCCTGTCTTTTAAAGGGCAGCGAGCTGGATACGAAAAAAGCGGCTGGCTTCCTATTAGATGACTTCCGCAGCGGCAAACTGGGGCGCGTGACGCTGGAAGTGCCGGAGGTATAGGAAAACATGAGAAAACTAACAGGAGAAAAACTGGAAGCAGAACTGGCGCGTCTCGAAGGAATGCGCGCCTATGAACATCAGTACGAAAGTGCAGGGATCGTCTGCGGCATTGATGAGGCGGGCAGAGGTCCATTAGCCGGTCCGGTGGTGGCGGCGGTCGCGGTACTTCCGAAAGACTGTACGATTCTGCGGCTGAACGATTCCAAAAAATTGTCGGAAAAATGCCGGGAAGAATTATTTCTGGAAATCAAAGAAAAGGCAGCTGCCTACGGAATTGGAATTGTAAGCCCGGAGGTGATCGATTCCATCAATATTTTGCAGGCGACCTATGAAGCAATGCGTCAGGCAGTCGCACAGCTTCCGCAGGAGCCGGATATCTTTTTAAATGACGCGGTCATCATTCCGGGGATTTCGGAGGAAAAGCAGATTAAGATTATCAAGGGCGATGCAAAAAGTGTCTCGATCGCGGCAGCCAGTATCCTGGCAAAAGTGACGAGGGATCATATGATGATGGAGTACGATAAAATCTATCCGGAATACGGGTTTGCGAAGCATAAAGGATACGGAACCAAGATGCATAACGAGGCAATTTTAACCTATGGTCCATGCCCGATCCACCGGAGAACCTTTTTGAAGAAGCTGCTGGGCGAGAAAGCCGCGATGCAGGGGATGAAATAACAGAAAGGGAGCTGAATGGGAGAAAGAAACTTTCATCTTCATGGAAATTCATTCAACCGCCGTGCCATCGGAACTGAATATGAAACTCTGGCGTGTGAATATCTCACCCGGCACGGTTATCAGATTCTCTGCCGGAATTTCCGCTGTCGCCAGGGTGAAATTGATATTATCGCAAGAGATAGAGACTACCTGGTTTTTATCGAGGTCAAATACCGCCGCGATGAACACGAAGGCGATCCGGCGGAGGCAGTGGATGCCCGCAAGCAGGCGAGGATTCTTCGTACCGCCCGGTATTATATGACGCGTTATCATATTTCCGAGGACACGCCGTGCCGGTTTGATGTGGTGGCGGTGCTTGGCAGTAACGTGAGATTAATTCGGGACGCGTTCTGGTGCGGATAATTACAAATGAGAGAATTCAAAAACTGCACAACGAGATTTGAGCAAGAGACAGAAAAAGGATGTGACAATCATGGCGCTTACCTATATACAAAAAACAGTTCATCCGGCACCAATTACCCTTCATGAGTCAAAGGGAGTGGCTTATTTTACCTTTCCGCTCTTAGAGCAGACCAGGATGGTGCGCCACGCATTTTCTACCCGGCTTGGCGGGGCGAGCAAGGGATATTTCGGGACGATGAACTTTTCGCTGACGCGTGGCGACAACCGGGACGATGTGCTTGAAAATTACCGGAAAATGGCGCGGATTTTGGGAACGGATGTGTCAAAGATGGTGCTCAGCCATCAGACGCACACGACGAATATCCGTCTTGTTACGGAAGCGGACGCTGGAAAAGGAATCTGGCGGGAACGCGATTATGAAAACATCGACGGGCTTATCACAAACGTGCCGGGGATGACGCTGGTTACATTTTTTGCGGACTGTGTACCATTATATTTTGTAGATCCGGTGCATCATGCCATCGGACTGTCGCATTCCGGCTGGAAGGGAACCGTTCACCGGATGGGACAGAAAACGATCGAGGCGATGGGAGAGGCGTTCGGCACGAAGCCGAAGGATCTGTGCGTCTGCATCGGACCGAGCATCTGCCGGGACTGTTATGAGGTCAGTGAGGATGTGGCAGACGCATTTAAAGAAGAATTTGGAGCAGAAATCAGTCAGGATGATTCAACATCCTGTTATTCCTGGAATGGGAAATCGATTCTCATGAATAAGGGGAATGGCAAGTACCAGCTTGACCTCTGGGGCGCGAACCGCCTGGTGCTCCTGGATGCCGGAATTTTGCCGGAGCATCTGGCTGTGACGAATGTATGTACGAAATGCAATCCGGATCTTTTATATTCACACCGCGTGATGGGAGATAAGAGGGGGAATCTGGCGGCATTTTTATCGCTAAAGTAAGTATACAATCTGTCTGTCAAACAAGTGAATGAATGTTTTGCAGAAAAGAACAGCAGCATGATTGAAAATCGGTCGTTCAAGTCCGGTTTTGTCAATCATGCTGCTGCCGTTTTTTCCGCCGTTTCAGCGAAGATTCAGAAGAGCCCTACGATGCCTTATTTACCAGCCATCTTTTTTTCCTGTTCCTCAATCATCTTTTTGACCATATAGCCGCCGACGGAACCAGCCTGTGCGGAGGTCAGGTTACCATTGTAGCCCTCGCTTAACGGAACGCCAATCTCATTGGCAACCTCCATCTTAAAGCGGTTCATCGCTTCCTTGGCTTCCGGTACATTGGTTTTGTTAGTGTTGTTGGAACTAGACATAACAGACGCCTCCTTTTTTGCGTGTGCCCCTTCAAACTTTCGTTTGTCCGGGTGTCTCTTTTTGTTACATTCTCAGTATGCGGATCTTAAAAGTGAAATACACTAGAAGGTTTTGTGCAAATTGACATTTTGGGGCAAAACACCCACAATGTAGGGAAAAAAGTTAGTATTGATCCGATTTTATGCTTGTATATCAGTAAAACTCATACTATAATAGAACAGATGTAGTGTTAAAAAATACGCAAACTGTTTGGTGAATTTTACGGTTGCAGTTCAAAATACATTAATATTTCTAGTAAGATGGAGAAAAATCCATGCGGGTAATAGCAGGAAGTGCCAGAAGGCTTACTTTAAAGACGATCGAGGGAATGGATACGAGACCGACGACGGACCGTATCAAAGAAACTCTTTTTAATATGATTCAGAATGATATCTATGGATGCACATTTCTCGATTTATTCAGCGGAAGCGGGGCGATCGGGATCGAAGCTTTAAGCCGCGGGGCAAAAGAAGCTGTTTTTGTGGAGAAGAATCCGAAAGCGGCGGACTGCATCCGTGACAATCTGAAAGCGGCCCGCCTAGCTGATAAGGCGACGCTGTTAAACTGTGATATTTCGGATGCATTGAAACGGATAGAAAACCGGAAGAGTGCGTTTGATTTCATTTTTATGGATCCTCCGTACAACCATCTCTGGGAGAAAGAAGTGCTTACTTATCTGGCGCATTCGTCCCTGGCAGATGAACATACGATGATCATCACAGAGGCATCGAAAGAGACCGGGTGCGGCTACCTTTCAGAACTGGGATACCATCTCGAAAAAGAGAAGATATATAAGACGAATAAACATCTGTTTATCCGAAAAGCTTGAATACCAAAGGAGAAAAAAAGATGAAAACAGCCATTTATCCGGGCAGCTTTGATCCGGTGACGCTCGGACATTTTGATATTATAAAGCGATCCTCCGAAATTTTTGATCAGGTCATCGTGGGAGTTTTGTGTAATAACGCAAAATCTCCGTTGTTTTCTGTCGAAGAACGTGTTAAGATGTTAGAGGAAGTGACAAAAGACATTCCTAACGTGGAGGTGCAGTCGTTTGACGGACTTCTGGTCGATTTCATGCGCCAGAATCACGCAAAGGTCATCGTGCGTGGTCTGCGTGCGATCACGGATTTCGAATATGAGCTGCAGCTCGCGCAGATGAACCGGGTGATTGCACCCGAAATAGATACCCTGTTTCTGACAACGAACCTTAAATACGCGTATTTAAGTTCCAGTATGGCAAAAGAGGTTGCGATGTACGGCGGAGACATTTCCGAATTTCTCGATCCGGTCATTGCAAAACAAGTACAGGAGAAATACCAGGCGCTTCAGGAAGACAGGGAATGTAAGTAAGGAGAAAAGCTATGAGCAGAATTGAACAGATCATCACAGAAATTGAAGATTATATCGACAGCTGCAAGTTTCAGCCGCTGTCCAACACGAAGATTTTAGTAAATAAAGAAGAGATTGAAGAACTGCTCGTGGAACTGCGTCTTCGCATTCCGGAGGAGATCAAGAAATATCAGAAGATCATCAGCAACCAGGATGCGATTCTGCAGGAGGCACGTTCCCAGGCAGACGCGATGGTAGCCGAGGCGACCGCCCAGACCAATGAGCTGGTTAATGAGCATGAGATCATGCAGCGTGCATATGCAGAAGCAAACAGCATTATTGAGCAGGCAAATGCACAGGCACAGCAGATCGTAGACAACGCTGTCACAGAGGCAAACAATATCCGCCAGGGTTCCGTTCAGTACACGGACGACATGCTCCGCAGCCTGCAGACCATCATCAAGCATTCGATGGAGGGCGCGCAGAGCCGTTTCGAGTCTTACATGAGTTCGATGCAGTCCAGCTACGATGTCGTATCTTCCAACCGTAATGAGCTGGCTGGCAGTGTCGTGACCGAGCCGGAGGAGAACACAGGCGCCGAGGCAGCAGCGGCCGCTACACAGGCGGCATCCGGCGAAGCAGCAGAATAAAGAGAACGAACGAGAGACTGGCGTGAACCAGTTTCCACAGTACATAATGCCGGATGGAAAGTCCGGCATTTTTTTCTCTGTCTTTTCGGCTGTCCCGTATGACTGAATTTGTCTGGGCGATCCCGGATAACCCGCCGAACGCAGCACATGCCGCCATCGCGCCGGATTGAACCGGGATACTGAATATGGCACCAGAACGGGCGATCGCATCGATGCCGGTTGTCATTTCAGCCGTCCCGATCAGAACCAGACGCAGCGTGCCGGAACAGAAGGCGTCGACAAAGGCAGCGAGGATCGAATACAGCATGATCAAACCGCCGATGCGGACCTGCAGTTCGATGCAGTCCATCAGGATGGTGTCGAAGGAAGCGGGAACGGAGACAGATGTGGATTTTGTGCGGGCAGGCTTGACAGAGCCGGTTTCTTTCGAAAAAAATCGGTTTTGAAGGCTAAAAGAAGTTACTTTATTATAAATGCATAGGAGACTTCCAACCAATAAAAGCGGCGTATATAGTGCCAGAACCAGATAGTTTGACGGAACTGCCGGGTTCAGCCTAGGTGCAGCATATCCGGCGATAAACATGGGGCTTGGCGAAGCGCTGATGGCGGTCAGAAGCCGTTTTTCATGTGCCGAAAGCAGCGATTTCCGGTTAAAATCGGCGGCAGTTTTCATTCCCATCGGGTAACCGCAGAGCAGCCCGGCAAGCAGGGCATAGCCGCTGTAGACAGACATCCCAAGATGTTTCAAAACCGGGTGAAATGGCGCTAGAAGCAGCCGGACGCCGCCGTGTTCAGCTAAAAGCTTGAGAAGAGCATAAAGGGAAATAACGTCGGAAAGACCGTATTGAACCATAAAAGAAGTCCTTTCTGTGCCCCATCCGCAGAGAGACGCGGATGCGAGAGCAGAAGCGACAGGATAAGTGCTGGGAACAGGGCGGATAATATTTTTTTTATATATGGCATGGGAGCGCCTTTCTATCATTAAAAAGTAATATAAAGATAGATTATATATATGTAGACAGAAAATGGCTCATTCCTTTTGGAAGCCTGAAAACCGGCATACCGAACAAAGAAAGAACGAATGAGCGCGAAGAAAAAGTCTTTAGAATCACGATTATAAATGGATATACAGAGCAATAGACAAAAACAGGAGGAAAACGATTGGATTACCGAGAACTGCCGGAAGAATTTCTTGAAAAAATGAAACAATTTCTGGGGGAGGAATACCCGGAGTATCTGGCTTCGTATGAGGAAGAGCCGCGTTCAGGGCTGCGCGTCAACACGGGCAGGCTGACACCGGAACAGTTTTTAGAGATGGCACAGACGGCGGACTGGAATTTGAAACCAGTGCCGTGGACGAAGAACGGTTTTTATTATCAGGGCGAACGCCCATCCAGGCATCCGTGGTACTACGCGGGACTCTACTATTTGCAGGAACCGAGTGCGATGTCACCAGCGGCATGGCTGCCGATCAAGCCGGGCGACCGGGTTCTGGATTTGTGCGCGGCACCGGGCGGTAAAAGTACGGAACTGGCGGCGAAATTAGCCGGTACAGGTGTCCTGTTTTCCAATGATATCAGCAATTCGCGCGCAAAAGCGCTTCTTAAAAATCTGGAAATGTTCGGAGCGGGAAATATCTGTGTAACGAGCGAGGCACCGGAAAAAATGGCTGGCATCCTGCCGGAGTTTTTTGATAAGATTCTGGTCGATGCGCCGTGCTCCGGCGAAGGTATGTTCCGCCGCGATCCGTCGATGGTAAAGAGCTGGAACGAAAAAGGTCCCGATTATTATGCGCCGCTGCAGCGCCAGATTCTCGACTGTGCCGTGCAGATGCTTGCGCCGGGCGGGAAACTGGTTTATTCGACCTGTACCTTTGACAGGGACGAGGACGAGGGAACGATCGAGTATATTCTGGAGAAATATCCGCAGATGGCGGTCGTGCCGCAGAAACCGGAATATGGCTTTGAGGGAAGCCGTGGCATTGAGGGCTGTCTGAGATTGTTTCCGCACCGTCTGGAGGGCGAAGGACATTTTGTTGCGCTGTTGGAGAAGCGGACGGAGAAACCAGACGCAAATGTCAAGAATTTGGAAAATGCCGGTGAGAAAGCATTGAGCGATCCACTTTTGGTAGAGAAAATAGAAGCGCGGTTGTGCCGTGTGGCGGAAGACGGTAAGTCCAGACAGATGGCTTCCGGAAAAGCGAAAGGGAAAATGTTTGGAAAGGGAAAAAACGTGGCGCAAAACCAGACCGCCGAGGATTTTTCCCCCCTGTTTGAGCTTCTGCGCCAGCTTCCGGTAAGAACCTGGAATCCGGAGCAATTCTACCGTGACGGCGAGCGCATCTATTACCTCCCGGCAGCGCTGGCAGGCGACAATACACGTTATTTTAAGCCGCTCCGCTGTCTGCGTACCGGACTTCTGCTCGGAGAACTGAAAAAAGGGCGGTTTGAACCATCCCAGGCGCTGGCAATGAACCTGCGGATGCAGGAATTTGTAAATTACTTAAATTTTAATGCCTCGGATGAGCGCACGATCCGCTATTTAAAGGGCGAGACATTGACAGCCGCAGAGGAAGAGGCAGCAGATGGTCTTGTACTAATCTGTGTGGATGGATTTCCGCTTGGCTGGGCGCAGAAACGGGGCGGTCAGCTTAAAAATAAATACAATCCCGGATGGAGGTGGCAGTGATGGGACAAGGTAAAAGTATACGTTTAGACCGTTTCCTGGCAGAGATGAAGCAGGGAACACGCAGTCAGGTAAAAGAGATGATCCGCAAAGGGCGGGTTCTGGTCGATGGAACCGTCTGCCGCGAGTCTGACCGAAAAATATTCCCGGACGAAACCCGGGTTACACTGGATGGACAGCCGGTTGGCTGGGCAGACACGGAATATTATATGTTAAATAAACCGCAGGGCGTCGTTTCCGCAACGGAAGACGGGCGCTATCAGACTGTCATTGACCTTATTGATGAAGCAAAGCGAAAAGACCTCTTCCCGGTCGGACGCCTCGATATTGATACGGAAGGACTGCTTCTCATCACAAACGACGGTGCGCTGGCGCATGAGCTTCTGGCACCGAAAAAACACGTGGATAAGGTCTATTTTGCACGCGTAAAGGGAACACTGAAAGAAGGAATCGAAGCGCGCTTTCAGGCAGGACTGACGCTGAAGGATGGCACACCGGTACGGCCGGCAGAGCTTGTGATCGAGAAAAAATGGAACGACGCAGGAGAAGACCTCTGCGAGGCGCGCCTGACCATCCATGAAGGAAAATTTCATCAGGTAAAGCGGATGTTTGAGGCAGAGGGCGGCGAAGTCATTTACCTGAAACGCCTTTCGATGGGACTGCTTGCCCTGGATGAGGCACTGGCGACGGGAGAGTACCGGGCGCTGACGGAAGATGAAATTAGAGCGTTAAAAGAAAGAATGCTAACCTCACAAAATTGTGTATCGAATGACGAAAATTTGTCAGACACCCAAAATAACACACCTCCTGAAATCAACTGGAACACAGTAGACGCCGTCCTCTTCGATCTCGACGGCACCCTGGTCGATTCCATGTGGATGTGGAAAGCGATCGATGTGGATTTTTTAAAGCGTTACGGCTATGACTGTCCGGAAGATCTTGAGAAGGTGATCGAGGGCATGAGCTTTTCCGAGACAGCAATCTATTTTAAAGATCGCTTCCAGCTGCCGATGACCCTGGATGAGATCAAGGCGATCTGGATTGAAATGTCGATCGATAAATACCGCCATGAGGTACCGCTGAAATCAGGTGTTGCGGAATTTCTTTCATTTTTAAAGAAAAAAGGAATCCGCATGGGAATTGCAACGAGCAATGCACAGGATATGGTAGCAGCCGTGCTGGATTCTCTGGATATCCGTTCCTATTTCGGTGTGGTGGCAACTGCCTGTGAGGTGGCAGCAGGAAAACCGGCGCCGGATATCTATCTGAAAGTAGCGGCGGATCTGGGCGTACAGCCGGAAAAATGTCTGGTATTTGAGGACGTCCCGGCGGGGATTCTGGCTGGAAAACGGGCTGGTATGCGCGTTGGCGCGGTCGAGGACGTATTTTCACTTTCCATGACCGAAGAAAAGAAAGAATTAGCTGATTTTTATATCCGGGACTACCGGGAAGTGATACAGGGGGCAAGATAAAATGATACATGATTTTTTACCGATCTGCCGGGCGGATATGGACAAGCGCGGCTGGGAGAGCTGCGATTTTGTCTACGTGTGCGGGGATGCGTATGTCGATCACCCGTCATTCGGCCACGCGATCATCAGCCGTATGCTCGAAGCGCACGGCTATAAAGTAGGCATCATCGCCCAGCCGGACTGGAAGAATCAGAAATCCATCCAGATTTTGGGTGAGCCGCGTCTAGGATGGCTGGTCAGTGCCGGAAATATGGATTCGATGGTGAATCATTACTCTGTTTCCAAAAAGCGCCGCGCAAAGGATTCCTACACACCGGGCGGCGAGATGGGAAAACGTCCGGATTATGCGACGATCGTCTATTCTAACCTGATCCGCACCTGGTCGAAAAAGCCGATCATTCTCGGCGGTATCGAAGCCAGCCTGCGGCGTCTGGCACATTATGATTACTGGTCCGGAAAAATGAAACGGTCCATTCTGCTGGATTCCCAGGCAGATCTGATTTCCTACGGAATGGGTGAGCGCTCGATCGTGGAGATCGCGGATGCACTGGCCAGCGGCATCGAGGCGAAGGATATCACCTTCATTGAAGGAACCGTTTATAAGGCAGACAATCTGAATTCCGTTTACGATGAAATCCGTCTGCCGTCTTACCGCGAGGTTTCCTCTGATAAAAAGACGTATGCGGAAAGTTTTTACACCCAGTACAGCAATACGGATCCATTTTCAGGAAAACGTCTCGTTGAGCCGTACAGCGACCGCCTCTATGTGGTCCAGAATCCGGCGGCGAAGCCGTTGACGCAGGAAGAGATGGACGATGTCTACGCACTTCCATACATGAGAACCTGGCATCCGTGTTACGATGCAGCGGGTGGTATTCCGGCGATTACGGAAGTAAAATTCAGCCTGATCAGCAACCGTGGATGTTTCGGCGGATGCAGCTTCTGTGCGCTGACCTTCCATCAGGGACGCATCGTGCAGACCCGCAGCCATGAATCAATTATTCAGGAAGCAGAACTTTTGACCCAGGAACCAGATTTCAAGGGGTATATCCACGATGTCGGCGGTCCGACGGCAAACTTCCGTCACCCGGCATGCGAAAAACAGATGACCTACGGCGCCTGTCCGCACAAACAGTGCCTGTTCCCGCAGCCGTGCAAAAATATGAATGCCGATCACAGCGATTATATTTCCCTGTTAAAGAAACTGCGGGCGATTCCGAAGGTGAAGAAAGTTTTTATCCGTTCGGGCATCCGTTTCGATTATCTGCTGGCGGAGAAAAACCGGGCATTTTTGCGGGAACTTTGTCGGTACCATGTCAGTGGACAGCTCAAGGTAGCGCCGGAACATATATCGGATAATGTATTAAAACGGATGGGAAAACCGGAGAATAAGGTCTACCGCCAGTTCATGAAGGAATATACTGCAATGAATGACTCGCTGGGAATGAAGCAGTACCTTGTTCCGTACCTGATGTCCTCCCATCCGGGTTCCACGCTCAAGGAGGCGATCGAACTGGCAGAATATCTGCGGGACCTCGGCTACATGCCGGAGCAGGTGCAGGATTTCTATCCGACACCATCCACACTGTCTACGTGTATGTATTACACGGGATATGATCCGCGCACGATGGAAAAGGTGTACGTGCCGACCAACCCGCATGAGAAAGCGATGCAGCGTGCGCTGATCCAGTACCGCAACCCGAAAAACTATGATCTGGTGCTGGAAGCACTCCGTCTGGCAGGCAGAACGGATCTGATCGGTTTTGATAAGAAATGCCTGATCCGTCCGCGGCAGATCAAAGGACGCGATTTCGCGGCTGGCGGATATAAAGGGACGCATCATGGCAGCCAGACGACAAAACCGGCTGCTGCCAATCGTGCAAAAGACGCCAAAAGACCGGCTGTGGGCGGTATGACCGGGCACAAACAGACCGGCGTAAATGAAAATGGACGAAATGCGGGGGGATTTGGCGGCGCTGTAGGTGGAAAGAGCAGCGGAAGCGGAAAGAAAAAAACCATCCGGAACGTGCACAAGAAGAAATAAAACGTATGTACGCTCGGAATGCAGGAACGACTCCGAGCGTACATACTTGAGACGGGAGGAATTTCTCATGAAAATTGCGATAATTACAGGTGCCTCTTCCGGCATGGGGCGCGAGGCAGCCAGACAGCTGGCGGATCGCTTTTCGGGACTTCAGGAAGTCTGGCTGATTGCCCGCCGGATGGACCGGATGCAGGAGCTGGAACGGACGCTGCCCATCCCGGCGCGGTGTTTCGCCATCGATCTGACGGATGCATCCCAGCGGGAGACGCTGGAAAACGAGCTGGCGGCGCGCAAGCCCAACGTAAAGCTTTTGGTAAATGCTTCCGGCTTTGGTAAAATCGGAACGGTCGGGAACCTGCCGCTTGACGATGAAACGGGAATGGTAGAGCTCAACTGCGAGGCGCTGTGCGCGGTCACGCATATGGTGCTTCCCTATATGAGCGAAAACAGCCGGATTCTCCAGTTCGCGTCAGCAGCCTCCTTTCTGCCGCAGCCGGGATTTGCCATCTATGCGGCAACCAAGGCATTTGTCTTAAGCTACAGCCGCGCCCTGCGGGAAGAACTCCGCCCGCGCAGAATCGGCGTGACGGCGGTCTGCCCCGGACCGGTCAAAACCGAATTTTTCGACATTGCCGAGACAACCGGGGAGATTCCTCTTTATAAGCGTCTGGTGATGGCAGATCCGCACAAAGTTGTAAAACTTGCCATCCGCGACTGTATGGCGGGAAAAAGCGTGTCGATTTACGGTGTATGGATGAAGGCATTCTTTGTGCTCTGCAAGATAGTTCCGCATGAGTGGATTCTGCGCGCGATGCAGGCGTTAAACCATTAAATCAGACAAAAAGCTAGTATCATTCAATAAAAACATGATAGAAAGGATTTTTACACCGTGAAAAAGATAAAAAAAGGCGATTACGGCTACCGCAATCATTTCAAGCGGAAACAGCTTTTTATCATCGCACTTCTGGCGTTATTTATCATCGCACAGCTGGTTGGGCGATCTTTTACAGACAATGATTCCATCAAAAAAATTCTGACGGTCATGGCGATCGTCACGGTACTTCCGGCGGCGAATCTCGCTTCCCCGCTGATTGCCATTTTCAAATACCATACGCCGGAGCAGGCGTTTCATGAGGCATATATGCCGTATGAGGAAAAATTTGAAGTTCTCTATGATCTGGTTCTGACGACACCGGAAGATGTGATTCCGTCCGATGTGACCGTCGTTCACCCGACCGGCATCTATGTGTACTGCATTAATCCAAAGCTGAATGTAAAGCGCGCGGAGGCAGGTTTAAATGAACTGTTAAAGGCTAACAAACTGGATCCGAACCTGAAAATCGTGACCTCACGCAGCACCTTTGACAAGCGGATTCACAGCCTGAAACCGGCGTCAGAGTATGAGGACGATGGAACTGTAGAGTACGGTGTGCGCGTAATAAAAGGATTATCGATGTAAAAAAGGGAGGCGGCAGCCATGCGGATGCTGACAGTATCTAAAAATGAGGCGGGGCAGCGCCTGGACAAGCTGCTGGCAAAATATCTGAATCTGGCGGGAAAAAGCTTCATTTATAAAATGATGCGGAAGAAAAATATTACCCTGAACGGAAAAAAATGCGACGGTTCCGAACATCTGACCGAGGGCGATGAGATCAAGCTGTTTCTGGCAGAGGAGACGATCGAGAAGTTTTCGGAAGTGAAGATTCAGAAGGTTCAAAAGAAAAAGCTCGATATCGTCTATGAGGACGAACATATTTTACTGATCAATAAGCCATCTGGAATGCTGTCCCAGAAAGCGAAAGAGACGGATGAATCGCTGGTCGAATACCTGATCGACTATCTGCTGGATTCCGGCAAATTAAAGAAAGAGGACCTGGCGTGCTTCCGTCCGTCCGTCTGCAACCGCCTCGACCGCAACACAAGCGGCATCGTGGCAGCTGGACGTTCCCTGCCGGGACTGCAGATCATGTCCGAAGTCATCAAGGATCGGAGTCTGGGAAAATATTATGTCTGCGTCGTGCGGGGAATCGTAAAAGGCGAAGCCCGCATCGAGGGATGGCTGACGAAAAATGAAAAGACGAATCAGGTGTCGATCCGAAAAGAGGAGACCCCTGGAAGTCTGCCGATCCGGACTGCATACAGACCGCTGATATCTGGAAATGGATATACCCTTCTGGAGGTTCATCTGATCACCGGACGATCCCACCAGATCCGCGCCCACCTGGCTTCCATCGGACACCCGATCGCCGGGGATCCAAAGTACGGCGATCCCCGGGTCAATGAGGAAGTGAAAAAACGCTTCGGCGTCCGTTCGCAGATGCTTCACGCATGGCGGCTGGTAATGCCGGAAACGATCTCCGGGCCGCTTTCATATCTGGCGGGCAAAGAATTTACCGCGCCTATGCCGGCGGAGATGAAGCGGATGGAAGAGATGATGAAATCAGCTCCAAAACGCCCAGCCAATCATCGCCTATAAATTTTAAATTGTGCGAAAAATCAAAAAAATAAGTGGAGGAGCAACAACATGGGGACTTGGAACAGCCGGGGACTTCGTGGTTCAACCCTGGAGGATATGATAAACCACACAAACGATCTTTACCGTGAGAAAAAGCTGGCATTGATCCAGAAAATCCCGACGCCGATCACGCCCGTCTCGATCGATAAAACCAGCCGCCATATCACGCTGGCGTATTTCGACCAGAAGAGTACCGTCGATTACATCGGTGCGATTCAGGGCGTCCCGGTCTGCTTTGATGCGAAAGAATGCGCGGCAGATACATTTCCACTGCAGAACGTCCATCCGCATCAGGTCGCATTTATGCGGGAATTTGAAGAGCAGGGCGGGATTGCTTTCTTAATTATGTATTTTTCACAGAGGGATGAACTTTACTACCTGCCATTTTTCCACCTGGACGCATACTGGGAGCGGATGCAGCAGGGCGGACGAAAGAGTTTTACATATGAGGAAATGGATAAAACGTGGCGCATCAAAAGCCACCGGGATATATTAGTCCATTATCTGGAACCGCTGAGCCGGGATTTAGGAGAAAGAGAGGATGATTTTTCATGACAACAGTCGTAGAACGTTTTTTGAAATATGTATCATATGATACGCAGTCAGACGAGGCATATGACACCTGCCCGAGCACGGAAAAACAGCTTCTGTTAGCCAATGAGCTGAAACGCGAGCTGGAAGAAATGGGTGCATCCGATGTGCGGATGAGCGAGTACGGATACTTGTTTGCACGCATTCCGGATAATACAGGCAGTACCTCTGCACCGCAAGAAGCGGAAGCTTCTTTTAGCACTGCGTCTGCTCACGGTGCATCCGGCGTTGGACAGAAAACCACCATCCCGGCACTTGGCTTCATTTCCCACATGGACACCGCGCCGTCCTTAACCGGAACAAATGTAAAGCCGCGCATCGTCCAGGCATATGACGGCAAAGATATCGTATTAAATGCAGAAAAACAGATTGTCATGAAAGTTTCAGAATTTCCGTTTTTAGCCGACTTAAAAGGTCAGGATCTGATCGTAACCGACGGAACCACGCTTCTGGGCGCCGACGATAAGGCAGGCGTGGCGGAGATCATGACGATGGCAGAATATTTCCTGAGCCACCCGGAGATCCCGCACGGCGAGATCTGCATTGGATTTACGCCGGACGAGGAGATCGGACGCGGCGCGGATCGTTTCGATGTGAAAGACTTCGGTGCAGCGGTTGCTTATACGGTAGACGGCGGTCCGATCGGCGAGATCGAATATGAAAATTTCAATGCCGCTTCCGGCAAAGTCCGGATTCAGGGAGCCAGCATCCATCCGGGTGATGCGAAGCTCAAGATGAAAAATGCCCTTCTCATCGGCATGGAATTTCAGAGCCTGCTGCCGGTCTTCGAAAATCCGATGTACACAGAAGGTTACGAGGGATTCTATCACCTGGATGAAATGAGCGGAAATGTAGAAGAGGCGCAGTTAAATTATATCATCCGCGATCACGACCATGAAAAATTTGAACAGAAAAAGAAATTTTTCGCCGAAGCCGCCGATTTCCTGAACCGCAAATACGGTAAGGGCACCGTGATCGCCGAAGTAACGGACAGCTACTACAACATGAAAGAAAAAATTGAGCCGTGCATGTACCTGATCGATACCGCCAAAGAGGCGATGACAGCCTGCGGTATCGAGCCGGAGGTCGTTCCGATCCGCGGCGGCACCGACGGCGCCCGCCTCTCCTACATGGGGCTCCCGTGCCCGAACCTCTGCACCGGCGGATATAACTATCATGGAAAATATGAATTTATTCCGGTGGCGTCATTGGAGAAGACGTCCAGGGTTCTAGTGGAGATTGGGAAAAAGTTTGCTGTCATAAGAAGCAGTGTAGAGTGATTATGAAATAAAGACAATCCTTTAAACAGGCAAATTGCCCTTATATAATAGTGCAAATTGCCTGTTTACTTTCATGACTGGTAAGTCAATATCAATTTTTCTGTTAAATGGAATCCATTTCATTATTTCTATTATAAAATTTATTATGGAAACAGGATGAGCTTCATACTGGATATTTTATATTTTTTAGACTTCTATGGAATCGGATATTTTTGTGCTAAAAAGCTAACGAAAAAAACGGATACAATTCCGCTTGATTTTTCGCTCTCAAACAAAGCATTTCTGTTTGGTCTGGGTGGTGCGTTTGCTGGGGTGTGTTTGAATCTATTTTTTAATCGGAATTTTCATGTAAACTTTTTCAGATGGCAGTCGTTTATGATTTGTTTTGGTGGATTCACTCTCATGTACCTTATTACCAGTCATACCAGTAAAAATAGAAGCGTCAGCGCAAATGAAACATTGTCACAAAAAGCGTTATCCAATATGCAGCCTATAAACAATGTATCCGCAGCAGAGGAAACGGAGCAGCCACTAACCAGAGCAGCGACAGAAATACCCATCAATCTGGAACATTTTTTTGTTGCAGACATTGATAACGAACTAGATTATGTTTTTTTAGATGAAATTTTATATCAATCATTTAATGGAACTGGCTTAAAGATAGTTGCTATTTTCCCCTTCCCCCGCTACCAGGTTTAAAATCTCCAAGTGTATACAAATATGTTTATGCATAATATGGTTTTGAAAAATATTTCCTTATTTTTGCACAAATATATAGAATCGCTTTTAGCTATATTGTATGTATCATTTCACATACAGGAAATACACCCGTTATATGTTTGTGCGTATTTACAGAATAAATAGTTGCAAAATTCGTACTTGCATATCCGAACCAGATGTGTTACATTTGACTCATCAAGCATATATATTTCTTTATCTGCAATTCAAGCAATCTTATATTCTAATTATTAATCTGAGAAATCTTATGCTTATCCAAATTGGCAATACGAAAGAGCAGGGGATTCTCAGAAAAGCCAGATTCTCCTGTCAGAAAGGGGAGAATTATGGGGAATTTAATGAGGGTGCGGAGAAATCACAAGGACACGCTGTTCCGGATGCTGTTCAGCACAAGGGAGAATCTGCTGAGTCTGTACAATGCAGTGAATCATTCGCATTATACAGATCCGAAAGAATTGGAGATTGTGACGCTGAAAAATGCTGTATATATGAATATGAAAAACGATCAGGCATTTTTGCTGGATATGCAGTTAAACTTATATGAACATCAATCGACATGGAATCCGAATATGCCACTGCGTTTTCTGTTCTATGTGGCAAAAGAGTACCAGATGCTGGTCCGGAACCAGACCTTGTACGCATCGGCATTGGTGGAATTGCCGACACCGCATTTTGTAGTATTCTACAATGGAGAAAAAGAGCGGGAGGCGGAGGGTCTGCTTAAATTGTCACATTCGTTCATGCAGAAGACAGAACATCCTGAGCTGGAATTGCTTGTGAAGGTTTTAAATATCAATCTGGATAAAAATCTGGAGATCCTGGGACCTGCCGGTTGTTGAAAGAGTATATGCTGTTGGTTCATAAAATACGGCGGTATGCGATTGAATACAAAGATATCAATCAGGCAGCTGAAAAGGCTGTGACGGAATGTATTGATGAAAATATATTGGCAGAGTTTCTGAGGAAGAATCGAGCGGAGGCGATAGAGGTGTGTATTTTTGAGTATGACGAGAAGAGGGAAACGGAATTGATACGGAAGGCGGAGTTTGCAGAAGGGGAGAAGGTTGGTGAGGCTAAAATACTTTTAAACCTGATTGAAAAAGGCATACTAACAAAGGAACAAGCCCTTGAACAATTTGGTGGTACTTATGAGGACTTGGAAAAAGCAGCTTTATCCGTAACACTGGTTTAAAATTTTCTCCTAAATTCAAGAAAAAACCGTTGACAGATCCATATTCCGATGCTAGAATATCTAAGTGTGCCGCACAGCGAGGCTAAAAGTGCGTAAGCCGCCATAGCTGGCGAGTAATGATAATAGGAGGTGCCATCAGATGTACGCGATTATTGCAACAGGTGGTAAGCAGTATAAGGTTGCCGAGGGCGATGTAATCAAAGTTGAGAGACTCGGTGCTGCTGCAGGTGAAGCTGTTACTTTCGATCAGGTTCTGGCTGTTAACAACGGTGAGATGAAGATCGGATGCCCGACCGTTGAGGGTGCTACTGTATCCGCAACAGTTGTTAAAGAAGGCAAAGGCAAAAAAGTTATCGTTTACAAGTATAAGAGAAAAACTGGCTACCATAAGAAAAATGGTCACAGACAGCTCTTTACAGAAGTTAAGATCGAAAAGATCAACGCTTAATTGAAATGATTCAAGTAGACGTATACTCCGATTCCAAAGGATGTACCACGGGAGTGGAAGTAAAGGGACATGCTGGATATGATGAGTACGGCAAAGATATTGTCTGTGCGGCTGTATCCGTTCTGACTGTCAATATGGCTAATTCGGTGGAGAAATTTACCGATGACAGTTTTAAGGGCAGTGTGGATGAAAAGACAGGTCAGTTTATTTTTCATTTTACCGGTACTGTAAGTGCGGAATCAAAACTCCTGATGGATTCGCTGATACTTGGACTTACCGATATCGCGGAGAGTTATGGAGATAAATACATTAAAATTCGATTCAGGGAGGTGTAACGCATGTTTAAAATGAACCTTCAGTTATTCGCTCATAAAAAAGGTGTTGGTTCCACAAAGAACGGTCGTGATTCTGAGTCCAAGAGACTTGGTGCGAAGAGAGCAGACGGACAGTTCGTATTAGCTGGCAACATTCTTTACAGACAGCGCGGAACCAAGATTCATCCAGGTGTGAACGTAGGACGCGGTGGAGATGATACATTATTCGCTATGGTTGACGGCGTCGTAAAGTTTGAAAGAAAGGGCAGAGACAAAAAGCAGGTTTCTGTTTACCCGAGAACAATTAACGAATAATTATAAAGAAGCTCCATACGGATTGTATGGAGCTTTTTTCAGATCAGAAGGAGGTATTTATGTTTGCCGACAGTGCAAAAATTTATATCAGATCCGGAAAAGGCGGCGACGGTCATGTCAGCTTCCGCCGGGAACTTTTCGTAGCTGCTGGCGGTCCGGACGGCGGCGATGGCGGTCGCGGCGGCGATGTCATTTTTGAAGTGGACGACGGACTGAATACCCTGACCGATTTCCGTCATGTCCGCAAATATGTGGCTGGCGACGGAGAGCAGGGCGGAAAGCGCCGCTGTCACGGAGCAGACGGCGAGGATCTGATTGTCAAGGTTCCGGAAGGAACCGTTATCAAGGATTTTGAATCCGGTAAGGTAATCGCGGATATGTCCGGCGAGAACCGCCGAGAAGTGATTTTAAAAGGTGGCAAGGGCGGTCTTGGAAATATGCACTTTGCGACCTCGACGATGCAGGTTCCGAAGTATGCACAGCCGGGACAGCCGGCACAGGAACTCTGGATACAGCTGGAATTAAAGGTAATCGCAGATGTTGGTCTGGTTGGTTTCCCGAACGTCGGTAAATCGACCTTGCTTTCACGCGTTTCCAATGCACGTCCGAAGATTGCCAATTATCATTTCACGACGCTGAACCCGCATCTTGGCGTGGTTGATCTGCAGGATGGACAAGGCTTTGTCATGGCAGATATTCCGGGGCTCATCGAGGGTGCTTCCCAGGGAATCGGTCTGGGACATGATTTCCTGCGCCATATCGAGAGAACCAAGGTTCTCGTTCATGTTGTGGATGCGGCATCCGTCGAGGGACGTGATCCGGTTGAAGATATCCGTACCATCAATGCGGAGTTAAAAGCATATAATCCGTCGCTTTTAGAGCGTCCGCAGGTGATTGCTGCCAACAAGGTAGATTCGATTTACAATACCGGCGAAGAGAACTGGGAAGACCCGGTAGAGCGCTTAAAACGCGAATTTGAGCCGGAAGGCATCCAGGTATTTGCCATTTCTGCAGTTACCGGACAGGGTGTAAAAGAGCTCCTTTACCATGTAAATGATCTGCTGAAAACGGTTGACCGCAAGCCAGTTATTTTCGAAAAAGAATTTGAGTACCAGTATCAGGGCGAGAATCTTCCGTATACCGTGGAACGCAATGAAGATGGTATTTATGTGGTAGAAGGACCGAAGATCGAGAAGATGCTTGGTTACACAAACCTTGATTCTGAGAAGGGCTTCCAGTTCTTCCAGAAATTCTTAAAGGACAGCGGTATTCTGGCTGAGCTGGAAGAGGCTGGCATCGAAGAGGGCGATACAGTTCGTATGTATGGTCTTGAATTTGATTACTATAAATAATTGACATTTACGTAACTGTTCAGTACCTTCACAGTCACGCGCAAAAATCCATTAAAAATTGCCTACGGCAATGGGATTTTTGCCTGCTGGTCCATGTTTTCGTACGGTCAGCGCAGTAAATGCGCAGACCTACTGAATAGTTACACATTTACAATATTTCAAACTCAGAAATCCACACTGGATCTGAGTTTGAATTTTAACAGGAGATAGATTTTATGACAAGCAAACAGAGAGCTTATTTAAAAGGTCTCGCGATGACCATGGATCCGATCTTCCAGATCGGCAAATCCAGCCTGACGCCAGAACTGACCGCTGCTGTGGCAGAGGCGCTGGAGGCCCGCGAGTTAATTAAACTGAATATTCTGAAGAACTGCGTCGATGACGGCAATGAGCTGGCAGCCGTTCTGGCTGAGCGTACCCACGCACAGGTAGTACAGGTAATCGGCAAGAAAATTGTTCTTTATAAAGAGGCAAAGGACGAGAAGAAACGTAAGATCGTTCTGCCAAAATAAAGGAGCTGCATTCTGCGAATGAATCTCTGACAGAAAGGATACGGATGACGATGAAAAAGATCGGTATTATGGGGGGAACATTTGACCCGATCCATAATGGACATATCATGTTGGGAAGACAGGCGTATGAAGAATATGATCTTGACTGCATCTGGTATATGCCCTCCAGGATCCCGCCGCATAAAAAGGATCATACGATCACAGCGGCAAAGGACCGTTTGGCAATGACTGCAGCTGCGATCGCGCCGTATCCTTATTTTAAGCTGTCTGATTTTGAACTTCGCAGATCGGCGGAAATACCTACACAGCAGACACGCTTCGCTTATTGAAAGAAGAATATCCGGATGTTGAATTTTTCTTTATCGCGGGCGCAGACTCAATTATGGACATTGAAAAATGGTATCATCCCGAATATGTTCTTCCAGCCGTCACATTTTTGGCGGCAGCAAGAGAGCATGAGGAGGCGGATCGTTCGCTGGATGAGCAGATTTCCTATTTAAACCAGAAATATCAGGCGCATATTCTGCGTCTTCACTGCCGTGAAATGGATGTCGCTTCGGCGGAGATCCGCGCGGCTTTCCGGGCAGGACACGCAGCAGACGTTCGTTCCCTGGTGCCGAAGGAAGTCTGTCAATATATCGAACAGCACGGCTTGTATCAGGAGGTAAATGTGTAATGGACGAAAGAATTACAGAGATACGGAAGCATTTGAAAAAGAAATTGAACCCGATGCGCTATGAACATACGCTGGGTGTTTCATACACATGCATGGCTCTGGCAATGCGTTACAGTGCCAATCTGGATCAGGCGGAGATGGCTGGACTTCTCCACGACTGTGCAAAGCGCTATGATGATGCGACTATCATCTGCAAATGCCAGGAGCACGGCATTGAACTGACTGAAGGCGAACTGCGGGCTCCGGCTGTGATTCATGCAAAATTAGGCGCATGGATGGCAGAACACAAGTATGGTATTACCGATCCAGAGGTCTTATCTGCAATCGCCTGCCATACGACCGGAAAACCGGCGATGTCCCTGTTAGACAAGATCCTGTACGTAGCCGATTACATCGAACCGCGCCGTGATAAGGCGCCAAATCTGCCGAAGCTCCGCCGTCTTGCATTTGAAGATCTGGACGAAGCGCTGTATCAGATTCTGGACAGCACTCGCAATTATTTAAAGGAAACGGGCACGGCAGAGGATGATACAACCGAACAGACCTGGGAATACTATCATGAACGTCATGTTCATCAATAGACACATTAACAGGATTTAAATAAAATAATGAGGAGGATAATCCCCGTGGAAGCAAAAGAGCTGACCAAACTTGCCGTAAAGGCGCTGGAAGATAAAAAAGGCGAAGATATTCGCGTCATTGATATTCATGGAGTATCTGTACTGGCTGATTACTTTGTCATCGCAGACGGAAGCAACGCCAGCCAGGTAAAGGCAATGGCAGATAATGTAGAGGAAGAACTCGGCAAAGCCGGTCATGAGTGCCGTCAGATCGAGGGCTATCAGACTGCCGGATGGATCCTGATGGATTACGGCGATCTGATCGTACACATTTTCTCCCGCGATGACAGACTGTTTTATGATCTGGAGCGCATCTGGAGAGACGGAAAAGTAGTTGAGAATGTGGAGGAATTGTAATAGATTTTTGTTTCATTCCTTTTATATCACGAACAGAAAGGGAAAAACCTGCAAATGGTTTTTCCCTTTTATCGCGAATAAGAGAGAAAAACTTGAAATCTGTGTTTTCCCATCTATCGTGAACAAGGCTGATAAAGTGTTTTCCTTTCAACTCAAAACTTACTTTTTAAAAGCGCTCCATTTTGTAAATTTCAAAAATAGTGAAATAAAACGAGTTACAAGGTTGGAATACGCTAATTGCAACGAACGCAATTTGTTTATTGAGAAGTGTTGTATCAAAGCAATAAGTATATATATTGATATTTTTTTAAAAGATCATATAATAGTGGTAGGAAAAACCCTACATTCCCTACTGCTATAGTATGATTGGTACTGGTGGGTCTGTCCTTTCCGTGGTAGAATATTTACGTTATCAAGAAACACGGTCCTGAATCATGGAGGTGCAAAGTATGGAACCAATGTATTTGTCAATCCAGCCGGAAGAGACAGGGGAACGCATAAGAAGACTGCTTTTGGAACAAGGGTATACGATTCGGGAAATCCAGGGAGCTTTCGGGTTTGAAAATCCGCAGGCCATTTACAAATGGCTGTCCGGTAAATCGTTACCCAGCATCGACAACTTCATTATTTTAAGTAGATTATTGCATACTACGATTGAAGATATCCTCGTCATTGACGGGGATATTCCTCGTTTATGGGGAATTTTAAACCGATGGTTGAATGACATCCGTTGCCGTATGATTTACAATCGGATCAGAAACAAATGATAGCGGAGAGGACGGTGAAACATGGAATCGGAACATAAATTTATGTTAAATGATATTCTGCGAAAGAAACGGAAACGTAAGATGCGCAAACCGGAATGTCCTGTTTTTCTTACTTACGGACCGATTCACGTTTTCCCCTTGGAATGGATAAAACGTTGGAAAGAAGATATCATCTGCATCTGTCAGAGATTGCGTTACGGATACTGCTACCGTGATGCCTGGGCGATTGACCAGTGGTTTCTTGTTATCATCCCCAACATGCTCAACGATCTACGTATCAACGGTCATGGATATCCGGGATCTTTCACAGGAACCGAAGAAGAGAATGTGCGGAAATGGAACCGGATCCTAGAACATATGGAATTTCTATTTCGGGAGGCAAACGAGGAAACCTGTCACCGGAAAAATCCATATGAAGAAGCATATGATCAGGCAAGAGAGGCTTTCACCCGGAAATACGGGATGTTTGGTGAAAAGCTGAAAACCGAAGAAGAAAAAGAGCAGGAAAAAGATAAAGGTTATTACTGTGTGCATACCATGTCCGATGTGCCGGAATACAAGGAAATATTGGACCAATGGTTTGCAGCGGAGAAGGAACTGGCAGCATACCGAGATCGGTGTATGAAAGAAGGAATGAAGCTTTTTACCAGATATCTCTGGGAGCTGTGGGACTGAGATCATTTTTATTTATATTGATAAGAACATTGTGGGAGGCGAAAATCATGCATAAAATTACATCGGCTTATGCAAATAAGATGCTGAGAAGCCTAGAAGAAGACAAGGCATTCTGGGTAAACAAGGAATCGACATCCAGTACTTACGTGGCTGCGGTCAACGAGGAACCAGTCGTTCCGGAATATGATTACATGACTGTTGCGAATACGATTGATGAGATTGACAGGAAGATCCTTACTATCAAGCACACATTGAATCTGACCAATGCCACCGCAAAAGTGCAGGTCGGCGCTCAGGAAATGAGCATTGACGGCATCCTAATCCGGATGGCGCAGCTCAACAAGAGAAAGACGGTGCTTGACGATATGCGCAAGAGACTTCCAAAAACGCGAGTCTATGGCAACTCCTTCGGTTCTTCTGGTTCGGCACCGGAGTATAAGTATATCAACTACGATCCGGAACTGATCCGGCAGGAATATGACCGCATCTCCAATACGATCATGGAAATGCAGATTGCACTGGATCGTTATAATCAGACGGTGCTGTTTGAGGTGGATATCTAAGTAGAATTTCCGTACAGGGCATACTTCTAACAAAAAATTACGAGTGGTTACGGTTCATTGTCATCGCTTATCGGTTATTTGTTATCGGGTTATGTGTTTCGGTTCATGGAGACGGCTTTGGAAAAGCATATCATGCAGATTTTCAAATCACCCTGTAAAAAACCTGTGAGGGATCACGGTGCCAAGGTACGGTTTTCAGGCACAACGGCTGCGGAAGCAATTCCGTAGCCATTTTTCATGGTAAGAAGGATTTCGGTCTGAAAGAGTTCAAAACCTAACTCAAAACTTACTTTTTAAAATCGCTCCATTTTGGAAATTTCAAAAATAGTGTACTGAAGTGGGTTATAAACACGGAATGGATTGGGTCACAAGAATTCCAAAACCGGAATTATGATAAAGCGCTTTATGATTTCAGGCAGGAACGTCTGAGCGAAAATTTGACTCAAAACGTTATCCGCAGAAACCGCTAATTGGAAATTCGAATTCGATGATGATATAGTTGGGCAGAAAAAATCGAAAGGAGATCAGACTATGGGAAGACTTTACAAAATCAACCAGCCGTGTCCCAAGTGCCATGAGGAACATAATTGGTGGCATATTCAGCTGACGGATGAGGAACAGGCGAAGATGGATGCGTATGTGGCAGCCAGTGAGGGAAAATCATCCTTGGAGTTACTTCTGGGCGAGCCGGGAATTGTTGTTATGCGAAAGCTTAAGTGTTGTTGCTACGGTCACGTATTTGAAGTGAAACAGTACATTATTCAAGGGTATATCAGCATATGAAGCATAAAACAACTTGTTTCTAATAGTAAATTCCAGTTTTGAAGAACTTTGCAAAACTAACGTCCATAAAAATCATGATATTTTGATTTGCCAGAATTTACTTTTGCAAGTGATTAGCTAAATCAGAACTTAAACTTGCAAACTGGAAGCTCGGATTCCAATTCAGCTCTCCTAGAAAGATCCCTTCGATTTTTCGGGGGATCTTTTTGTGACATAGAAAACCTCATCCTATGGTGAAAAAACAAAACAAAAAACAGAAAAACAAAGAAAAAGAAAGATTAGTACTTGCTTTTCCTATAAAAGGTGCTTATAATGTATGTAAATAAATCAGCTGCTAGTTAGTAGCAAAACTAATAAATACATATAAGAGGAGAAGAAGAGATGAGAAAAAAACTTGCAGTAATGATGGCTGCTATGGCCGCAACCGCGATGGTAGGGGGCTGTGGTGCAAAGGATGCAGCACCGACCGGCGCAGAGACCAAACCGGCTGAGACTTCTGCTGCTCAGGAGACAGAAGCAGCTCAGGAAGAAACCAAAGAGGCTGATGCCCATGAGGCAGAATACCTGGCAGAGTTTTTCGATGTACAGATCAAAGAAGATCCGGACAGTGCTGCTTTTTCCGCTGACCTGAAAAAGGTAGCAGGAGATGAGGCACCGGCTGTCGAGGGGGACATGACCTGGTTTTCTGCTGTGAAGCTGCTGTGGCTGCTGCTGATTATGAAGAGCTTGCTCTTAGCTATCCGGAAGATAAGATTAAAGATCGTCTTGAACAATATGGGGTAAAGATGGATGAGACGAATGAATATGCCAGATACGTTGCTGCTGCTCTGGATACCAGCCTCATCACTTCCGAAACTGCGAAAAAAGTCGTTGCAGAAGATGCCTTTACAGCTGAGGATGAAATCAGTCTTCTGATGGCAATTGCCAATGCAAATGGAGACGCAAGAAACTACCTTGGCATGTCAAATGATCCAGACATTTACGCGAAACTGGACCAGGCATGGAATTCCTTTATCTTATTTGATGACAGCAAACTGGCAGAGATTGGAAAAGAAGCTGTACAGAACAAGGTAACCACCGGATATGGATTAAAATCTGCTGCATACAGTGCCCGCTTTTTACCGGAACTGACCTTACAGTACGGTCATTCTGATATCAAACATGTACATCAGCTGATGGGGCTCCTGAACAGCGAGAATATCACAGCAAAGGTTCAGCTTGAGCCGAAGATTAGTATTTACCAGTATCTGCCGGAGTGGGGTCCGATCCCGGAGGCTACTCCAACCTACGAAGTAAAAGAATATGAAGATCTTGCACTGGTATATGCAGTAGAATATGACCTTGAGCTTGAGTTCGACAATCTTGAGGATATGAATCGTTTTGACGAAGTAATCAAGACGTACGCAAAGAAAAATGAAGGAAATGAAGAAGCAAAGGGCCTGATCTATGCATCCTGGTGGCAGCCGCTTTATTCTTCAACCAGAACAGATATGCCGGAGACTGATTATCATCAGATCTATGATTGCGTAATCACGAACGATACGTATTCCATTCATCCATTTACCTTACCGGAAGATAAAGATGAGGTTGTTGAAAAACTGACGGAAATCTCCGACGGTCTGGAAGTTGTACCGGTTGAACGCTTCTGCAATACCGCTTTCTATAATTACCTGGAAGGTGAGGACTATCAATAATATGCATGCAATCGAACGTGCAGAATACATCTTGTCCATGCTGGAGAAGAATAAAGTAGTCATGGTGACGGATCTGAGCCGTGAAATGGGAGTTACGGAAGAAACGGTTCGAAAGGATCTGGAAAAACTGGAAAAACAGGAGAAATTAAACCGTGTTCACGGAGGTGCCTACTTAAACGAAGGTTTTGGCAATGAAACTCCCATCTCGGTTCGCAGCAAGGTGATGCAGGAAGAGAAAAAGCTTCTTGCATCTCTCTGCATGCAATGGATCCACGAAAAGAGTTCCATTTTTCTGGATTGCAGTACCACGGCTCTTCATATTGCAAAGCAATTAGCGGATTTTCCCGGCAAGCTGACCGTCATGACCAATTCTCTGGCAGTGGCAAAGGAGATTGATGCGAATCCGCAGATTCGTCTTATTTTATTTGGCGGTGAGCTGAATCGCGATCGGGAAGCGTTTGAAGGACAGACCGTACTGGAACAGATGAAAACCTGCTTTATCAATTATGCATTTGTCAGCAGTGCCGGCTGCAGTCTGGAGGCAGGTATTACAGATTCCACCCGTGAAGAAGCAGATATCCGTCGTCAGGTATTAAAGCAGGCGAAACATAAGATCCTGGTGGTGGACAATACGAAGATCGGACGCAACGAGGTGTATGTGATCGGAGAGTTGGAGCAGCTCAGTCAGGTGGTTGTGGATCATTCCATCCGAAAAACCAATCCGGACCTATGGGAATGGTTCCAGGCACATCAGATCCCTGTCCTGGAAGGGAAAGCGGAAAGAAAATCAAAAACCAAAGGAGATGAGCGATAAGATTATGACAGATTTGAAGGAACTGAAACAAAATGTGCTGATGACAGCGAAAAAGGCCTATGATGAAAAGCTGATGGCCGGAACAAGCGGCAATATCAGTGCTTACTTTCGTGAGAAGCAGTGGATCGTAATTACTCCCAGCTCCTATGATTACAGTTTGATGGCGGAAGAGGATATCGTAGTGATTGATCTGGATGGCAATCTGGTCGAAGGAAGACACAAGCCATCTTCCGAGTGGAAAATGCATGCTGAGATTTACCGTCACCTGTCCCATGCTAATGCGGTGGTGCATACACATTCTCCTTATGCAAGCAGTTTTGCGGTAAACCATCAGGAAATTCCAGTTGTACTGATTGAAATGATTCCTTTCTTAAAAGGGAAACTGGAGGTAAGTCCTTATGCACAGCAGGGAAGTGCAGAGGTTGGTCTGAATGCAGTTCCAATCCTGGAACGGAAAAATGCCTGTCTGATGGCCAATCACGGTGTCGTGGCTATCGGCGGAACATTACCGGAAGCATATACAAACAGTGTTTATGTGGAGGATGCTGCAAAGATCTATCATCTTGCACTCTGTTCAGGACATCCGGTTGTGATCAAAGAATACGAGGAGGTCTGATATGACAAAGGCGTATGAACGATTATTAAAATGCTATCAGTGCTTTAAAGACAAAATTAATTTTAAGCCGGAGGTGGCACTGGTGCTGGGATCCGGACTCGGTGATTATGCAGATACCATTCGGGTAGAAGCTGTTTTGGATTATCATGATATTGAGGGTTTTCCTGTGTCCACAGTCAGCGGACATAAGGGCAGATTTGTCTTTGGATACGTAGGAGGTGTCCCGGTCGTAATCATGCAGGGACGTGTCCACTACTATGAAGGATATTCCATGGAGGATGTAGTTCTTCCCACCCGTCTCATGAAGATGATGGGGGCCCGGATCTTGTTTCTGACCAATGCTTCCGGCAGTGTGAATTATGATTACAAAGCCGGTGATTTTATGATGATCACCGACCAGATCAGTAATTTTGTACCGTCTCCTCTCATCGGACCCAATGAGGAGATGCTGGGAGAGCGTTTCAGCGATATGTCTGAGATTTACCGTAAGGACCTTTGTGAGATCATCCGGGGTGCTGCTGCAGACCTTCAGATTCCGCTTCAGGAGGGAACCTATATCCAGCTGTCCGGTCCGAATTTTGAAACTCCCCATGAAGTAAAAATGTGCCGGATACTTGGAGGAGATGCAGTAGGAATGAGCACCGCATGCGAGGCCATAGCTGCCAATCATATGGGCATGAAGGTCTGCGGTATTTCCTGCATTTCCAATCTGGGATGCGGAATGACTGATCAGCCTTTGAGTGCGGAGGAAGTGAAGGAAACAGCTGACCGTGTTGCACCGTTATTTAAACAGCTGATTACGGAATCCATAGTTCGAATCGGTAAAATGATCTGAGTGATGAATAAAAAACAAAGGAGATGATAAAGTGGACAATCAGTCAGAAGCAATCAAAAATGTGTACTTGCATGAAGACGGCAAAGCTGTGATCATCATTGATCAGACTAAGCTTCCAACGGTTACCGAATACCTGACCCTTGGAACGGCGAAGGATCTGTATGATGCCATTTTTGAATTGAAAGTCCGGGGAGCACCGGCAATCGGAATTTGTGCGGCATTTGGAATGTATGTTCTGGCCGGAACGATTGAAACCGGGGATTACGATGAGTTTTTAAAGAAATTCAGAGAGTATAAGGATTATCTGAACTCTTCCCGTCCAACGGCAGTGAACCTGAGCTGGGCATTAAACCGCATGGAGCAGGTAGTGACAAGCCACAGCGATGCTTCTGTACCAGAGATTCTTGGATATCTGAAGAAAGAGTGCATGGATATTCAGGAAGAGGACAGCCAGATGTGCAGAGCGATTTCTGAATATGGTTTAAGCCTTATTAAGGACGGAGACGGAATTCTGACACATTGCAATGCCGGACCCTTAGCCACCTCCCGCTATGGAACTGCCTTAGGACCTCTCTTCCTTGGAAAAGAGCAGGGCATGAATTTCCATGTATTTGCAGATGAGACAAGGCCGCTTCTTCAGGGAGCAAGACTTACCTCATATGAGTTAGATCAGGCAGGAATCGATGTAACATTGATTTGTGATAACATGGCCAGCATTGTAATGAAAAACGGCTGGATCCAGGCCTGCTTCGTAGGCTGTGATCGTATCGCTGCCAACGGTGATGCGGCCAATAAGATTGGAACCAGTGGTGTTGCAATCCTTGCAAAACATTACGGAATTCCGTTCTATGTATTAGGACCGAGTTCAACCATCGATCTTGACTGTGCAACTGGCGATGATATCCAGATCGAACTTCGAAGTCCGGAAGAGATCAAAAGCAAATTTTATGAAAAACCGATGGCACCGGAGGGTGTCAAATGTTATAATCCGGCATTTGATGTAACCGATCACACGCTGCTCGCCGGAATTGTAACGGAAAAAGGAATCTGCAGACCACCGTATACGGAGAGTCTTGCAAATATGTTTGGCAAAAACAAAAAATAGGAGGAAAAGATTGATGAAAAAATTATTTGGTATTGTAGCAGGTGTAGCAGTATCCGCAGCGTTAATGACAGGATGCGGTGGAAACAATAATACAGCCGAGACAAAGGAAAATACGGCTGAAACAGCAGCAGCTTCTGCTGAGAACGCTGATGGAGATTTAAAGATCGCCATCGTGACCAGTCCATCCGGTGTAGATGACGGCTCCTTTAACCAGGATAACTACAACGGTATCCTGAAATTTATCGAGTCTCATCCGGGAGCAACCGTAACTCCGGTTCGCGAGGAAACCGGTGATCCGGCTGCAGTTATTCAGGCAGTTGCTGATATCGTTGCAGACTACAATGTGATCGTATGCCCGGGCTTCCAATTCTCCGGAATCGGAACCATCGCAACCGATAACCCAGATGTAGATTTTATCCTTGTAGATACGAATCCGACCGATTCTGAGGGTAATGACATCGAATGTGATAATATTTATGCAATGACTTTCAAGGAGCAGGAAGGAGGTTTCTTCGCGGGAATGGCAGCTGCACTGGAGTCTGAAAGCAAAAAGGTAGCTGTAGTAACCGGTATTGCATACCCAAGCAATGTAAACTATCAGTACGGTTTTGAGAGTGGTGTCAATTACGCAAATGAGAAATATGATACCGGTGTTGAGATCGTAGAGATCCCATCTTACGCAGGCGTTGACGTTACCAATAAAAATGTAGGTGGAAACTATGTTGGAAGCTTTGCAGATGAAGCAACCGGTAAAGTTGTTGGAAAAGCTCTCATCGATGAGGGCTGTGATATTCTGTTCGTAGCTGCAGGCGGTTCTGGAAACGGTGTATTTACTGCTGCTAAAGAAGCTGGCAATGTAAAAGTAGTAGGCTGTGACGTAGACCAGTATGATGATGGTGCTAACGGTTCTGATAACATTATTCTGACTTCTGTACTGAAAGTTATGAGCATGAACGTAGAGAAACAATTAAATGCTATCGCAGACGGAGGTTTCCAGGGAGCAAACGCTCTGTTAGGTGCAGATTCTGATTCTGTTGGTTATGTAACAGAGGAAGGACGTCAAAGCATGTCTGAGGATACCGTGAAGAAGATGGACGAAGCATATGAACTTGTAAAAGATGGAACTATCGTTCCGGCAGCAAACTTTAACGGAATTGAGCCGGAAAATTTCCCAGGATTGAAATAATACGTTCTGTACCAGAAAATGAGGAGGCTTAAATGTCGGAATATATCATTGAAATGAAGCACATCACAAAACGTTTCCCAGGTATCGTGGCAAACGATGATGTGACGCTTCAAATTAAAAAAGGTGAGATCTTCGCACTGCTTGGCGAAAACGGTGCCGGAAAATCAACTTTGATGAGCATGATATTTGGTATGTATGAACCGGATGAAGGTGAGATCTTCATCCGGGATAAGAAAGAACAGATTCATTCTCCAAGCTACGCAACAAAACTCAATATTGGTATGGTCCATCAGCATTTTAAGCTGGTACAGAATTACACGATTACAGAAAACATTATTCTGGGTTTAAAGAAGAAAGACAAACTGTTTGGAATCCTTCCCTATGTTGATTTAAAAAAAGCAGATCAGGAGATCGAGGCGCTTTCTAAGAAGTACGGTCTGGAAGTCAATCCGATCGATGTGATCGAAAATACAAGTGTATCGACACAGCAGCGTGTCGAGATCCTGAAAATGCTGTACCGGGAAGCTGAAATTCTGATCTTTGATGAGCCGACAGCAGTGCTGACGCCTCAGGAGATTGAATCCCTGCTGACGATCATCCGCAACCTCAGAGATGATGGAAAAACCATCATCCTGATCACCCATAAGCTGGAGGAAATCAAAAAAAATTGCAGATAGATGTGCGATTTTAAACAGAGGAAAGCTCATCGATGTTCTAGATGTCGCCACGACCTCTACAAAGCAGATGGCCAATTTGATGGTTGGACGGGAAGTTTCTTTTGAAGTAGAGAAATCAGAGCCTCATTACCGGGAGACTGTGTTAGAGGTAAAGAATCTCACTGTAAAAAATCAGGATCATTTTGAAGTAGTAAAAAATGTATCCTTTTCTGTCCACGGCGGAGAAGTATTTGCCATTGCCGGAGTATCCGGCAATGGTCAAATTGAGATTGCAGATGCGATTGCAGGAGTTGAGAAGGCAGCTTCAGGTAGTATTCTTCTGAATGGAGTCGATATCACCAATTACTCCATCCGCAAACGAACCCTGGAAGGAATCTCTTATATTCCGGAGGATCGGCAGAGCTGCGGCCTGGTCATGGATTTTACCCTGGAGGAAAATCTGGGACTGAAAAACTACTTCCGAGAACCATTTTCCCATAAAGGTGTACTGGATAAAGCAGAATTTTCCCAGTACGGAAATGAACTGATTGACCGGTATGACATCCGGAGCAGTCAGGGAAACAAGACCATTGTCCGCTCCATGAGCGGCGGTAATCAGCAGAAGGCCATCATTGGAAGAGAGATTGAACTTCAGTCTCCTCTGATGATCTTTGTGCAGCCAACCAGAGGTCTGGATATCGGAGCCATCGAAAATATCCATAAGCAGATTATCCGACAGAGAGATGCAGGAAAGGCAATCCTGCTGATTTCGTTAGAGCTGGATGAGATCATGAATTGTGCAGATACCATCGGAGTAATATATAATGGAGAAATCCAGAAAATAGCAGCTGCAAAAACGCTTACATCAAATGAAGTGGGAGAATTTATGATGGGGGTGCACCAAAATGCTGAAAATTAAACACAGATTGAAAAAGATGCTTGTCAGACTCCTGGGAAATGAAAAATACCAGGGTATCACCATTCCCATGTCGGCCATTTTCTTAAGCCTTCTGGCTGGAGCTGTGATCATTCTTTCGCTTGGCAAGAATCCTCTGTCGGCCTATGGTAACCTTCTTCAGGGGGCTGGATTCCTCCCGAAACCGAGTTATGCCGGATATAAGAATATGCTGACCGACTTCACCAGTTATATGAATGCCTGGACTCCGATGCTTTTTGCGTCTCTGGCAGTAGCAGTCGGTATGTGTGCCGGACTCTTTAATATCGGTGTCTCCGGTCAGATGCTTACCTCTGGTTTTATCACAACTCTGGTGATCGGATATAGTTCCCTTCCGGCAGCGGTGGCTAAGCCATGCGTACTGATTGTCGGAGCAGTCGTTGGTGCACTCATCGGTGCACTTATTGGCTGGTTAAAATACAAATTTAATATCAATGAAGTCGTATCTTCGATCATGATAAACTATACGGCCCAGTATGTGATCAGCTTTTTCATCAACACGTACTATATCAATCCGGTTCCAGGCAGTCCAGGCCGTCTCGAAAGCATCCCGCCTGACTCTGATGGACACACCCGTCGGAAACTTGAAAATGGATATTCCCTTAGGAATCCTTCTTGCAGTTCTGACTGCAGTCCTGGTGAAGTTCGTGTTAGATCGCACCGTATTTGGCTATGAACTCAAATGCGTGGGACTTGGAAGAAAAGCGGCCATGTATGCAGGTGTCAATGTTGGCAAAAGCATGATCATGGCGATGATGTTCTCCGGTGCATTAGGAGGCCTGGCAGGAGTGACGTACTACCTGGGGTATTTTGGTTCGATTCAGCCCCGCGTCCTTCCAAGCACCGGTTTTGATGCCATCGCAGTGGCACTTCTTGCAGGAAACCATCCCATCGGCATCATATTTTCATCTCTTCTGATCACAGTGATCAGCAAGGGCAGTACCTACATGAATTCAGCATCCGGTCTGGAATCAGAGATCGCATCCGTTATCACCGGATTGATCCTGCTGTTTTCCGCCTGCGGTGTATATATCCGTTACAAAGTGAATCGAATGAAACAAGAGTTAAATGAAGAGACAGAAAGGGGGATCAGCTGATGGAACGAATCCTGATTGATGGTTTATCCTTTGCGATCCCGCTGTTCGTAATGGCAATCGGAGGGATCTACAGCGAAAAGAGCGGCGTGACGAATCTGGCTTTGGAGGGATTGCAGGGAATGGGGGCATTTATAGGCGCCTTTGTGGCCGTTCTGGCTGCAGGCTATTTTGGAAGCAATTCCCAGGTTCCTTATTATCTCGCAATTGTATGTGCCATGGCAGGTGGAATGCTGTATTCGCTCTTATATGGACTGTTATGTATCCGTCTGAAGGCAAATCAGATCATTGGCGGAGTCGTGATCAATATCCTGGCTATGTCACTGACTGCATTTTTTACAAAACTTTTAAACCGCCTTGTGTTCGGTGCAGCTTCGGAAAAATTTGTTCTGGGTGTGTCTGCACGGTTTACAATTCCGCTGCTCTCCGGCATCCCAGTAATTGGAGCCGCATTTAAAGATGTCTATCCATTTGAGATCCTGATCCTTCTGATCGCAGTTGTTGCCTGGTATGTGCTGTATAAAACGCGTTATGGCATGAATCTTCGTGCCTGTGGAGATAATCCTCACGCAGTAGACGCAGCAGGAGAGAATGTTACCCGGATCCGTCTGATTGCAGTCCTTGTATCCGGTGCTCTGTCCGGTCTGGCTGGAATCAGCTTTGCTTATTCCATTTCAGCGAACTTTTCTTCCAACATCTATGTGGGATACGGATATCTGGCGATTGCAGCCATGATATTCGGAAACTGGAAGATCCTTCCTACACTTGGATCCTGCCTGCTGTTTGGTTTTGCCCGATCCGGAGGCTATTATCTTGTCCAGAAGATGCAGATGCCCAGCAGTTACTCGGATCTTGCCATGACGCTGCCTTATATCGTTACAATGCTGCTTTTGATTTTCTTCTCAAAATACAATCGTGCTCCTCGTGCACTTGGAGAGATTTACGACAAAGGAAAGAGGTAGAACATGAATATTCGTTTTTATAATGCCCAGATTCTTCCGATGAATGGAAATATGGATATCATCCACGGAGAGGTATGGGTCGAAGGGAACACTATTACATATGTAGGTCCTCATAAGGAATGCGGCAATGTGTGGGACCGTGAGATCGATGCAGAAAAAAATCTCATCATGCCGGGCTTTAAAAATGCACATACGCACACAGCCATGACGTTTCTTCGATCCTATGCGGATGATATGCCGCTGCAGGACTGGCTGACAAAGCAGATCTTCCCGATGGAAGCAAAATTACAGCCGGATGATATCTACTGGCTCTCCAAACTGGGAATCATGGAATACCTGACCAGCGGTATTACCTCCTGCTTTGATATGTATCTGAATACAGAAATGATGGCTAAAGCATCGGTAGAATGTGGATTCCGGAGTGTACTCGTCAGCGGAATCAATGATTTTTCCTCTTCATTGGAGGAAGTGGAGGCAGATTTTAATACCTACAACCAATATGATGAGCTGATCAGGTATTGTCTGGGATTTCATGCAGAATACACTTGTTCCGAAGAACTCTTAAAAAAGATTGCCGAGCTGTCACAGCGCTACAAGGCTCCTGTATTTGCTCATATGTCAGAAACAGAACGGGAAGTGGCAGAGTGTGTACAGCGCCATGGAACTACACCTGCAGCTTATCTGGATTCCCTGGGCTTATTTGAACATGGGGGCGGTGGATATCATTGCATTTGGTTTACCGATGAGGAAATAGAACTCTTCCGCAGGAAAGGACTGACAGCGGTAACCAATCCTGGATCCAACACAAAACTTGCAAGCGGCATCGCCAACACTACGGCATTTTTGAAACACGGAGTCAATATGGCCATCGGCACAGATGGACCAGCCAGCAACAACTGCCTGGATATGTTCCGGGAAATGTTTTTAGTGACGGGACTGGGAAAACTTCATGATCGGGATGCATCTGCAGTACCAGCAGAAGAAGTTCTGAAAATGGCAGTAACCGGCGGTGCAAAAGCAATGGGACTGACAGACTGCGACTGCCTTGCAGAAGGCAAAAAGGCGGATCTGATTATGATCGATCTGAACCAGCCGAATATGCAACCTATCAACAACCCGATGAAAAACCTGGTATACAGCGGAAGCAAACAGAATGTGAAGATGACCATGATCAACGGCAAGATCCTCTATGAAGACCAGAAATTCTTCATTGGGGTGGAGCCAAAGGAAGTTTACAAAAAGGCAAATGAGATCATAACCCGAATGAGACAATCGTAGGTAAAAGCGTTAAATTCCGTTGACAACACATTCTTTATTTGATACTATTTATCAAGTAAATTCAATATTCCATGAGGGAGTAGTTAGCGCGAAAGTGTGGTTTGTCAACATTCTGATTATAGCAACTGTATAATCTGGCAAATCTTAAATAATGAGACTCATGTATATCGATGGACGACAGTTTTTGTATCATGCATAGCTGTCAGTTGATATACATGAGTTTTTCTTTTGTGCATTGATGCAAAAAAGGGAGGACATCATAATCGACAGTGAGCGGTGAGGGAACATGCATTACATCTAGGAGGAAATGAAAAATGATGCTGTTTTTTAAAGTGTTTTTTACAGAATTTATCGCAGAGATGGGCGATAAAACCCAGCTTATGCTGATTGCTCTCACTTCAAAATATAAGTTGAGAGATATTATACTAGGAACTGCGGCGGCGATTCTTGTTCTGAATGGTCTTGCGGTTCTGGCGGGCGGACTTGTCAGTGAATTTATTCCTGACTGGCTTATTAAGATGATTGCAGCACTTGCATTTCTGTATTTCGCCGCATCGACTCTTGCCGGTGATGATGAAGAAGAAGAGGATGAGGGCGGTAAATCAAAGATTCAGTTTGCACCCTTAGCTGTTTTTTGTACATTTTTTGTGGCAGAACTGGGAGATAAGACTCAGCTTACAGCCATCACGTTCGGAGCCAATGAAGGCATGAAATCAGCCTTTGTTGTATGGATTGGGTGCTCTCTGGGACTTTTTGCAGCGGATATTCTCGGAATGCTGGTTGGATATCTTTTAAAGAGCAAAACTCCCGATGGGCTGCTGAATACACTGGCATTTGTTATTTTTTCCATATTTGGTGCTTTCACACTTCATCAGGGACTGAACATGATGAACGCAAGAGTCTGTCCGATTCCGGTATGGCCGGTATGGATTGCTGCGGCTGTTATTTTTACTGCCTTATGTGCCTGGATCTATATAAAAAGAAAGAAGGAAAATAAATGCGATATTTAAAACCACATTATTATGATAAATTTGTCTGTACAGCAGGAGATTGTCCGGATAGCTGCTGTGCCGGATGGCAGATCATGATTGATGAAACCTCTCTGGAGCGATATGGAAATGAAAAGAGCGAGTTCGGAACGCGATTACGCAATTCTATTGACTGGGATGAAGAATGTTTTTACCAGAACAATCGGCGCTGTGCATTTTTAAATGAAGAAAATCTCTGCGATCTTTATAAAGCACTGGGACCAGATTCTCTTTGTGATACCTGCCGGATGTACCCGAGACATACGGAAGAATACGAGGGACTTCGGGAATTGTCTCTTTCCCTGTCCTGTCCGGAGGCGGCTAGAATCATTCTTTCCTGTAAAGAACCGGTCCGTTTTCTGGAAGAAGAGGACGATTTGGAGGACGATTTTGAAGAATTCGATTTTATGATGTTTTCCCAGTTGGAAGATACAAGAGATGTTCTGTTTTCGATTTTACAGGATCGATCCCTTCCTCTGACACTCCGAATGTCGGCATCCGAACAGCTGACAGAACAATATCAGATCCGGGTGGAAGAGCAGAAGGAATATGAAATTGATGAACTTTTGCGAAACTGTGAAGCTCATCATCAGAGAAAAAAACTTCAGGAATTTGTATCAGAAAGTCTTGCTGAAAAAGGCATTGATGCAGCATCTCTCCATCGGTGGGCACGCCAGATAGAAGAATTGCAGGTACTACGCGGTCTGGAACGCCTGCGTCCGGAATGGGATGATGTGCTGGATGGTGCTGAAAAGTGGCTGTATCAGGGAAGTGAGGAAACCTATCATAAAATTTGCGAAGAATTTCATAAGGCATATGGAAGCTTAGGAAGTCACAAAGAAGAATGGGAAAATCTGGGCGAGCAGCTTTTAATGTTTTTTGTCTATACCTATTTTTGCGGGGCTGTCTACGACGATATGGTCTGTTCCAAGATGGAACTGGCATTGTTCTCTGTCCGCTGGATACAGGAATTTCTGATGGTCCGATGGCTGGAAAATGGAAAGAAACTTTCCATGGAGGATGTGGAAGAAATCTCCTGGAGATATGCCCGGGAAGTAGAACATTCCGATGATAACTTAAATGCACTGGAAGACTGGCTTTTTGAGCGGTATGCGCCGGTTTAATCACCGAAAGAAGCATATTGCAAAAATGAATCATACGAACAAAAAAGCTCTATTCTATAAAATTGAGCGTACCGTATCTCCGGACGTCAACGAATAGCATAGAGCTTTTGAGTTAAATTTTGCCACATAATGCTTCTGTCATTTTCATGATAATAAGCAAAAGGTAAGCGTCAGTAAATCAAGAGGTTACCGCATAAGGCGCAGCAGACCGATTACTTTGCCAAGAATCTGTACTTTATCCACAATAATCGGATCCATGGTTGCATTCTCCGGCTGGAGACGATAGTGACCGTTCTCCTTGAAGAAACGCTTAACGGTAGCTGAATCATCGATGAGTGCAACCACGATCTCGCCATTCTCTGCGACACTGGTCTGTTCCACGATAACACGATCTCCGTCATAGATGCCCACATCGATCATACTATTGCCGCGAACCTTCAGCATAAAAGTTTCGCTGTTCGGAAGCAGTTCTGCCGGAATTGGGAAATAGTTCTCCACATTCTCATCAGCCAGAATCGGCGCACCGGCTGCTACAGTACCGATAAGGGGTACATTCACCAGTTCACGGCGGGACAGGTTAAAGGTGTCATCAACGATCTCGATGGCTCTCGGTTTCGTCGGATCCCGGTGAATATATCCGTTCTTCTCAAGCTGTTCCAGATGAGAGTGGACAGAAGAGGTAGACTTAAGCTGTACCTTTTCACAAATTTCACGTACCGTCGGCGGATAACCTTTCTTTAAAATGCATGCTTTAATAAATTCCAAGATCTCTTTCTGTTTATCTGTAATACGTCCCTGTGCCATATAGATTCCTCCTGTCGATGAAGTATATAAAATGTTTTTAATATCGGATATACAGTGATTCTGGCAGGATACAAGTCGAACGCCCACCTGATGGGACCAGCAGCTGAATCACTGAAAGGTTTGGCCTATAGTAAGCCCTTATTATATTATATATAGTAACATATGTTCGGGCAAAATGCAAACTATTGTTCGTCTTTATCAATGTTTTCTTTTTTAAGCTGTTCTCTTGCCTGCTCAAGCAGCACTTCCAGACGGGCATTTTCTTTGTCCGCCTGACGAAGGAGTTCCTGCATTTCCCGTTCTTTTTTGAATAGTGCGCGCTCCATCGTAAGCTCCGCCTGGGCTTTGCATTGCTGAAGACCCATATCAGCATCTGCTTTTTGTTTTGATAATTCCTGGGTAAGCTCTGTGAGTTTCTGCTGTAGTTCTTTATTTTCAGTTTCAAGTGCCAGAATCCGATCGGATGCATGCTGATAGGACTCTGACTTTACCTCCTGTTCCTTCTGAGAGTGAGAGAGAGCAAGTACAGTATCATGAAGCTCCTGTTTGCATTGCAAAAGCTCATTCTTAAGCATTTCTTCTGATTCTTTTGAATGTTCATTTTTCTTCAGCTGATTTTGTGCCTCTTCTAGTTTCTCCTTCAGCATCTGGTTGATCTGTTCCTGGTCAGCAGCACCTTTTCTGAGCGATTCTAGCTGTTCGGTGAGTGCCTGTTCCTGCTTGGTCAGCAAAGCGGACTCCGCATCCATTTTTTTCTTTTCTGCTTGAAGTTGTTCCACTTTTTTCTGTAACTCTGTGAGGCGCAGTTCTTTTCTCTGGAGTTCAGAAGAGAACTCCTCCCGTGCTCTGGCTTCTGCATTCTGGTTCAATTCCAAGCTATACAGATATGCGGAGGTAATGGACTTAACCATGGTTTCAAACTCCTCAATCTCGACGCTTCTCCCTGGAATTGAGGATTTGGCTTGATTTAACTCAAACACCTGCATCACATGATCAAAGCCCTGGGCCTGGTTCATTCCTTTTTGTTCGCAAAATGCACGGAAAGCATCCGCTGTATCGGAATCGATTCGAAAGTTTGCCTGTTTAATTTCTCCCATATTCTATATTCTCCAATCTATTTTTTTGTAACTGTTTATGCAACTATTCAGTAGGTCTGCGCATTTACTGCGCTGACCGTACGAAAACATGGGTCAGCAGGCAAAAATCCCATTGCCGTAGGTAATTTTTAATGGATTTTTGCGTGTGACTGTGAAGGTACTGAACAATTACCTGTTTGTTTAATACCCTGACATTCTTGCTGCGAGGTGGTAACTGTTCATACTCATGTAGACAGTTACGCGATATAATACTCTGCTTATCAAACTGATTTCAAAGAAGTGCTTTGCAAAGATCATGCGCCAAGTCTTATAACGTTCGATTTAAACTGAAATTTCAAATTGCGTCATACTTTATTTTATGTATATAGATTATCATGAAACCACAAGAGCGTCAATCTGATTCCGTGATATGTTATATATATGTTATACATGATTATTGTTATACATAGATTATGGTTTCAGTAGTAAAAATAGGAATGAAACTATCAACTATTCGTGAAAGGATGCTTTCGCGAATAGTTTCATCGACTTTTGTGGTTATATTTGCCAGAAATAGCAGCGCAGTTTTATGCAATATGTATGATTCCCTATAAAAATCTATATACCTAAAGTATTTAGATTTTTATAGGGAGCAGGTGTCTGTTGCTTACGAGCAGAGCCGCGTTTTCTTACGGCACTTTTGAAACCGAAAATACCGTAAGAAAAGGTGGTGGCAACAGAAATTTGCCGTATTTAAATGCGAAGACACGGAAAATTTCGTTACTGGGCACGTATGCGTGAACAGTAGCAAGCTGCGAACAAATGTTTGCTTTTTTCTTTCGAAACCATTGACAAACATTTGTTCGTATCGTATAATGTAGCTATACAGAACAAATGTTCCTGACATTTTTATAATATTCAAATCTCTTCTCATTCTTTAAGAACAGATTTGAATACAAAAAGACGATTCCAACAAAACACGAGAGGAGAAGATTGCAAATGTATACGTTGAAAAAAGGTGTTATGGTTTTAGCTGTTGTTTTCATCATGCTGCTTTCGGGCTTTTTTGGACGGAGTCTGATGTATGTGATGGCTGAGGAAGAAGCAGATACTAGACCGGAAAAGTACTATACCAGTATTCATCTGAAAGATGGAGATACGCTCTGGAGCATTGCTCAGACATATTGTGCAGATTCGGAGGAGTCAGTTGAAGAGTATGTACGGGAGCTGCGTCAGATGAACAGTCTTTCGGATGACCATATTGACGCAGGGCATTACCTGACCATTCGTTATTATAAATAAATCGTTACCGTTCACATACACGTACACACAACCGATAACAGAGACAGAATCAAATTTATAGAATTTTCCATATTCCTGTCCGTAGTCTGTTCATTTAATCTATTTTCTGGTAGAATAAAGTTTAGCAAACAGTCTATATCTGATTAAATGACAAGCGACAGATGAACAGGAGGAAATAAGGATATGAGTATTGTATATCACGAATCATCGAAGATATTTCATTTATATAACCAGACCATCAGCTATATCATGATGGTTCTTCCAAACGGACATATGGGACAGCTGTATTATGGGAAAAAGATTCGTGACAAGGAAGATTTCTCATACCTTCTTGAATTAGCTCCCAGAGACATGGCATCTTATCTCTATGAAAACGATCGCACCTTTTCACTTGGACATATTAAGCTGGAGTACGGTACTTACGGAAGCGGTGATTACCGGCATCCGGCAGTAGAGATTCTCCAGAATGATGGAAGTACCTATTCAGATTTTCAATTTACTGGATATCAGGTTACATCCGGAAAGCCAAAACTGCCAGGACTTCCTGCTACTTATACTGAACAGGACGGGGAAGCTGAAACTCTTATTATTACGTTAAAAGATACCCATACTAATCTGGAGCTGCATCTTTTATATACAATATTTGTCGAGGGCGGTGTCATTGCCCGAAGTGCTTCTATTTCCAATCAGGGAGACATTTCTGTACAGGTTCAGACCGCGATGAGTCTTTGCCTGGATCTTCCTGACCACGATTATGAGTGGATGCAGTTTTCTGGGGCATGGGCGAGAGAGCGCGCACTCCACACACGCAGGCTTGAGTATGGCATTCAGGCGATTGACAGCACCCGGGGACATTCTTCCCATGAGCAGAATCCGTTCATTATTTTAAAACGCCCTTCGGCTGACGAATTTCAGGGAGAAGCCATTGGCTGCAGCTTGATTTACAGCGGTAATTTTCTGGCTCAGGCAGAAGTGGAGTCACATGGAACCACCCGTCTTATGATAGGAATTAATCCGTTTGGCTTTAGCTGGGAGCTGAACCCTGGTGAAACCTTCCAGACTCCGGAGGCAGTGCTTGTTTACTCCTCTCAGGGACTTAACGACATGAGCCAGACTTTTCACCGGCTGTATCGGCGCCGACTGGCAAGGGGGTACTGGCGTGATCGCGAGCGCCCAATCCTGATCAATAACTGGGAGGCAACTTACTTCAATTTTACCGAAGAAAAACTTCTACAGCTGGCTTCCAGAGCGCAGAAATGCGGCATAGAGCTGTTTGTTTTAGATGACGGCTGGTTTGGTGCCAGAAGCAGCTCAAAAGCCGGACTGGGCGACTGGGAGGCAAACCGTGACCGTCTGCCAAACGGTCTTTCCGGACTGGCACAGAAGATAGAAGCGCTCGGCATGAAGTTTGGTCTCTGGATCGAACCGGAGATGGTAAATGCCGATTCCGATTTATTCCGCACGCATCCTGATTGGATCCTCCAGGTTCCAGGGCGAACGCCTTGTCACGGACGTTACCAGTATGTATTGGATTTTTCCCGGCAGGAGATCCTTGATTACATCTATGAAAAGATTGCATCGATTCTGGAAGGCGCCTCCATTTCCTATATCAAGTGGGATATGAACCGAAGTCTCAGTGATGTATGGAGCAGAGGAGTTTCCGCCAGACAGCAGGGAGAAGTATTTCACCGCTATATTCTGGGTGTTTATCAGATGTATGAGCGGCTGACAACACGCTTTCCGGACATTCTGTTCGAATCGTGCGCCAGCGGCGGAGCGCGTTTTGATGCAGGTATGCTGTATTACGCACCGCAGGGATGGCTCAGTGATAATACAGATGCGATTGAACGCCTGCGGATTCAATACGGTACTTCCTATGGTTACCCGATCAGCTCGATGGGATCCCATGTATCTGCTTCTCCGAACCATCAGCTTCATCGTCAGACACCGCTTTGGACACGTGCCAATACCGCGTTCTTCGGAACTTTCGGCTATGAACTGGATCTGGCACAGCTCGGAGAAGATGAGCTATCTGAATTAAAAATTCAGACCGCCTTTATGAAACAGCATCGGTCCCTGATTCAGTATGGTACTTTTTACAGACTTTCCAGTCCGTTTGAAAACAATATCACTGCCTGGATGGCAGTCAGTGAAGACCGCACAGAAGCCCTGGTCGGCTGGTACCGGACACTGAATGTCGCCAATGGTCCGTTTACGCGGCTGTATTTACAGGGACTGGAAGAATCCGATCTTTACAATGTCACGGAATATACAGAAGGACATGAAAGTGCCGTAAGCACCCACTATGGTGACGAACTGATGAATTTAGGACTGATTACCAGTGACGCCTCTTCCGGACAGTATATGGATGGTAGAAGAGAGAGCTGCGACTTTGATTCTCGCCTGTTTTATGTACAAAAGCAGGCTGAATAATAAATAAGATAAAAGCATTAAAAAGGGATTCTCCCGAAGCTGGTTTTCAAAGAAGAATCCCTGTAACTGTTCAGTAGGTCTGCGCATTTACTGCGCTGACCGTACGAAAACATGGGTCAGCAGGCAAAAATCCCATTGCCGTAGGCAATTTTTAATGGATTTTTTGCGCGTGACTGTGAAGGTACTGAACAGTTACGAATCCCTTTAATTTAAATCCGGCGTTTCCCCGTATAATCCCGCTTCCGGCGTTCATTTACGATATGATTCAGAATCCCGCCACCGATAATAATAACGGCTGCCATCATCAGCACACGTTTCGCCCCTTCCTGCGGAAGTGTGCTCTTAGACGCAATCGACGTAGTATTGAATTGAAGGGTATATTCGATTTCATGAGGCGTTCCCATCGCCAGTGTATCCGCCCTGACTGTAAGTTCTTTTGTCAGATCCAAAACAGGGATCGTAAAATGAGAATTTGCGTCCTTGGCACTTTCATTCTCGTATTTTCTATTATCTACCACCATGTAATCATAATTGGAACTGCTCCATGTGATGGATATGTATGCCGTTCCATCTGTCACCGTCAGAAGAGCAGGACTCTGGATCGAAGCCTTTCCGCTTCCTCCGGTCATTGTTACCTCGATGGCATATTCACCATCCTTCAGGGAAAGCAGCGTTCCAGCACCTGCCTGCGCTGTCAACGTCCACCGGCTGCTAAATAAGATACAAATGATTCCCAAAAGAATGAAACCTATTTTTTTCATAGACAGAAAACTCCTTACCCTGTGTTTATAAATTCTTTTTCTTATACAGAAACCAGGACGCAGCAATCGAAAAACACGCCAGATACAGAAGCAGGATCCCAATCGTTGTATAAGAAAATGCCTCATGATTGGCGATGCTGCGAAGCGCCGCACTGGTCTGCGATAACGGCAGATATTCAATCACCTGGCGCAGACCATCCGGCATACTCCGGGCTGAAAAGAATGTATTGCACAGATATGCCATCGGCATAATCACGTAATTCGAAAAGCGCGGCACATCGGCATGGTTTTTGGCATAAAAAGATACCACAACTCCAATTGTGGAAAACACAGATCCGTTTAAAAACATTAGGAGAAACGACCAGCCGTTAAAACAGAGCCCCGTTCCGATCGGCAAAATCAGAAGAATAATCACGGCTCCCGCATATAATCCCCGGAGACTTCCACCGATGATCTGTCCCGCGATGAACTGCCACAGCGGGGTAGGAGAGATGATGACCTGGTCAAATGCTTTTTCGTACAATCTCTGGACGTTTAAATTCTGGGCGATAGCATTGAAACTGCCGTTCATGGTCGTCAGGGCAACCACTCCCGGAATCAGAAAGTTCAGATACGATTGTCCGTGCGACATGGTCTGGATTCCAAGACCAAACACCAGAATATATAAAAGAGGGGCAATCATGGCAGCCAGCGTGATTTTATAAAAATCCCGCCGGAATTCTACCCATTTTTCCCATAACACAGTAAGAATACCCATTTTTACCGGCATTCCAGCTGCTGCCCGATTGTCTCCAGAAATACATCTTCCAATGTCGTACTGCGAAGCGCTGTTTCCTGTTCTGACGCGGACAAATACTGAATTGCCTCCTCCTTTCCATGAAAATAGTGTGATTTCAGCCCATCTGGTGAAGTCTCATCAACCGCATACCGCCCCAGCGTCTCTATCATATGCCCCGGAGCATCTGTTTCCTCCAGACGTCCACCGCACATAAAGCCGACACGGTCACAAAGCGTTTCTGCTTCCTCCATATAATGCGTTGTCAGAAGAATGGTAAGCTTTTGCTGATTCAGCTTTTTCAGAAGATTCCACATCTGACGGCGGGCAAATGCATCCATCCCTGCAGTCGGTTCATCCAGAAGAAGGATTTCCGGTTCTGTTAAAAGTGCCCGGCAGACCATCAGCTTCCGCTTCATGCCTCCGGAAAGCTTTCGGACGGTTCTCTTCCGATAATCGATCAACCCGCAGAATTCCAGCAATTCCTCTGACCGCTCCCGAATCTTTTTGATCGGCATATAATAAAGACGTCCCTGATATTCCATAATCTCGTTCATCGTCATATCCTGACGCATCGAGTATTCCTGCGTAACGACACTGAGTTTTTGTTTCAGCTGGTTTTTCTGACGGGTCAGCAGCTCTCCGTTGATCCAGATTTCACCCGAAGTCGGAAGCAGGAGAGTGGAGAGCATTCCGATGGTGGTCGTTTTTCCGGAACCATTCGGTCCCAAAAGCCCAAAGAACTCGCCTGTCTCAATTTTCAGGTTCAGATCCTCGACCGCCAGAAAATGATCGTATTTTTTTGTCAGATGCTTTAATTCAATCATGGTTCCCTTCCTTCACGACAATAATCGAATAATAACTTGCCCGTTCTGGAATTTCATCGATTTTATGATAAATATGCTCCTCTGGCATACCACAATTTTCGATCATGATACCTGTCATATGCTTTTCTTTCAGGGTCGCCTTGACAAGCGGCATCTTGGAAGCTGCTTTCATCAGAACCTTGGTACCTGGAAGTTCCAGCGCCGCCTCAATATCATAAGTGGACGGAATAATATGAAGCTGTTCTGAGCGGTCAACAAGACTGTCCTGAAGCTTGGCGCTGACCGCGCAGAAGGACGGAATGCCATTAATGATTTCAGTTGCATAACCATGTGCTTTTACAATTCGATGGATATAAATATAGGTACTGTAAATCGTCGGATCTCCGAGCGTGAGGCAGGCAACATCCTTCCCCTGTTCCAGCTGCTCTATAATCTGATTCGAGGCAGCCTGGTATGCTGCATTTAAAACAGCTTTATCTTTTGTCATCGGAGTAGTGAGGTTTAAGCATTCCTTTTCATCCAGATTTTCCACGATCCCGCTGGCAATTTTATAGGAAACTGCATTTTCCTTTCCATCCGCCGGTACCGCAATCACCGGGCACTTCTGAATCGTGTCAACTGCCAGATACGTCATGAGCCGCGGATCGCCCGGACCTACTCCTACGCCATATAAGGTTCCTTTTATCATAAACATTTCCTTTCTGTGAAAACTGTGAGAAATTCAAGTGTTCAACTTTTAAAATTTTTGTACGATGCCTTTTTTGCTTTTTTAATAAAGTACGAAATTAGCCTTTTTCAAAAGTAAAAAATTTTGTACTTTATAGTTAGTGGTTAATAAATGGCTTAGATACAAGGATTATAGCATAAAGTACAAAAATTTCAAAATGCACTTTATTTCAGAATGTACTTTATTTCGAAACAGAATAAAGTACATTTTCAAATCGCTCCATTTTGGAAATTTCATAAATAGTGGAATAAAGTGGGTTACAAGAATTCCAAAAGCAGTTATCCGCAAAAAGGGTTAATGTCAGTGGAATGTATTTTGGATATGTTCCCCAAAATGGAAAACAAATACAGATGAGCTTATCCGATGGCTTTGACTGTTATCAGTCTACACCATCGGTTTCCTCAAGTCCAGCTAACCCCTGAATAGTAACTGAGAGGTCATTGTATAGTATGAAGTTGTATTCTAGACAGAAAAATTTTTTGGATGTATACTATAGAGTTGGATTTACTAAAAAGCAAAAGCAGGAGGAAATAATACTGTGCGCGATGTACTGCGGGAAGAAAAGAAATTTCTGCTGAATCAGGCAGAAGCTTTAAAACTCCGGAATTATCTGTCAAATGTGGTTCATACCGATTTACATAATGGATCCGATGGTTACCAGGTACGTTCTTTGTACTTTGATTCTTTGTCAAATCGGGATTTTCAGGAAAAAGAAGATGGTCTGGAGTTAAGAAGGAAGTTTCGTTTGCGGGTATATAGTCCTGATGCGGATTTTGCACTGTTTGAAATGAAGCAGAAGCAGGGACCATATCAGCGAAAGCGATCATTAAGATTATCCAGAAAGGAAGCGCAGGCTCTCATTGAGGGTGATTATTCTGTACTTTTAAACAGTGGCAGTGAGTTTGGACAGGAATGTTATTCAATTATGGAAATGTGGGCATACCGTCCTAAAACAGTTGTAGAATATGACAGATTTGCATTTATCGCGCCAGAAAACTCTATTCGAATAACCTTTGATTCCGGAATACGGGCTAATGAAGTGAATTTTAATGTGTTTGATAGAAATCTGGTGTTAAACAGTGTAATGTCGCCTTTTGCTGTAGTGCTGGAAGTAAAATACAATGGCTTTTTGTTAAGCTATATCAAGCATATGCTTCTGCCCGTTCAGAAAAGCGAGCTTTCCGTGAGCAAATATTGTATGGCAAGACAAGTTGGCTGTAACTACAGGTTTTAGGAGGAAAGGAAATGAAAGAGACGATTTATAACCTGCTTGCCCAACAGGGGGATATGACCTGGCAGCAAATTATAATGCATATTCTGGTAAGTGCTGTCATTGGTCTGTTTATTTTTATTTCATATGTGATTTCACATAAGGGAACGATTTACAGCAAAAAATTTGGAGTAACACTGATCGTTCTGACGGTTATGACAGGAACAGTTATGACTGTCATAGGAAACAATATTGCATTGTCGCTTGGTATGGTCGGTGCATTATCTATTGTGCGTTTTCGAACTGCAATAAAAGATTCCAGAGATACTGTATATATTTTCTGGACGATTATTGTGGGAATATGCTGTGGAGTTGGAGATTATCTGGTTGCTGCAGTAGGCAGTTCTGCTATTTTTCTTATTTTTCTTATCATGGGAGCGATTCGCAGTGATAACCGTATGCTTTTGATCATCCGTGCAAAAAGAAGCCGCTGTGAAAATATAGAATCCCAGGTCTTTCGTTATTTTGGGACTGGTGTCGTTCTTCGGGTAAAAAATACGACAGAGGAAAATGCTGAGTACATTTATGAATTATCCAGAAAAATACTGGAGAAAGTTCAGAAACAGTATCCGGCTTTAACAGATGATTTCTATAACCTTGGACAAATCGAAAGTGTTAATATTGTAGCTCAAAGCGATGAAATTTATAACTGATATGAAATATAAAATAATAGGATTTATATGCTGCTTTGCGGTTATCCTGATTGCCGTTTTTGCGCCATTGTCTTATAAGGACTACCGAAAAACGGAGAGAATTCATCAGCATGAACAGGAAATTCCCCAGGAACCATGTACGGATCCTGCGGATGGCGGTCTGTGTACATATCTTCCGATTGTCAAAATTGATACAGATGGGATAGAAATCCCGGGAAGACCCATTAAGGATGATGGAAACAACCGCATTTATACACGCGCTACGGATGGGGAAACTACAATTGCTGCTCAGATGGATATAATTGGGAATGACAGCAAAGAGTACCATCATGCAAATGAAACGGCAGATGTATCTTCTGAAATCCGTATACGAATGAGAGGTAATTCCTCAAGAAAGTTTGATAAGCCAAGCTATGCCATCAGACTTGTAGATAAAAAAGGGGAAAACAATCCGCTTTCCATTATGGGAATGGATGCGCACCATGAATGGGTATTATACGGTCCCTGGCTCGATAAAACAGCCATACGAAATTATATGTTTTACAATCTTGCCGGAGAAATGATGTCTTATGCGCCAAATGTAAGATTCTGCGAAGTAATTCTTAATGGTGAATATGAAGGTCTATATGTAATGACTGAAATGATAACCGGCGGAAAAGATGGCGCCAGGCTGGGACTTCGTGTAAATGCCAAGCGCAGCACATTTTCCGGATACCTGCTTCGCCTGGATCATCAGCATGCGGGCGAAGAAGCTTTAAACAGCTTTACAACGTATACCTACAAAACCCCCTTCCTGCTGCAGATAGAATATCCCGGAAACAGGAACAGGGATGCCAGACTGACAGAAGAAATCCGACAGGATTTTTCAAATTTTGAAAAAACTCTGTATTCATATGATTATGACAGGGAAAAACATGGCTACACTTCTATGATAGATGTAGACAGCTTTGTAGATTACTTTATAATCAATGAGCTTTCCAGTAATGCAGATGCCGGAAACTATTCCACTTATATTTATAAGGGAACCGATAATCTGTATCGTATGTGTGTATGGGATTTTAATAATGCCTGCAATAACTATTTCGAGGAGGAACTTCCTTATACAGGATTTTTCCTGAACAACCGATTATGGTTTGAAATGCTTATCAAAGATGAGGATTTTACTGAACGGATCATCCAGCGATATCATTCCTTGCGAAAAGGTCTGTTAAGTGAGGAATCACTTTATCGTTATATCGATGAAACCCTTGATTTTATCGCACCAGCTCTTGCAAGAAACGATGCACGATGGGGAAGTGTGGAACAGCAGGCAAAGGGACTTCTGGTTCCGGTATCGAGAAATCTTGACAGTAGATCTGCCGCTGAAGGACAGTTAAAAGGTTACTTGCGAAACAGAGGAAAATGGCTGGATGAAAACATTGAGACTCTGCGTCAGTATTCAGCATCCTCCCGTGTAAAGCAGTATAATGAGGTTAATGATTAAAATATGAAACGATTTATTATCAGTATATCTGCCATCATTCTGCTTGTATTTATTGGATTTATAGCTGTGTTTTATGGCGGATTTTATGTAGACTCAGGCCGAGACAATCATGTAAACACATTTGTCCGGACTGAGAATAAAGAGATACTTATAAAGGACAAAGATAAGTGGAAACCATTTGAAGTCAGAGGAATTGACATGGGAAGCGGTATTCCAGGTGAATGGTCTACCGATTATGCGATCACCAAAGAAACCTATCTGCGCTGGTTTCAGCTGATCCAGGAAGCAGGAGCAAATACGCTGAGAGTCTATTCTGTCCAGAATCCGTCTTTTTATAATGCGTTCTATGAATACAATTCCCAACATGAGGAGCCGTTATATTTACTTCAGGGAATCTGGGTAAATGATTATATACAGAACTCCCGAGTGGATGCATATGCCGACTCCTTTGCAGGAAAGCTTCTGGATAATTGCCTGGTCACTGTAGATGTGATCCATGGAAAACGACTTATCATCAATAATGATGCAGATACAAGTACAGGACTTTATTTACACGATATCTCGAAATGGGTGCTGGGATATATTATCGGAAATGGATGGGAAGATACAACCGTTGCATATACAGATGAGAAATATCCGGATATGGAACCGTATAAAGGAACCTATCTTACTGCTTCAAAAGATGCCTCTGCCTTTGAATCCCTGCTTGCAGAAACAGGTGACAGGATGCTGTACTATGAATCAACAAGATATGATGAGCAGCGTCTGATCTCCTTTTCCAGTGGAAATGCAACAGATCCTTTTGATTATCCTAAAGAGATTGCAGAATATTTCCGAAAATGTGCCCGGATCGACGCAGAACATATAACTGCAACTGATAAATTTATATCCGGTCAGTTTGTCAGCTACAGTGCATCTCCATATGATCAGGATTACCTTTCCTGTATGGAATACACAACATGGAACAGCTTGTCTGATAAAAAGATTGACTTTAGTGACTGTATCACTCCTGACGGAAAAAGGAATACTTATCGGGCATATTTAAGACTTTTAAACGAACATCATACAATGCCGGTTTTGGCTGTTGAATTTGGTGCAGCCACAGGACGAGGTGAGATTCAGGAGAATCAGGTAACCAGCAGAGGACTTGGATACTATTCTGAAAAAGAACAGGGAAAGATTCTGGTAGATTGTTATGAAGACATTATGGCTGCCGGACTTTCCGGAGGCTGTGTCTACTCCTGGCAGGATGAATGGTTCAAGCATACCTGGAATACCATGTATGCTGTAGATTTAAGCCGTAATATTTACTGGGAAGATGCTCAGACAAATGACCAGCATTTTGGCTTGCTGGCATTTGACTGTGGGGAAAAAGAAAGTGTTTGTTACGTGGACGGGGATACTTCCGAATGGACGGATAAAGATATGGTGATCCAATATGAAGACGGCTCTTTCATCAGTGTGAAGTATGATGCCTCCGATGTTTATTTATATCTCCATAAAAAGGGCTTTGATCTGGAAAATGACACGCTGTATGTTCCGGTTGATACGACCCCTAAAACAGGCAGTACCCGTATGGAAAATTGTACAGCAGAATTTGAAAGACCTACAGATTTTGTACTGATCTTAAATGGAAAAGATAATACTCGTCTGTTGGTTCAGGATCGGTATAATCCCATTCATGCCAATTATGAGGAAGATATTACAGGAGAAGATTCTTATATTGATCCACCGGCTCGGGATAGCGCTGTATTCGAAAATATCTGCATGGTATTACGGGATGTTATTGGTCAGTATCAGGATGCTGCCACACCGTTAAGAACCTTTGAAAGTGGAAAGCTGCATTATGGTAATGGAAATCCATCTGCATCTGATTATGATTCCAGAGCAGATTTTATCTGTAACGGAGATGATGTGGAAATTAGAATCCCATGGCAGCTGCTGAATTTTTCTGATCCGTCCCGAATGCAGATTCATGATGATTATTATGACGGAAATTATGGCATTGAAGCAGTGGGGATCAAAGAGATGTTTATAGGTCTTGGCAGAGAAGGAAATACTATCGAGATGGGACGGCTTAAACTGAAAGGATGGGAAAATACAGTATCTTACCATGAAAGATTAAAAGAAGCATACCAGGTTCTGAAGACATACTGGACAGGAAAGGAACACGAATGATAGCACAATTTGTGATTGTTTTTTATTTTATTGTCTGTGTGGGGATTATTCTGTTTAACTGCTTCACAGAGATAATTTCAAGATATCGTTCCTGTGTTCTGAAAAGGAGGGAACAACGATATTGCGAAGAATACAGACAGTTGTTTTTAGATAATATAACGGAAAATAAAAAGCAGGAAAAAAGGCTGGTTAAAGAGCTTCAGTCAACCAGTAGACTTCTGACGTTCAGTGAAGCATTATATAAAATTGAAAACAGTATGCCGGAACAATTCCAGCAGGGAATAGCATCTGTAAGTCGGCTGATGGAAGAACTGATACCGGTTTATAAAAGAAAATCGGATACGGAAAAGGCCTGCTTGGCTTATGTATTTGCCATATTTCATATGACGAAATTCCAGGCCAAGGAAATTGTTTTCCCATTTCTTTTTGAACTGCTTGGAAATAAAAGTCTCTATTGCAGAGAGAATGCTTTGCGGGCGTTATACAGTTCAGAAGATATACACGCAGTTATGCAGGCATTGGAATTCCTGAATGCAAATGAGCAGCTGCTTCCGCATAAAAAAATACTTGCAGATGGACTTCTTTCCTTCGATAAAAAAGAAGAACTGATACCACTCCTTTGGAAAAAATTGAGTGAATTTCATCCAAGGATGCAGGTAAACCTGTTGGATTATATTCGATATGCATCGTCAAACTGGAAGGATGAAATGCTGTCTATGTTGGAAACAAGCCAGGATATGGAAATTCAGATCGCATGTGTCCGCTATTTTGGCAGATATCAGGATGAAAGAAGTGTTTCTTTTTTGCTTCATCACGCCAAAGAAGAAAAGGAAGGGGTCTGGGAATTGCAGAATGCCTGTATTTCCTCTCTTGCTATGTATCCCGGACCGCAGACACTGGAAATTTTGAAAAAAGAGATTTACAGTAAAAACTGGTATGTCCGTCATAATGCTGCAAAAAGCCTTGCAGTTCTGAATACAGATAGGGACGCATTAGCTGATATTTTACAGGGAAATGACCGCTATGCAAAAGAAATGTTAGAGTACCAGTTAGATGCAGCAAAAGCACAAAGGAGGGCGGGTTTATGACCGATGCATTTCGTTTTTTTCTGGAATGTGTCAATCTGTTTTTTATTATATATCTGATTGGATATTCCAGCTTTTTGTTTTTGTCGGTTGTAGCAGGAGCAATTGAACTGTACAAATCATACCGCCTTGAACAGCTGCACAATAAACTGTGGCAAAGCTATTACATACCGGTTTCCATTCTTGTTCCGGCTTATAACGAGGAGATCACGGTGAAGGACACAGTTACTTCACTTCTCAACCTGGATTATAAACTATATGAAATTATAGTGATAGATGATGGTTCTAAAGACAAAACATCTCAGATCCTGATTGATGCATTTCATATGGAGCGAGTGGCGCGCCCGATCCGTCATCTAATCCAATGTCAGCCTGAGGAAGATGTTTATGAATGCCCGAACCAGAAAGTACCCATTACTTTGATCCGCAAGAAGAACGGCGGAAAAGCAGACAGCTTAAATGCCGGAATCAATGCAGCCAGGTATCCTTGGTTTATCTGCATGGATGCGGACTCTATTTTACAGCATGATTCGCTGGAGAAAATCATTCGTCCGGTTCTGGAGGACGAAAATGTAATAGCCGTTGGTGGAAGTGTCCGTCCAGCCAATGGTGTTGTCATAAAAAAAGGTCATGTGATAAAATATAGGCTACCTAGAAATATAATAGCAAGAATGCAATCCCTGGAATATGACCGTTCTTTTCTGGCAGCACGTATCCTGTTGGATAAAATCAATGCAAACATGATCATATCCGGAGCTTTTGGATTATTTGAGAAAAAAACAGTGATTGCCGTAGGCGGATATGACAGCAGTACAATGGGCGAGGATATGGAACTGGTAGTCAGACTTCATGAATTCAGCCGCATGAATCGTAAGCCATATAAGATTGATTTTGCACAGGATGCCATCTGCTGGTCGCAAACACCGGAAAAATTAAGTGAATTGGGCAAGCAGCGGAAAAGATGGCAGAGAGGATTGTTCCAGTGTATGTGGGGACACCGTAAAATGCTGGCAAACCCACGGTACGGAGCTGTAGGACTTTTATCCTATATTTATTTTCTGTTTTACGAATTATTGTCACCATTTATTGAATTTTTTGGTATACTTACAATGGTTTTATCTGTGATGATGGATATGCTGAATGTGAAATTTATGCTGGTATTTCTTGCCTGCTATGCCCTGTATGGTATTTTACTCACATTAACTGCATATTTTTCAAGAATCTATACCATTGACCAGAGGCTTTCTTTTCGAGACTGATCCTTGCTATTACTGCTTGTTTTTTTGAAACAACTTTTCTCCGCTTTTATCTGGCATTTGTCCGTGTGACTGCATTTGTGGGATACAAGAAGAACAAACTGAACTGGGGTAAACTGGAAAGAAAGAAAATGAACGGAATATAATTTTATTACTATGTCAATTTAGATTGATCGAAACGGCGGGAGGAAGTCTTGATTTAGCTGCGGGAAAAATAAGATTTGAGACTATATTACAATGGGTTATCAGTCATCAGAAGTAATGATTTTGGGAGAGATACCTTTACGGCATCTCTCTTTTTGTTTCATAGGAAATTGCGTCCTATGTCACATTATTTAAATAATCCATGTTACCGAGTGCTCTGGAAATGCCCTAAAAGTAAAAAATAATGCGGATGCAGTAGGAGCATTTAATATCCTGCGTAAATATCTTTCCGTATCCGGAAAACAGAAAGAACTGTCCGTAACCGGACTAAAGAATCCAGAAATAATAAAAGTAGCTGTATAGCCGAAAGGTAAGCAGTAGTGGTGTCATGGACGCACCCTGAAAAAAGGCGGTATCCCGCCAGATTTCAGATGCTCTGGTAACTTAGTTACCGAGTAGTTCACATAAATTGGATTCTTATAATATTATGGTTTTCAGAACTTATTTCTTATCTTTTGGTATTCTCTAGGTGAATATCCTTTTAGCTTGTGGAAGAGTCGGCTGAAATAAAGCTGGTTATCATACCCGACCATCTTAGAAATCTCATTGATGGAATAAGTTGTTGTTTCAAGTAAAATCTGAGCATTGGTGATTCGGATTCCTACTGGATAGTGGATTTGAAAGTCAAAGAACGTTTAACCGAACATTTAAAGAAAGATACAAAATATCGCCGAGTGACTATCGGAGTAAATGCGTGAAAGATATGTTGTTATAAACGGTTCTATTAATGGAAAAGAGCTTTCTGTATCCACAAAGAAAAATCCGGAACGGAAGTTTCAGACGGAAACCCATACCGTTATAGGAAAAGCAGCCGGAGACTTCCAGAACCAACAGAAGATCCAGAAAAATGATCGTGAACAGAGGCTGGCAGGAATCTACTACAACCGAGGAAGAAATGCAGGCTGTAAACCGGAACATCAATGAGCAGAAAACGCAGACCATCGAGACGCTGCGGCAAACCATTAAGGAATGGGACATTTCATGAAGAATTGGAGAAACTGTTTCCAGAATTAAAATAGACACATATAATTGAACCGGCCTTTCATACATTGAGAGGGTATTCTTAATCAAAACATAAGGGAAATCCGTATAGAAATCAATGAAGATACAAAGGAAACAATGCAGGAGAAGATTAAACGGATGCCGGTTACAGAAGCAAGCCGAATGGCAGTGTACTAAAATTTGGTGGATGTAACTGAAGAAAAAATATGATATAATGTGAGTAACAAGTCGGGATTTATAAAGGAGAATATTGATGAAACTATTTTTATGTTCGCACTTTTCAAGTGTAGGAAGTCTGATAAAGGAAGAAATTGAAAATAAGAAAGTCGCATTTATTCCAACAGCTTCACTGCGTGAAGGCTACACCGGTTATGTCGGCTCGGCTCGAAAATTATTCAAAAAGTTGGGAGCAATCGTAACTGAAATTGATATTTCAACGGAGGCTTATTCAACGATACAGTCTGTTTTTGAAGAAGCAGATGTGATATATTTTACCGGCGGAAATTCTTTCTTTCTTATGGACCAGCTCCGTAAAACGGGAACTGATGGACTGCTGAAAAAGGAATTGGCAAATGGAAAATTGATGATCGGCGAGTCGGCAGGCGCAATTATATGCGCTCCAAGCATCCAATATATCGAGCAAATGGATGAAAAGCCGGAGGACTACTCACAAGAAGATGATGCAGGGATTGATTTGATTGATTTCTATGTTCTTCCGCATTATCTTACAGCACCATTTAAGAAAGTTACCGAGAAAATAATGACTGAGTTTTCGGATTTGAATCTATGCCCAATTAACAACCGTCAGGGAATTGTAATTGATGGTGAAGATTCAAAGGTTATTTGCAAAGACTAATTTGAAAATTTCAGTTTGCCGATGCTAAAAGGTTAAAACAGAATATCGCGGAGACGATGGACTATACGATTTATTAAAATATATTATCTATGCGAGTTTCTACATAATTGTGATTAAAACGGGTATGGATTTCTATGGGTATAAGCGCTTTCCGAAACTATACGAATCGTATTCTGCACCGTGGTATACAGAAGCATTACTGTATATCGCTGCCTCGCTTTTCGTGATTGTCGTATGTTTTGTGCTCAGAGTAATCATTGGACGAAAGATGAAGAAGAGGTGAGCTATATGTTTATGCTGTTTGAGTTTATGTTTCCGATTATCTTCGTAATGGTTTTTGGCATGATCATCTTCCAGTTTGTGACAGGAATCGGAACATGGCATAAAAACAATCAGTCACCGCGTTTGTCGGTGAGTGCAACCATCGTCGCAAAGCGTGAAAATATCACACATCATAGCCATGCAAATGCGGGTGACCTGTCTGGAACTCATGGCTACCATTCGACTTCAAGTACCAGCTACTATGTCACGTTTCAGGTAGAGAGCGGTGACCGGATGGAACTGTCGGTTTCTGGCAGAGAATATGGAATGCTGGCGGAAGGCGACATTGGGAAACTTACGTTTCAGGGAACGAGATATCTGTCATTTGAGCGCGTGTGATTCTGGAGGTGATAGTGTGAAAGGAAGTAGACGAGGAGGTGATTTTAAGAAAAAGTTTATGTCAATTCAAGTTAACGAATCCAGAATTAATGTCGCGATGGTCTTCTAATAATGAAGAACCAATGTCACATTATTTAAATAATTCATGTTACCGAGCACTCTGGAAATGCCCTGATTGTGGTGGCGAATATATAAGTTCTATTCGAGATATGGCAACGGGAAACGTGGATTGTGTGTATTGTTCAATGAAAGAAGTTCTTCCGGGTGTTAATTCCTTTGCCGTATTGCATCCGGATTTAATGAATGAGTGGAACCATTTGGATAACTATTTGTTATGTGATCCTGATCAGATTTTGGATAATTGCATAACACCTGTTTGTTGGACATGCCCAGTGTGTGCACACGATTATAAGTGCTCACCAAAGCAACGGATTCTTTATCAAAAACGAAACATGGATGCTTGTACTTTCTGTAAAGGTTTGCGAAGAAAGGAACGGCATTATATTTGACTAAGAGAAGGTCACTTTACATCCCTCAAAATGGGTAAAGTGACCTTTAACATCAATTATGCGACGGGGGACAGCTCGGCTTCTGGAACAAACAAGACGGCAGAAACAGAGCAGGCCACACAGGCTGTTACGCAGGCAGCTTCTCGGCAGACCAGCACGGAATCCTATATCCTCAATACCAATACAAAGAAATTTCATCGGCCGTCCTGTTCATCGGTCAAACAGATGAAGGAGAGTAATAAAAAATCCTCATCAGAGAGTAGGGATGCGCTGATTGCTGCAGGTTATGATCCGTGTAAAAAATGCAATCCGTAAAAATGTGTCAGATATTTAAAAAATATGGAAGAGGAAGGTTGTAGTTCTATATTGCAATACTTCTTCTTTGCGCATATTGGATATGCTGTTGAGGGCGACTGTTGCACGCAGAAGGTAAGTTGCGCCGGTCTGCGATAATGTGCTGTTTGTATAAGGAAAAGGACAAGGAGTTATGATGAATTTTAGTGGGATATTGATTGGTGTGCTTACCTTTTTTCTGATTGGATTGTTCCATCCTATTGTTATATATGCGGAGTATTACTTTGGAAGCCGCTGTTGGCCGGTATTTTTGCTGGTGGGCATTTTGTGTATGATTCTATCCGTAAGAATGCAGGAAATACTTTGGTCGGTTTCCCTGGGTGTTTTGGGCGTCAGTTGCTTTTGGAGCATTAAGGAACTGAAAGAACAGGAAAAAAGAGTGGCAAAAGGATGGTTCCCGAAGCGGAAGGTGGATAAGCACTAAAGAAGAAAGCGGGGAGATGAGAAGATGGCGGTATGGAGATTACAGGTGAATACTGGAGGAGCGAACGTTGCGGATTATTGCTTGCAAAACCATGTTGCAGCACTTTGGGCTGGCAAGGTACTTGCTATGGAACGTTTACGAAATGAGAGATAGAGCGTATGGAAATAATCTATACGTTGTCAACGCACCATAGCGTTTACTATACGTTCTATTTTTTGCCTTTTTAAGAAAAGTGATTAAAAAACTATTGACAATTTGTTACTGGGAGAGATAGAGAGTGCGTTTTGATGAACTTTTTGAAATGAGAAAACTGACAGGAATAAAATTAAAGGACTACATCAGTGGCAATGGATTCTCTAAGGTATCGTTCTGCAAAAAGGCAGAAATTTCTCGACCTACTTTAGATAAAATTTTAAATGGCGAGATAGATAGTAAAAGCTCATTCGATAAGCATTTGAATAAAATTTTTACCAGTTTGGGCATTGGCCCGGATACTTTGATGGAATTTTCAACGAAAACGCAAAGCGTAGATGCGATGTACTCGCAAAAGGCTCTGATAAATTATCAAATGAATGATAAGGCAAAGATGGAGTATGATCTGTTGCAGGATATTTTAAACCTTTGCAGTGTTTATTATTAGAGGCAGAAGGCTATGAGTGAACAAACTACAGCAGCCAACTTAGACGAAGTTATTGAGACACAGATGAAGCAGAGTGAGAGTGCTTGAACTAGGAAAACCGATGGCATAGACTATAAGCAGTCGAGGTCATCGGTTTTTACTTGGCAAATATGAATTTTAAACTTTATTTTAGCAAAATACTATTTTCACTTTACACGGAAATAAAGTACGAAATTAGCCTTTTTTACCTAAAAATTTTTTTTACTTTTTGCCTTTTTGCCCTTTACTCTATTTCTCTCAGCTGCACCTTATTCCTTGCGCTTCGCCGCCGTTCATCCTCCAGCGCCGCATAATGCTTCTTCGTCGTATTGACATCACTGTGTCCCAAAACATCTGCGACGAGGTAAATATCGCCGGTTTCACGGTACAGATTCGTGCCGTAGGTGCTGCGGAGTTTATGTGGCGTGATCTTTTTTAGCGGTGTGACGAGCTGTGCGTATTTTTTGACCATTTTTTCCACGCTGCGTACGTTAATGCGCTTACGCTGCATGGAGAGGAAGAGTGCTTCTTCGCTGCCTTCCTCTGGGACAATATGTTCACGCTCGCTGAGATAGTCCTGAAGCGCATATTCTACCTCGGCACCAAAATATACGATGACTTCCTTTCCGCCTTTTCGATGAATCCTAAGACCACCGTTTCGGAAATCAACATCGTTGATATTCAGTCCGACACATTCTGATACACGAAGCCCCGTACCAAGCAGAAGCGTCATCATCGCCAGATCTCGCAGCTTGGTCTTTGCATGGTAGGCTTTCTGTTTTTCGGTCAGACATTCGCCATCCTCAACCTCATCCAGGAAACGCGCCACCTCGTCAACATCGAGGCGTATAATTTCTTTTTCATGAATCTTGGGAAGCTGCAGAAGAGAAGCGGGATTATTCTGAATCCGCTCGGTCCGGTAAAAATAGTTGTAAAAGCTTTTGACCGTCGATACTTTCCGCATGATACCCCGCTCTGTATTCATCAGATCCTCACGTTTTTCGGTCGAATAACATTTCAGATACTCCATATATTCTTCCAGATCCATCAATTTGATTTCATCCAGAAGAGAGAGCGGCAAATCGCGCAGCTTCTTTGATTTAAGCTCTGGATTTGCTTGTTTCAGGAAATCAAAAAATGTCTTTAAATCATAGGCATACGCAAGCCGGGTGCGCGCTGATGTACGAGGTTCAATGCCGCGGAAGAAATCGGTACAGAACGGTGGCAGCTCTTTCAGAATGCCTCGGATTCGTTTTGTGTTTTCGATGTCTTCCTGTTCGTGGTAGGAGAGTGCAGCCATATCACAATTCCTCCTTTGGTGATGATGAAAGGTCCGAATGTATCAAATTTTTCAGGTGTCGATCGGTCCGTTCCGGCCATCGGGATTGTTTCCATCAATAATCGCATGGAAAAAGCGATCTTTTACCCCCGGTGAATCATGGTTGAGTTTCTTTGTTAATTGCTTCACATACTCGCGTTTTGTTTTTCCATCTACCGGGCATGGATTTTTACAGACTGGAAGATGGTATTTGTTTTTAAATCCGATCACATCGGCTTCCTGGACATACATCAGCGGGCGGATCAGAGTCAATCCCGTTTTGTCCAGATGGGTTTTCGGCGAGAAGGAATAGAAACGTCCCTCATAAATCAGGGATAAAAGCATGGTTTCGATCAGGTCGTCGCGGTGATGTGCATAGGCGATTTTATTACAGCCAAGTTTCAGTGCCGCTTCATTTAAAGCGCCTTTTCGCATCTTGGCACAGAGCGCACATGGATTGGATTCCTGACGGGTTTCAAAGAGAATCTTGCCGATTTCCGTCGGGACGACCGTGTAGGGCACGTTTAATTCATCACAAAGCTCCTGAACCGGTTTTAAATCAAATGCAGCCGCATCCGATGAAAGCGTCGGCGACAACCGGTTCGAAACCTCCGGAGAAAGTGCCTGAAAGCCCAGATCAACTGTAATAGCACAAAGTTCAAATGGTTCCGGGTAAAACCGGCGAAGCCCTGTAAAGCATATAAAAGTGTCAGGCTGTCTTTACCGCCAGAAATACCGATAGCTATTTTATCGCCGGATTGAATCAGACGATAGTCATCAACCGCCTGGCGGGTTAAACTTAGAAGACGTTGAAGTTTCATGAGAACATCCTTTCAAATATAACGAATGAATAGTTTAGCAAATAGATTAAGTGCATACACATATTTATATTTCAAACTATTCGATAAAGTAGGCTTTCACGAATAGTTTTGTCCATCTCCCTATCATACCATGTTTCCCTTTATTTGTAAATAAATCATTTTATGAATTATTCAATATCGTATTTCAGCATAAAAACAAACCTAAACACAAAATGGATGGATGCCGCCTTTGCCATTTACCAGCAAAAAAACAAAGGTAACATCCATCCAACTCTTAATCCAAAAACGCCCGGTAATACGGCCAGACCGTATGGACCTTTCCGACCGTTACATTGCTTGCACTGCCGGATTCATGTACGCCCAGTATGGTTCCGTCTGCGTTCCAGCCTAAAAACATTACAACGTGCGAATCACCGCCAAGCTGGACAAGCAAGTCGCCCGGCTGAAGCTCTGCGCTGTTGATCGCCCGTCCTGTCCGCACAATCTCGTAGGTGCTGGCGGCACCCATTCTATTGCCAAGCGCGGTCCAGTATACCCAGTTGACCCATCCAGAACAGTCAAGCCCTGACAAAATCCGTCCCTTGTAATCCGGGCTTGTCACGCTGGCAAAATGATTGCCGGAAAGTCCTGCTGTACTCGGTTTTCCTCCATAATAATATGGAATCTTGCCAACGGAATTGAGCGCGCATGTGATAACGGCACGCCGCTCCGGTGATAAATCCTCTGGAAGTAAATCCAGGTAAGACGCAATTTCTGCCGGTGTCAGCGGATTCCCGAGTGCAAACTCTGAACTGGCAATCCCGTACATTCCCTGCCAATCCTGAGCAGCGAGTGTCTGGGCGGCTGTCTGTTTTTCTTCCGTCCAACCCTGCCAGTTCCCGACAGCCTGATTTCCCGTTCCATCGAGTGCAAACAGATTATGCTTCTCTTTCAGACCGGTTGTCTTAACGGTAATGGTCAGATCAACATGTCCCGGGCAATATTTTCCGTTTTCATTTAATGTAACTGCCGCAGCGCTCTCCGCACTGAACGTCGCCTCTGACGGGGACGCTGCCGCTTTTGATTCGGCTGCCTGCTCCTGTGTGGAAGCCCCCGGTCCCTGTGCCGGTTTGACATAATTATTTGCTGTGGATGCCGCCTCGCTCTCCGTTAACGGCTCTTCTGCCGCTGTCTGACTGTCTCCTGCGCCCTGGGCATCTAAAGCCTCCGAGGATGCCTCTCCTGCTGCACTGCCGCTCTCCACATCGTCATCTGCTGTTCCCTCTGTCGCCGGCTCGTCCGGCAGTTCTGTACAGCCCTCACAGTAATACACATTGCTAATGCTCACGTGGTACTGGTGGGAACTGGTCCAGAGCTGATTGATATAGGTATTGAACAGGTCTGTATTTTTCCAGTCCAGGCTATATGTATATACATTTGCCATAGACAAAATATCGGTCGCATTGGATACGAGGGACGTCGGCTTTCCGTCTCCGTCACATATCTGGAAACGGATATTTTTCCAATTTGGAACTACCCAGCTCGCCGGGTCCTGTGCGTTATGCTCTGGATTGGAGGGATCATAGCTGCCGAGTACCTGTGCAGCTAGCAGCCCCATTTTCTGTGAAGCCGTAAGCGGTGTCGTCTGGATCCACCCGTAAATCTCCGATATCCACTGTGCATCCCGTGTTCCAAGCGCTTCGTACATCTTCGCGCCCCAGGTATCTTCTGTCCCCATACTCCGGAATCGTTTTGCAAGTTTATACCATGGAAGAGACTCAAATGCCGCCAATGGATCAGACAGATCAACAGCGCTCTCTTCCGTCCGGAGCGCCATCAGGTTATACTCCGTTTCCGACGGAATATATTCTTCCGAGTCTGCTCCCAGACCATTTAAAAATCGGGATGCCATGTGAATCGGGTGTACCATTTTCTTCATCAGACGGTCGCAGAAGGATTCGTCTGTATCATTTTGTGTCTCCTGGTCTAAAATCCCATCTGCAATCACAACTTTATCAGCAGGCACACCGACTGATAAATCCACCTCCGGGCGCACTGCTTCGGCAATCCCGCACAATAAAATACCCGATGCCGCCATGAGCGCCGTTCGGATTATATAAGAATGTCTTTCTTTCATCATCATTTTCTTCATGTATCTACATTCAAAATCTTAAGTAACTATTTTGTTTTTATACCCCAACGCAATCTCATCTTCAAAGCATCCAGGCGCAAAAAACCGGTGCGTCCTTTCTGATTCTTCACCAGATATTCAAACACACCGGTTTTAATTATACTTTTATGCGTTCTCGTTTATCTTAAGAAATTCTTGTTTCTTTTTGGCGAATTCCTTAATAATTTCTACGGCACCGTCGATGCCTACGACACTGCTGTTGATGCAGAGGTTATAGCTCTTGGAGCTGCCCCAGCGTTTGCTGGAATAATAGTTATAATAACCAGAACGCTGCTTATCGGTCTTGATCATCACATCTTTTGCCTTATCGCGGGTAATATTGTGACGTTTCATCAATTCCTGAATCTTCACTTCCTCATCTGCACAGATGAAAACAGACACTACGTTCGGATAATCTGCCAGCGCATAGTCCGCACACCGTCCTACAATGACACAGGATTCTTCATCTGCCAGTTTCTTGATCGTGTCAAACTGTGCCAGGAAAATCTTGTGGTTGATCGGCATATCCATATAAGCCGATGTATTATAACCCATCGAATAGGTGTCCATTACCAGTGAATATAAGAAGCTGTTGGTTGGTTTCTCATCATGCGTCTTAAAAAGCTCTTCACAGAGACCGCTGTTCTTCGCTGCCAGTGCAAGAAGCTCTTTATCATAGCACTTGATTCCCAATGATTCCGCCAGTTTTCGTCCAATCGCTCTTCCGGAGCTGCCGCATTCGCGACCGATTGTAATTACTAAATTTTTTTTCATGTCTCCCTCAACTCCTTTCAAGTTCTGCCTTTATTATAACACAAGCTATCTGAAAAGTCATCATTTTTTCGGAATAAAAGGTATTTATTAGCGACACAGAAATAAACTATCTGAAAAAAATGTGTATACGAATCAGAACGATCTTACTATTCACGTTACTTTTACTTTCCAGCTTTTTTCCGCAGCTTCTCCAGCAGTTCTTCAAAATACGCTGGCAGCGGCGCAGAAAACTCCACATATTCCCCGGTCCGCGGATGGATAAAGCCTAAGACTCCCGCATGCAGGGTCTGCCCTTCCAGTGAAAATGGCTGCCGCGCCGGACCGTACACCTCATCGCCCAGAAGCGGATGACCGATGCTTGCCATATGGACGCGGATCTGGTGTGTGCGTCCCGTCTCCAGGCGGCACTCGATAAATGTATATGCCCCGAAGCGTTCCAGTACGCGGTAATGCGTGATCGCATCGCGCCCCTGTTTGGAGTGGATGCTCATTTTCTTGCGATCCGTCGGATGACGCCCGATCGGTGCATGGACAGTACCCTCATCCTCGCGCAGATTGCCAAATACGATGGCATAATACACGCGGGTGATCGAATGCACCTTGAGCTGTTCTGCGAGAGAATTGTGGGCGAAATCATTCTTGCACACCACCAGCACGCCGGTCGTGTTCATATCGATCCGGTGGACGATCCCAGGGCGCATGACTCCGTTGATGCCGGAGAGCTGATCCCTGCAATGGTACATCAGCGCATTGACCAGAGTCCCCGTATAATGCCCTGCCGCCGGATGGACAACCATCCCCTTCGGCTTATTGACTAAAATCACATCCGAATCTTCATACAAAATGTCCAACGGGATATTTTCCGCCTCGATCGCCGCCTCCTGCGGTTTTGGAACTTCAAAGGCGATAGTTTCCCCGCCATTTACCTTGAAACTGCTTTTAACCGCTTTTCCGTCTGCTGTCACGCTGCTCTCTTTCAGAAGTTTCTGCAAAAAGGAACGGGACAGATCCGGGCAGGCGTCCGCCAGAAATTTATCGATGCGGGTTCCAGCCGCCTCTTCTGGAACCAGATATTCCTGCATCATCGCCCCGACTCCTTTTTCGCACCTTTAAAAGAAAGAAATTCCAGTTCCTCATCCGAATAGAAGAAGAAAAACAGAAGGATCAGCGAGAAAGTCGCGATCACCACATAGCAGTCTGCCACATTAAAAATCGGGAAATCAATCAGCTTAAAATACAGGAAATCCACCACATATTTCTGTGTCAGACGGTCGATCATATTGCCAACTGCGCCTGATACGAGCAGAAACAAGCTGCACATCAGCGGCAGATACCGTTTCCCTGCCGGCATCCGGTAAACCGCCCACAACACCGCCAGAATGACTGCCGCTGCAATCAGGAAGAAGAATCCCTGCCGTCCCTGCAGCATTCCAAAAGCAGCGCCACGGTTTTCAGAATAATAAAATTCAAACACACCTTTAATGAGCACAAATGGCTTCTGCCCTTTCAGATGGACAACTGCCAGATGTTTTGTAAACTGATCCAGTCCGATGCTGACTCCCAACCCGATAAAAAAGATAAAGAACTGTCGTAATTTCGTGTTCATGCACCTGATTCCTTTCCTGCTATTATACCAGCACCTGATCGAGTGCCTGTTTCATCTCGTCCTCGGTTACCGTGCGATCCACGTAGGCATCGCCGATGGAATGAATAAGAATAAATTTGATGATGCCGGAATCCATCTTCTTGTCGTTCTTGGACGCTGCCACAATCGCATCTTTCTCAAGCCCGGATACCTGCGTACCGATATGGAATTCTCCCAGTGCTTCTTTGAAGCGGTTTGTTTCCTCCGGTTTGATCATGCCGCGGTTTTCCGACAGTTTCATCGCTGCCAGCGCGCCGAGTGCCACGCATTCACCGTGCAGAAGTTCAAAGTTTTTCAGCTTCTCGATCGCGTGTCCCAGCGTATGACCAAAGTTTAAAAGCATACGGTCGCCTTTTTCGGTCGGATCCTTCTCTACCACAGCACGCTTGATCTCATTGCTCCAGGTCACTGTCTTGCGGAGTGCCTCCGGTTTTCTCGCCCAGATATCTGCCGCATTTTCAAGCAGCCACTCATAATATGCCGCATCCTTGATCAGACCATGTTTGATAACCTCTCCCATACCAGCGGAAAACTGGTTGTCCGGAAGCGTCTGAAGCGTATTGATATTGGTAAATACCAGCTTCGGCATATGAAACGCGCCAACCATATTTTTGTACGCGTCAAAATCAACGCCCGTCTTGCCGCCAATGCTGCTGTCCACCTGGGAAAGAAGCGTCGTCGGAATCTGCATGAAGGCAACGCCGCGCAGATAGGTCGCCGCCGCGAATCCGCAGAGATCGCCCACAACTCCGCCGCCGAGTGCTGCCAGCATATCGTTGCGGTCAAAATGGTTCAAAATCAGGGTCTCATATAAATCCCGGACGGTGTCGAGGTTTTTGTGCTCCTCTCCCGCCGGAAATACGAACGAAATTACCGTCTTGCAGCACGGCGCCAGGAGTTCTTTTACCTCATTCAGATATAATTTTTCTACATTCGAATCCGTCACGATGCAGAGACGGCGGTTTGAAATGGAGAGTTTTTCGATTTCACCCGGAAGTGCCGAAAAATCTTCGGTCATCACAATATCATAGATCGCCTTCTCGTCCAGGTGAACGGTTACGCGATTCATTTTCTCATTCTTTACTTCTGTCATTTGTTTTCAGTCCTTTCTTTTTTACACATATTTATCCGCATAAACATACAGACGTCCCTTTTTCGACAATCCCCCGCTCCCGGCAAAGCGGAATTTTCCCATGCCGCGCACAGATACAATCTCGCCCTCTTTAAGCTGCACCGCCGGGGAAGTCACCTGTTTCCCGTCAATAAATACCTTTTCGCCCTCAATGAGCGGCAGTATCTTCGTGCGGGAGGATGAAAATACCATCGCGATCACACTGTCAAGACGCGGTGATGCAACGCTTCCACTCACGCGCTCCATCTTCGGTGTGATCGGCTCCGTCGCGTCCGCCTTGCGGCAGATCACGGAGGTGTGGCGCACCATCGTGAGTTCCTGGCAGAGATAATCCGCCATCTTTTCCTGGCAGAAGACGCAGCAGCCATTTTCCTTCATCAGAATATCCCCAATGCAGCTGCGCTCAATCCCCAGGTTCATGAGCGCCCCGAGATAATCCCGGTGCGTCAGCGCCTCACTGTAACGCAGGTTTGCCGGAATGACCTCCAACACGGCAATCGGAAGTCCAAACTCCTCATCATCATACGAAGCCAGAAAACAAAGAAGTTTGCGCTCTGCGCCCTCAAAGCCACCCGTCAGGCAAGTCCGCACCGGCGGCAGCGTCTTCTCGATCGAGTGAAAGATCGCCTGTTCATTTAACGACAAAAAGCCGGTACTTGTCTGTATATCGCGCTGATAACAGAGTCCGGCCAGTTCTATCATTCTCTTTTTTAAAAGCTGTTCTTCTTTTTCCTGCAGCATCGCGTGTTTCTACTCCTGTTCGAAAGTGCTTATATAAAGTATGCTCCTGCCCAGAGAGCCTGTATACAATCAGAAATCACACAAATTTCCGATTGTATAATAAATACTCCCAGGTTCAGATATATAGCGAACCTGGGAGTATATCAGTATCAGAAGTGGAGATTCATCCCGGAAACATTCATGGAACCGTCTGCTAAGAGTTCGGGAAAGTCGCCGGACAGCTCAACCGATGACGGTGTCGCAATAAAAATGTAATTGGAAATCTTCTGGAGATTTCCATCCATCGATAGGTCGCGCCACAGGTAAAATCAATGATACGCTGTGCAACCTCCATGTGGATTCCTTCCATATTTAAAACAACAGCTTTTCCAGCCAGCAGGTAATCGCAAATCTCTCTCGTATCCTCCATGGAAGTAGGTTTGATCAGAGATACTTCCATGCTGCGGCGCATCTGCACTACCTTATTGTTAGAGGAACGTGGCAGAAAACGCGGCTTAGATTCCTCCTCGTGGCGGTAATCATCCATCTCTTCGTCCCTCTTGCCGAAAGAACGCTTCTTAATCACCGGTTTTTCTTCTTCGTAATCTTCCTCATCAAAGTAATCGTCATCATTCTCTGTGAGACGCATTGTATCCATTAATTTGTTCAGAATACTCATAACCCTATTTCTCTCCTATCTTTGCCCTGGTTCCAAAAATGCCCGTACCGACTCTTACCATAGTTGCACCTTCTTCAATCGCTGTCTGATAGTCTCCGGTCATTCCCATCGAAAGGACATTCATAGTAACATTATCAATGTTTTTCCGTTTCATGTCAACATATAATTCATATAATTTTTTAAAAACACCACGATTTTCTTCCGAATTCTCTACAAATGGTGCAATCGTCATAAGTCCCTGTATGTGGACATGCGGGTACTTTGCAATTTCGCGTGCCGCTTCCTCGACTTCTTCCGGGGCAAAACCAAATTTGGACTCTTCTCCGGCGACATTGACCTCCAGAAGAATAGAAACGTCCAGATCACGTTTGACCGCTTCTTTTTCGATCTGCTCTGCCAGTCCCACCGTATCGACGGAGTGAATCAGAACTGCCTTGTCAATTACCTGACGGACTTTATTTTTCTGTAAATGTCCAATCATATGCCAACGGATATCAGACGGCAGCTGCGGTTCCTTCTCCAGAATCTCCTGCACCTTGTTTTCGCCGAAATCTCTGGCGCCGGCATCATATGCCTCTTGAAGCATCGGCACCGGCTTTGTCTTACTGACCGCGATCAGCGTGACATCCTCCACCTTCCGTCCGCTCCGCTCGCAGGCGTTCCGTATATTCTGACGTACTTCTTCTAACTGTTCCTGAACCATATGTGATACACCTTCCTTATCTCTATATTTTGGAAATATCATTACTGATATACGATCTGGCCATCCGATACGGTGCTGGCATCCAACACGATATGGTCATAAACCGATAATCCATATTTGGTTCCTTTTTCTACAATGTAATATTCACCGCTATTTGCAAGTTCTTTCACCTGCTTGAACACCGCGTATCCCTTATTAATATTGTAAGCACCTGTCAGCTTTGCCGTCGGTCCTACCTGGAAGCGCTCGTTTGAATCCGGCTTCACCAGATAATCGCCGCTCTTTAACAGCCCATCGTCGCTCTTCTCGACATAATAATACTCATCGGTCGAGCTGTAAATCTCTGGCGTGACAAATTCAATCGACGCCTTTCCGCCTTCGCCGTAAACTTCTTTATTGAAACCAGCCTCATCTTCAGTAGCGTTGCCGCCCGTTGTCATATAGTCAACTGGAATGGTATAAAATTCCTTCTCCATCACCGATGATACCGGAATTTTAAGTCCCTGCGTTTCCTCGCTGGAGATCTCAAAGGTCATAAAACGCTCGGATTCAAACTGGATCATGTAACGGTCCAGATCCAGGCGTCCATACAGATTGCCATCGGAACCGGTAAACATCGAATAATTTCCCCGGAATTTCATATCACTTCCCAACGGCTCGATCGCCAGTGTATCTTGATCGGCAAACTGCTCTTTATCCTTGTCATCCATCTGAAACACGATACTCCAGTTCTCCGATGTGATGATCTTGTACACCGGCGTGCCCGCCTCGATCAGTTCCCCAGCTCGTCCCACCTGCCGCGTATATTGACTCCGGTCAAACGAATCCGCCGTCACCTCCTCCGGCGCGACTCCCTCAAAAGAATCGGTCACATAGGAAATAATACCCGGCTGGGGCGCCGATATCTGTTTGTAATTGATACCCTGTGCCTGAAGCTGTGCATCCATATCGCCCAGCGCATTGAAATTCATATACTCTGCAACCGAAGCCTGCAAAGAATATTTGGCGTCGTAAACGCTTTCAAAGTGCTGATCGTTGTAGGATAAACAGAACGAACTGAGTTGTTTCTTCAAATCAGCCAGATTTTCTGCTGACAGGGACACCCCAGAGGACTGATTTTCTTCCAAAAATTTCCCCAGCTCGCCGGTCTCATCTAGCGAATAGACGCGCGCCCCAGCGCCTGCCCGCTTTCCCTCGCGCACATAATAGTTGACGTACCCGGTCTGCGGTGCATTTTCCACTGTCTCATCCCGAAACAGGATTCCGTTGTATTCTTTATTATTTACAATACTTCCCTCGACGACCTCATAAAACTGGACGTGATCCCGCCTGAGATATGTATAGACACTGAAAGAAAGATAGACGAAAATCATGGCAAAAATGATCATGCCTACATTGATATTCAATGGCTTTCTGTAGCGTACAATTTTCTTGTTTTTGGCCATGCAGCTCTATCCTCCCTTTTCCCGATGTACTTCTCTGGCAGCTGTTTCTGCAGTTTCACAGTTACCAGACAAAAATCCACGCAAATTTGTCTCCGGCCATGGACTTTTGCAATATTCTGTATAGCCCAACGTACAGCCTTTATTATACGAGTGAATTGTCCAAATTTCAAGATCAATTCATCCCGTCAATTATACAGAATCATCCATAATCTGCAGATGCCAGAAGGAGCGGCAGGGAGTATCGCCCGCATTCCGCATCGTGTGATAGAGATTCGGCTTGATATAGATCGAATCGCCCGGTCCTAAGAGATAAACCGTTCCATCCAGATTGACCTCCATCTTGCCTTCCAGAATGACTCCGACCTCCGCGTATGGATGCAGCCCCCAGGACGGCGGTGTATCTTTTGTCTCTGGATCATAGGTTGAAAACTCATAAATACCGCGTTTCTTTCCAAAATCCAGACGGCGGATTTGAAGCTTGTACTCATCATATTCATATAACTGCTGCTCCTCCTGGCGGATCAGGGTTCTCTCCTCGCCGGAAGGACTGAGCAGATCCCGGATCGAAATACCAAGCGCCACGCAGATGCGCTGCAGATTGTTCAGCGTCGGGCTTGCTTGGTTCCGCTCCAGATTGCTCAGATATCCCACTGACAGATCGGTAAACTGGGACAGCTTCTGGATCGTGATAGATTTACTCTTGCGAATCTCCTTGATCCGCTGTCCAATATTCTCCACTTCTTCAAATTCCATGCAATCCCTCCGAACGTTTTATTTTTACGGTTCTGCTATTTTTCATTATGCGTTCCGTTTTTTCCATGCCGCCTCGATCTGATCGAGCGCCTGTGCAATCACACTGCGCGAACTGCCCAGATTAAAGCGCATAAATCCAGATCCCTGTTCACCTGAATGCGTGCCCGGATCCAGCCATACCTTCGCTTCATCCGAGAAGAATGCCATCAATTCATCATCCGTCATCCCCAGTTCACGGCAATCCAGCCATGCCAGATACGTTCCCTCCGGTTCTACCAGTTGAATCTGCGGCACACGGTTTTTACAGAAATCGCGCACCAGTGCCAGATTGCCAGCCAGATAGCCGATAAGCTGATCCAGCCATTCCCCGCCGCCTTCATACGCTGCACGGCAGGCGAACAATCCCAGACGGTTCATATTTTCCTGACCAACATCCAGCAGCTCCGACCGGAATTTACGCCGCATCTCCGGATCCGGGATAAAGAGGTTTGATGTCGCCATGCCAGCCAGATTGAAGGTCTTGCTCGGCGCTGTACACATCATCGAATGAAGGCATGCTTCCTCTGAAATCGACGCATACGGAGTCTGCTCATGCCCCTGCCATACAAAATCGCCATGGATCTCGTCGCTGATCACGTATACATGGTGACGCAGGCAGATGTCAGCCAGTGCGGTCAGCTCTTCCCTCGTCCAGACACGGCCAACCGGATTGTGCGGATTGCATAAAATCATCAGTTTGACATGCTCATCCAGCACCTTCTGCTCCAACTCTTCCAGATCCATCTCATAATGTCCATCTTTTAAAACCAGCGGATTCTCCACCAGCGTCCGCTTATTGCGGAGGATCGCCCGGCTGAATGGATGGTAGACCGGCGGCTGGATCAACACCGCATCGCCCTCCTGGGTAAAAGCCCGCACTGCGATCGAGAGTGCAAACACGATACCTGGCGTGCAGGTCATCCACTCCGGCTGCAGAGTCAGATGATGGCGTTTCTGATACCACGCTGCCACCGCATCAAAGTACGACTCATCTGCCCGGCTGTAACCGAAAATCCCGTGATCTACTGCCTTTTTCAGCGCTTCAACCACGCTGTCCGGCGATCGAAAATCCATATCCGCCACCCAGAGCGGTAAAATATCCTCCGCCTTTCCATTCTCCTTCTTAAAATCGTGTTTGATCGACCACGTATGGATTCGATCGATCGGTGTGTCAAAATCGTACTGCATAGAAAATCCACCTTTCTGTTATATATCGTTAAAATTTTCCAAATTCAGCCATAATTTTAAAAAAATTCTAACTAATATTTTACACCAGTCGGCGATCAATGTCTACAATTACTCCTTCAATTAGCCAAAAAACTAAGAAGCTGACGAGGACAGGGCGGTCTGGCTTTCAGCTTATCAAATTGTACGCATTTTGAGCACAGATGTCCGAATGAGGCAGATGTAAGTCCGCATCAGGCGAGCATCTGTAGCGAAAGCAAGCGAACAATGATAAGTCTGAGAAGCCAGGCTGTCCTGTCCCCGTCAGCTTCGACGCCTTCACGAATCTATTTAATTTACTTTACCATATGACAAGCCACAAAATGCCCCGGCGTCACTTCCCGGAGTTCCGGCAGCTTCGCCCTGCACTCCTCCGTCGCATACGGACATCTCTCGGCAAAACGGCAGCAGTCCTTCGGGTTGATCGGGCTTGGAATCTCGCCCTTAACCATGATACGCTTCTTCTCACGCACCAGTCTCGGATCCGCAACCGGAATCGAGGACAGAAGCACCTGCGTGTACGGATGCAGCGGATGTGCATACAGCTCTTCGGAATCGGCAAATTCAACCATCGTTCCCAGATACATAACGATGACACGGTCGGAAATGTACTTGACGACGCTCAAGTCATGCGCAATGAAGAGATAGGTCAGTCCCATTTCTTCCTGCAGTTCCTTTAACATATTTAATACCTGCGCCTGGATTGAAACATCCAGTGCGGAGATCGGCTCGTCGCAGATCACAAACTCCGGTTCGACCGCTAATGCCCTGGCAATACCAATTCTCTGCTTCTGACCGCCGGAAAACTCATGCGGGAAACGGGACATATGGTCGCGGTTCAGACCGACGCGCTTCAGGATCGCCTCTACCTTCTGATCCACATCCTTGTCCGTCGCCAGTCCATGCAGTTTCATGCCGGAACCGATGATATCCTTGACCGTCATACGCGGGTTCAGGGAAGAATGTGGATTCTGGAAGATCATCTGCACATTCTTGCGGAATGCTTTTTCCTCTTCACGGGTGTATTTAAAAATATCTTTTCCTTTATAGGTAATCGTGCCTGCTGCCGGCTCATAGAGCTTTACCAGGCACCGTCCCGTCGTGGACTTGCCGCATCCGCTCTCGCCTACCAGACCTAACGTTTCTCCTTTATAAATCGTAAAATGCACGTGATCGACTGCTTTCAGCACCTTACCCCTGCCGACATTGAAATACTGGCAGAGATCGGTGACCTGAAACAAGGGTGTGCTCCTATCAATTTGTTTTGCCATGGTGTCCCCTCCGTTTCTCTTCCGGCAGTGCCGCAACATTTTTCTCTTCTTCCTGTTTCTGCGCCTCAGTCAGCCCTTTCATGATATCCACCTTCGGCGCATATTCATGCTGCAGCCAGCACGCACAGGTATGTTCGTCTGAAAGCCTGTGAAATTCCGGCTGTTCTTCATAACAGACCTTCATCGCAAACTCACAGCGCGCTGCAAACGGGCATCCTTTCGGCGGTGCGAACAGATCCGGCGGTGTTCCGTCGATGGGCACCAGCTTCTGATTCTTGGAGGTATCCAGCGTAGCGATTGATTTGATAAGACCTGCCGTGTACGGATGTGCCGTCTCATAGAAGATCTCATCAACCGTTCCTTTTTCAGCCACCTTGCCGCCGTACATAACAAGCACGCGGTCGCACATCTTGGCGATAACTCCGAGATCGTGGGTAATCAGGATAATCGAGGTGTTCATCTTATCGCGCAGTTCCTTCAGAAGATCCAGGATCTGTGCCTCGATTGTTACATCCAGCGAGGTCGTCGGCTCATCCGCGATGATGATGCTTGGCTTGCCAACCAGCGCGATTGCGATCATGACACGCTGTTTCATACCGCCGGACAGCTCATGCGGATACTGTTTATAACGGCGCTCCGGCTCATTAATGCCGACCAGACGCAGGATCTCCAGCGCCCGTTCCCTGACTTCTGCCCGGGTCATCCCCTTCCGTCCGACAAAGACCTCCTCGATCTGTTTTCCAACTGTCATGGTCGGGTTTAACGAGGTCATCGGATCCTGAAAGATAAATCCAATCTCCACACCGCGGATTTTCCGCATCTCGCGGTCTGTCTTGGTGATGATCTCCTCGCCTTTATATTTGATCGAACCGCCCTCAAAAAATCCCGGCGGCTCCGGATTGAGCTTTAAAATGCACTGGGAGGTAACACTCTTGCCACATCCGCTCTCGCCTACGATTCCAAGAATCTCGCCTTCGCGTACATTAAAACTAACATCCCGGACGGATTTTACCACGCCGCCGTATGTATGGAACGAAAAGGTCAGATTCTTGATTTCCAATATATTTTTAGCCATTGTCTCCTACCTCCTATTCCGTTCCTCTCAGTCTCGGGTCAAATGCATCCCGCAGACCGTTTCCGAGCTGGTTGAGCGCCAGTACGGTTGTACAGATAAAGAATGCCGGCACGTACAGCATATGCGGCGCTGCCGTCATCATACGGGTTCCCTCTTTTGCCAGAACGCCCCAGCTTGCCTGCGGCGGGGAAATGCCGAGACCGATATAACTCAAGAACGCCTCCTGGAAGATGGCGCTCGGGATTGCCATTGTCAGGTTTGTGATCAGAAGACCCATGATATTCGGGATGATCTCACGCACGATGATGGTGAACGCCGACTCGCCCATGACGCGGGCTGCCAGTACGAAATCCTGCTCTTTCAGGCGGTATACTTCGCCTCTGGTGAAACGGCAGGTTCCCGTCCATCCAACGATAACCATTGCAATGATTAAGCTCTTAACGCCGGAGCCTAATACTACCATAACCAAAATACAGACGATCAGGGATGGGATACCATAAATAACATCGATGATACGCATGACGATCATATCAAGCTTGCCGCCATAATAGCCGCAGAAACCGCCCAGCACCGTACCAATTACAGTATTTAAAAGGGCTGCCAGAAGACCGATCGTCAAAGAAACACGTGCGCCCATCCAGACACGTACCCAAAGGTCACGCCCCAGAGAGTCGGTTCCCAGCCAATGAGCTGCTGAAATCCCCTTGCTCATCGAGTAGGCATCCTGCTGGTCAAATCCGTAGTGGCTGAACATCGGTGCAAAGATCGCTAACAATCCATATGCAATCAACAGAATCAGGCTGAAATATGCCGCCTTATTTGTCCGGATTCGTCTCCACGCCTCCTGCCAGAAGGTCAGGCTTGGTCGGGAGATCGATTCCATTTTTTCAATATTTTTACCTACCATCTCAAACTTGTCGCGGGTAATCCTGCGTCCATCTGTCAGGTTTTCGGATGTGCCTGCTGCTGCGCCGGAATTCTCAGAAGGCAGCACATTTCCATCTTTCATTTTCATCTCACCCATACTGCCACCTACTTTCCGCCGATCCGCACTCTCGGATCGATCACGCCATACAGAATATCAACTACCATGTTGCAGAATACCAGGAATGTGCCGTAAAACGCCGTCATGCCAAGGATCAGGGAGTAATCGTTGTTCTGCACACTCTCAACATAATATTTACCCATGCCGGGGATAGCAAACAGGGACTCAATAACAAATGTACCGGTCAGAACGGCTGCTACCGTCGGACCGAGGATCGTGACAACCGGCATGATCGCGTTCCGGATCTGATGCTTCCAGGTCACACGGAACTTGGAAATGCCCTTCGATCGCGCTGTCTTGATATAATCCTGCTGGACTACCTCCAGCATACTCGCACGCATGATACGCGAGACGGACGCCATCGTGTAGAATCCCAGTCCGATCGACGGCAGGATCGTGTAGGCGAAGCCTTGTACTGCGCGATCGGGAACAGCCCCCATTTGACTGCAAAGAAATGCTGCAGCAGCGCGCCCATGATAAAATCCGGGACACTTGTACCAAATACAGCTACAATCACAAAGATTAAATCAATTTTATTGCCACGGTTTAATGCAGAGATAATACCAAATACAAGACCAAAGGAAATCGCAAAACATAATGCGCGGATACCAAGGTCTGCCGAATACGGAAATGCACCTGCTAACAGGTCATTGACGGTACGGCTCGGATATTTGGTAGAAAAACCGAAATTTCCATGAATCAGATTATTCAGATATGTCAGATACTGCTGGAGTAAGGGTTTATCGAATCCGTAGTAGGCACTTAAATTGGCCTTTGCGGTTGCTGACATTTTCGGATCATTGAACGGTCCGCCCGGCATCAGCCTTGCCAGGAAAAATACAACGGATACGAGAACAAACACAGTCACAATGGATATTCCCACCCGCTTCAGTATATATTTTTTCATAGGTTCACGCTCCTTTAACTACGGGAACATCCCAAATCCGGTTGTTCCGGCCGCCGGTTACGGCTCATTCATCCGCCAGGCAGCCACCGGATATGTACTGCGCTTCAGAAATCCAGCCGCTTTGCCGGATCCTGAAGCGCAGGTGCTTCAATCATCTTCTAAGGTTTTTCAATATGTTTTGGATAGATGATGGATTAGTTTGTGATGTCCACATACATATAGTCATAGTTCAGTCCAACAAAGTATGCGCCCAGATTCTGTACACGGTCAGATACCATATACGGAACCTCTCTTAACTGAAGCGCTACCAGTGCGCCGTCTTCCAGGAGTGTCTTCTCTGCATTGAACAGATTGTCCATACGCTCTTTACCGGAAGTTGTCTTGGAAGCGTCGATGTACTTATCGTATTCATCACTGTGGTAATTTAAGTAGTTGTAGCCGGAGGTGCTGTACCAGAGCTCCAGGTAGCTGTACGGGTCAGAGTAATCCGGTGCCCAGCCGCTCATGATGATATCGTACTCATCACTGTCCGGAACCAGGAGTGCGTTTTTCGTTGCGTACGGAACCATGTTGATATCTACGTTGATACCCAGGTTGTTCTTCCACTGGTTTGCAACAACCTCTGCCTCTTTCTTCGCTGTGTCAGAATCGGATACAACCAGTTTCAGGGAAATATCAGAAGCACTAGAAAGACCTAATTCAGATAATGCCGTATCCAGATACTCTTTTGCCTTATCCATATCACCCTGAAGTGGGAATGCCTCTAACGGATACTCGGTGCCGTACTCGCCGTCCACGCCGCGAACCTGCGGAAGCACATATCTCTGGTTAGCCTGATATAAGCCATTGTGGGTCAGAAGAATGTATTCTTCACGGTTGACTGCGTAGTTCATCGCCAGACGCAGGTTCTTGTTTGCCAGATATTTATTCCGGTGATTCAGTGCCGCATAATCGTCTGCGCCGTTGTAGTAGGACTGTGTCTTGCCCTCATACTGCGCTGCCAGCTCGGTTGGAACCTCTGCCAGATCCAGCTCGCCTGCATCGAACATCGAAACAGCAGTAGTCTGATCGGCTACGGTCAGAATCTCAACGCCGTCCAGACTGATCTTTTCATTGTCATAGTAATCTGGATTCTTCGTCAGTTCTACCTTGCCGTTACTGTATTCACTTACAACGAACGGTCCATTGTAAACCTGTTTATCGGCACTTCCGCCGAACTCATTGCCATATTTCTCAACCAGGTCTTCACGTACCGGCATGAATGCACTCATGCTTGTCATGCTGACAAAGTAATCAGCCGGATTCTCAAGCGTAATCTCCAGGGTAAAGTCATCCAGTGCCTTGACTCCCAGTTCATCCACCGGAAGTTCACCCTCACTGACCTTGGCACCGTTCTTTAAAACAGCACCCAGATAGCTGGCAGGGCAGGCTGCTGCCGGATCGCAGAGACGCTTCATACCGTACTCATAATCCTTAGCCGTAACAGTCTGTCCATCACTCCACTTTGTATCCTGACGGAGTTTGAAAGTATATACGAGACCATCATCGCTGACTTCATAGCTCTCAGCGGTTGCCGGCTGCAGCTCGCCCTGTACGTTGCGGTACAGACCATCATAGATATGATAGGAGACGGTCGCGTCTGCTACGGAGTTTGTCTTATCAGGGTCAATCGTCGCGATATCCGCCGTGTTGGAATAACGGAAAATCTTTTCGCCCGCTGCTGCTCTCTGGGAACTGTCACTTCCCGATTCAGCTGCCTTCGTATCATCCACCGAAGCGCTCGGAGTGGAACAGCCCGCTACACTCGCTGCCATCAGTGCAGCTAATCCCAGTGCAAGTAGTTTGTTTTTTCTCATAATATTCCTCCTTGTCCTTTTTTATTAAAGCTCAATCAGTTCCTTGGTGGCGCTGATCAGGTTTTCATTGCCTGTCTCCGTGATGAGAAGCTGATCCTCAATGCGGATACCGCCCCATCCTGGAATATAGATACCCGGTTCCACGGTCATGACATTATTGGCATGCACGATATTTTTAGAAACAGGCTCATAAATGGAATCTCATGGACAAACATGCCGACGCCGTGTCCGATTCCTGTGTAGTGATATGGAAAATACTCGGTCCCCTCGATGATCTTCGTGGATTCATAATATGCATCTGATGCCGAAACCCCGTCTTTTAAGAATCCTTCCACCGCGGCGACCATCTGCTGCTCAATCCTGTATACTTCCTTCTGCTTCGGCGTTGCGCGTCCGACTACCAGAGTACGCGTCATATCAGATAAATAACCGTGATACTGGCATCCATAATCCATCAGGACCAGATCGCCGTACTCAATCGCTTTCTGAGACGGGATTCCATGAAGCAGGGACGTTCTCGCACCGGAGATGAGGATATTGCCGTATGGCTGTGTATCCGCACCCTCCAGAACCATATAGAGCTTAAACGCGCCGCCAGCTCTTTCTCGGTAATGCCGACCCGGATATCCTTCTGGATCTTTTCATATGCCCTTGAAGCAATATCACAGGAGATACGCAGGCACTCAATCTCTTCCGGCCTCTTGATGGAGCGGAACTCCTCAATGATGCCGTCCGCCGGTACCAGCTCTGCTTTTACCTCCGACTGGAGATTCTGGTACTGTTCAACGGTCAGGTGGGATGCTTCATAGCCGATCGTCTTTGCTCCAACCTTTTCCGCCGCGTAGGCAAGTGCCTTTCCGATGGAGCCGTAGGTGTCTCTCCAGTTCAAAATCGTGTAATCCGGGCACTCATAGGAAACCTGCTCGGTGTAGCGCGGATCTGTCAGAAAGAATTTTTCCTGCTCCGTGATAAAAAGCCAGGAATCTTCGCCGGTATAATGGCTGACATACTTTACATTGACCGGGCGGCTGATGAACATGCCATCCAGGTGCTCTTTCTGCATATACGCAAGTAACTGTTCCATGCTTACTCTCCTCCCATCACTGATTCTATTTCTTCTATCGTTCTGGGGATGGATGCTGTCAGATTCTCACAGCTATCCTCCGTTACCAGGCAGTTATCCTCGAGGCGGAAGCCGATGCCCCATTCCTCGCAGTAGATGCCGATATCCACGCAGAAAACCATACCCGGCTCTACGATATCGACATCGACCAGATCATGTGTGTCCCAGCCAACATGGTGGGCGCCGCCGTGCCAGATATATCTGCCGACATCCTCATACCGGTCACATAAGCCGATCGCTTTGAGCTGTTCGAAATTGTATTCCCTCGCCAGCCGGTCCACGTCTGCCATCTTCATTCCCGGCCGAATGATGGAGAACATATGCTGCGAAGTCCGGTATGCACATGTGTAAAGAAGTCGCTGCCGTTCGGAAAACTTTCCGTTGCACGGCCAGCCGCGCGATACATCATTGAAGAGGTGGTCGTACTGGGCGCCTACGTCGTTGAGAATCATATCGCCGTCTTTCGCCTGCCCTGTGTACTCATAATAGTGAATACAGAAATTATTGGCTCCCGCGGAAATGATACTCGGAAATGCCGGTGCAAGGCATCCGTGCTGCGCCAGTGCGTAGTCGAATTCGGCTTTATACTGGTATTCGTACATTCCCGGCTTTGATGCTTCATCATCGCCAAAATGCCGTCCCTTGTAATCTTGACTGCCTCCCGCATCGCCTCGATCTCACACGGCTGCTTGATGGTGCGCTGGCGGCGTATCTGACGGGAAATATCCGTGAGTGTGGCTGCCGGGTACCACTTTCTAAGTTTCCGTGCCATCCGGATACTCTCGGTATCTGCATCCTCCGGATCGTGCCGGTACAGATCCATCGCAATCCGCTCAAACCGTCCGCTCCGCATCAGAAGTTTCAGACGGTTTTCCCACTCGCCGCTCGATGCGATCTGCGCGGTCCCGGATCGCGCCCTGGCCTCCTCCGGTGTGAACCGTTTCCCGGTCCACCGCTCGGCCAGCATATCCGGCGGAAGTATGTAAAGTGTTTCCTGTACCTCTTCTCCGTCCTTCTCTGCCATCAGGACTGTGTGTTCCTGCCCGATGCCGGTCAGATAGAGAAAACTCCGATCGGCATAAAACGGATAATTTTCATCGGCTGTTTTTCGGATGGAAGAACCGGAAAACAGGAGAAGCAGGGTGTGATCCGGAAGGCTGTCATACAGCCGCTGTCGGTTCCCCTGGTAGAATTCTGCATTCATAGTATTTTCCTTCCTGTCTTTTAAATGATTTCCGCATACTTTTGTATCTGTCTCACAAATAGACGCATCGGAATCTTTTGTCTCCCGACACGTGTCATTATACCGTATAAATCGAAATTTTACAATTATTTTTCAGTATATTTTGTAATTTTTTTATCCAATACAAAAAATTTCATATGCATGATAGGAAATACTTATAATTTTGAAAAAAATGTAAAAGCATATCTATTTTTTCCCAAAGGTGGTACCTGCAAAAGAAGCATTTCAATGAAAATGTGGAAAGATGGTTTTGAGCCCAAACTAGAAAATTAGAAAAAAAAGAGACCATCCAATTCTCCTTTTTCAGATGAATCGGACAGTCTCCTGTCTCCGCCCTGCGCTGACAGCTGCGGTTTCGTTCATTTTGAATCTCTTATAAAGATACTACAACACTTTCTTTCGCGCACTCTGGAAGATCGGCTGCATTCATGGATATGCTTAAAACGAATTTTACATGATATTTCTCACTGATGGTCTCCAGCGTCTTGTAGGTCTCTTCAATATCCGCTCCCTCGAGGCAGGCAAGTTTCAGGAAGCTGTCAAGATACATCTGCTCCAGATCATGATCCTGGCAGATAATACCACAAATAAATCCGATAAATCCATCGCTGGTATCAATCGGATATTCCTGTACATTGATAAGGCGAATCTGGTTATTCAACTCATACATATGTTTGGAACTCTTATCCAGATAGACAACGGAACCCTTGGCTTCTTTGACAGCCGTGTTCGCCATATCGAGTAAATATTTAGTTTTTCCTTTTCCCTTTGCTCCTGCGATGATCTGAACCATAACAATCTCCTCCTTGAGTTTATTTAAGTTGTATGTAAAATCTTTTATTGTATAAATAATTATAGTATAAATTTATAAATATTGCAATCACTTATTTGAAATTTTAGTCAAAATTTCCGTCATATTGTCATAAAGTGACGGACGATTTGCAGATTTTAGCACAACCGATATATATTCCTTGCCATCGTCCCCATCGCTCGCCATGATCAGGCAGTAGCCAGCCGCCTGTGTGGTGCCAGTTTTGCCGCCTAAGACAGTCACTCCCTCCGGTGCCTCGCGGTCTCCCTTCAGATACCAGTTGCCAACCTTCCAGACCTGCTGTTTTGCGGCTCCATTTGCATCGGTATAATCAGCTGTATAAGACTGCGCGTTAATGATCTCACAAAACAGCGGCAGTTTAAGCGCCTCGTTGAAAATCAGATAGAGATCATATGCCGTTGTATAGTGGTCGGTGCTGTGCAGACCATTTGCATTGACAAAATGCGTGTGGGTCGCACCGAGTTCCTTCGCTTTCGCATTCATCTTCTCCACAAACGCATCCGTGCTTCCGGCGATATGATCCGCAATTGCATTGGCTGCATCGTTGCCGGACGGAATCATCAGTCCGTATAAGAGCTGCTCCAGCGTAAAGGTATCGCCCGGCTTGATGCCTGCCATCGAAGCGCCTGCCTCGCGGATCACGACATCGTCATTTGCCGTCACCGCATCGGAAAGATTGCCTTCCTCGATCGCGATGATCGCCGTCATTACCTTCGTGATGCTCGCCGGGTACATCTGGTCATAGATGTTCTTACCATATATAACGCTGGAGTCGGTCACATCAAACAATGCGCCCGCCTGCGCCGTCACCGCATCATCTGGAGCAATATCGCCGTCTGCAGATTCCGGTACGCAGAGAGAAGAGGCAAAAAAGGGCGCCAGCCCGGCACCTGCCGCTGGCGTCATCTGCGCTTCCCGTTCTTGAAATGAATATGCCTGTTCCAGACCGCGGGCACCACAGCCGGTCAGCATGCCGATACCGCAAAGCATCAGTGCGCCCGCAAGTCCGATTGTCTGTTTTCTCATTTGTACATCTCCCGCCATTCCATATCGCCGCGGTCAAGCGCCTTGACGAGAAGCTCTGCCGTCGCCAGGTTTGTCGCCATCGGGATATTGTGAATATCACAGAGGCGGACAACATCATTAACATCTGGCTCATGCGGCTTCGGCGCCAACGGATCGCGCAGGAAAATCAGCAGATCGATCTGATTGTGTTCGATCTGTGCGCCGAGCTGCTGGGAACCTCCCAGATGACCCGGCAGATATTTATGGAGGGTCAGATTCGTAACCTCCTCAATCAGGCGGCCTGTCGTTCCTGTCGCATAGAGTTCATGCTTGCTCAGGATGCCGCGATATGCGATACAGAAGTTCTGCATCAGTTTTTTCTTCGCATCATGTGCGATTAACCCGATATACATCTATACCTGCCTCCTTAATGATTCCTATTTTTCATAACCATAAAATTCAATTTCCATGCAGCTTCACAGTCCATGCATGTACTTACTGAACGGTTACGTTATTTCGTTGCAATCCAACATTGAGAACAACTCCCATTCCGATAAACATACTGAGCAGCGAACTAAGTCCGGAGCTTATGAAAGGAAGCGGAAGACCCGTGTTCGGGAAGATTCCCGTGGCTACCGCAATGTTGGCAAAACTCTGGAACGCCAGAAGCGCCGCCATGCCCGATGCAATCAGACGTCCAGCTGTGTCTTTTGCGCGCGCCGCAATCCAAAGGCACTCATACACCAGCAGCGCATAGAGGGCAATGACCGCCACGCCGCCGACAAACCCAAGCTCCTCTCCGATAACAGCGAAGATAAAGTCCGTCTGTTCCTCCGAGAGGAAATTTCCATTCTTGACGGAGCTTAATGTGTTGTTAAAAAGCCCCTTGCCGCGTAGCTGCCCGGAGCCGATCGCCATCATGGAGTTATCCTGCTGACGGTTCAGATCCGTAAATTCACTGCTGCTGTGGAAAATCTTTCCCATGATACGCTGTGCCTGGTATTTCTGGAGAAACGGGATGAATCCCTGCAGCGACAGATAGATAAGCGCCGCAAATCCAGGTACCCCGACCGCCACCGCACCGGCAATCCATTTGTAACTGATACCGGCTACATAAACCATGCACAGAATCATGAAGCAGATGACGATGGTGGTGGAAAGGTTCGGCTGTAAATATACCATGCCGACCGGAAGGACACAGATAAGCGCCGTCATCCCCAATGTCTTTGGCTCATTGATTTTATCCCGGTTTCTGGAAAGAAAATTCGCCAGGATGAGGATCAGACCGATCTTTACAAACTCGGACGGCTGGATCTGAATCCCGCCGATCCGCAGCCAGCGGGTCGCGCCCTTGGTGGTACGTCCAAACAAAAGAACTGCCGCCAGCATTCCGGCACAGACCACATAAATAAGCGTGGTAAATCGGAAATACTGATGGTAATCAATCAAAGACAGAACCAGACAGATAATCAGGGATACAACCACTCCGATAACCTGTTTTATCACAGAGGAACGGTCCTGATTGCTGGCGCTCCCGACAACCAAAATGCCGAGAACACTCAGCAGAATCATATAAATGAGGGCTCGAAAGTTGTAATTTCTAAATTGGTAATCGAATATCATGCTGTAAATGGCTCCTTAAAGTAAGAACCGGCACCGACGCACAGACCGCCGGGAATACCTCCGCCGGCTGTTCTGAGGATGTCCTCAGAATCCGGAGTGTCACATCCCCCGGATCAATCTCCAGATAACGTGACACGCTCCTCAGGAAATCTGCGCGAATCAGATCCAGAAGTTCCGGCGAACAGCCGCCCGATCGGCAGTCAGAAGGTGTTTTAAACGCTTTCTGGCTATCTCGCCGGAATTCTTTTTCGTAAACAGTTCTGCAATCAGAATCATAGCGTCCCCTCCTATGCACGTTTGAGGAAGCCGGATATCCGGGACCAGAAGCCCGGAGACGCATCAAGCTGTATAAATGGTACCGATTCTCCAAGTATTCGTTTGCATATGTTTAAATATGCCTGCCCGGCATATCCATTCATGCCGACCAGCGGTTCGCCCTGATTCGTGGATATAACGATATCCTCATCGTCCGGGACTGTGCCAATCACAGGGACAGACAGAATATCCATCACATCATCCACCGACATCATATCGCCCCGGCGCACCATATCGCTCCGGATCCGGTTGATGATCAGGTCCATACGCCCGACCCCGGATGCTTCTAAAAGTCCGATGATCCGGTCAGCATCCCGTATCGCGGATACCTCCGGTGTCGTGACAATCAGCGCCCGGTCCGCCCCGGCGATCGCATTGCGAAAGCCCTGCTCAATCCCGGCGGGACAGTCAAGCAGTATGTAATCAAACTCTTCTCTTAAGTCTTCTACTAATTTTATCATCTGCCCCGGACTCACGGACGACTTGTCCCGCGTCTGGGCGGAAGGTAATAAGAACAGGTCAGGATATCTTTTGTCTCGAATCAGCGCCTGCTTCATCCGGCAGTTTCCCTCGATCACATCGACCAGATTGTAGATAATCCGGTTTTCCAGTCCCATGACGACATCCAGGTTTCTCAGACCGATATCGGTGTCGATGAGAACCACCCGTTTGCCAAGCATGGCAAGCCCGGTGCCGACGTTCGCTGAGGTTGTCGTTTTGCCGACGCCTCCTTTTCCGGAAGTAATAACGATAACTTCGCTCATAGGAACATCCTCCTGTATTCTGTTTTACCATTTTATTCTACTCTAAAAAGTAGAATAATTCCAGTCTTAAATCCATTAAATACGCTAAATAAAATGAAAATAATCTAAAAAACTTTTTTTGACCGATTCTACGTCAATGTTTCCACCGGATACCGATGCAATCATCGGTCCGCGCCCCATCTTTTTACCCTGGCTGCGCGTTTTGGCTGTCAGATCAGCAATCCGAGGTGCATCGGCGACATTGCCAGCGCGGTGATCACCGCGTCCTCACTTCCCGCCGCCCCAGCATGGGCGGAACCCGCCAGCGTGCCAAGGACAACGATATTGCCCCGTGCGCTGACACGCGCGCCGCGCTCCACATTCCCGATGATCACGATGCTCGCATCGGATTCCAGCAGATCGCCCCGGGATAAATTACCCTTATAAAATTGTCCCGTCCGGGCAGTCAGCTCCATCAGCCGCTCGGTCAGCGCCTTTTCACAGCGGGCGATGCGGTTAGCGTCAGTATCCAGCAGACAGAGAATCTCTATCTGGGAATTGGCGGTAATCGCATCCGTCACCTGCAGTTCCTCGATTGGGGTCAGTTCCCTCCCCTCCAGGGTCAGCGTCATCTGGGCGGATCCCCAGAATTTTTCACTTTCTTTAAACTTTTTCCCTACATCCTCCAGTAACTGTTCAAAGGGAGTGTCCGGATTCAGAATTACCGTCATACCGGACTTACATCCCTTTATTACTACGGAACTTTTCATAGTTCCATCACCTCTTAATCTCCATTGATTCGTTCATTGGACGCATCCAATGCTCCTGAATTCAGGATATCATCCAGACTCGCATAGCCATAGAAGTAACGATATACGTGTTTTGCCACCATCGCCGCATTCGAAGAAGAATATCCATTCGGGATACTGACCGTCACCGAAATTTCCGGATTCTCATACGGTGCAAACGAAATAAAGAACGCGTGGTTGCCCCGTTTCTGGGACTCCTGCGCCGTACCGGTCTTACCGGCACGTGTACGTCCAGACCATCAAACACACGCTTGGTCGAACTGTTGGTAACTACCTGGCGCATACCTTGTTGGACTGCATCCCAGGTGCTTGTCTGGAAATCAAGGGTTGACGCCACAGCCGGCGAATAATCCTTGACCAGATTACCCTGGGAATCCGTCTCCTTATCAATCAAGCTCAGATCATAGACCGTGCCGCGGTTGGCAAGCGCCGTCACATAGCGGGCAAGCTGCACGCTCGCAAACTGGTGCGTACCCTGTCCCATACTGGAACGCTCCGGATCGGTATCACTGATAGACGGCGTCGCCTCCGAGATTTCAATGCCCGAAGTCCGGTCCAAACCGAACATGGTCGCGTATTTTTTCAGCGTCTCCAGACCTTTCTCCGGTTTGTAGCTTCCATCTGCCTCTGTGGACAGGCGGTGCGCCACCTCCGAGAAGAAATAGTTACAGGAATTTTCGATGCCTCCCACGACATTTAACGGTCCGTGGAAGCCCGGATATTTCCAGCATCGGATCGGATTGCTGACTTCCTCATAAATACCGGTACAGTTAATCATATCAGAAAGCGTGATTGCCCCCTCTTCCAGACCTGCAATCGCCGTGATCGGCTTGAAGGTGGAGCCTGGTGCTTTCAGTGTCTGCGTCGCATTGTTTCGCAGCGGCAGCGACTGATCGGCATTTAGCTGGGCAAAATAGGTGCTGTCCGAAATCCGGTTGTTGTCATAGCTTGGATAAGATACCAGTGCCAGCACCTCGCCAGTCTTCGCGCTCGTCACGACACAGCTCGCCGTACACGGGTCAAGTGCCAGCTGCGCCGGTGTGATCTCAATATTGCGGATCTTATTCATCAGGAACTGGTACGCATATTCTTCCCCGCTGACACGCAGCAGGTTGACCTCATTCTCATCGTATGCAAGCACATTCTGGGAATAGAGCGCCATGCAGAGCTCGCGCCCGGTCACAACATTGTTATTGATTAAATACTGATAAATCAGTTTCTCGAATGCCGGATCCTGTTCCAGATCGCGGAAACAGTCGTCCAGCAGTGCCGTGAAGACATCGTCCGCATTCGAATACCGGCTCTGGATGTCCAGCTTCGTCGTATCGATCCAGTTGTTGGCAATTCCATAATATAAGTATTCCCGCAGACTGATCGTACCGTTCTTCCACGCCTGATACATGTCACTGGACGTATCGATCGCATCACGCTGGACAATCGCCTTGTTGCTGGAAGAAAGATACGAATAGATATACTGCATATATGCCTGCATTTCCTCTGAAAGCGCGTTCATCGGCGTTGCATTTTCAGACTGCAGTTCGCCCCGCAGTTCCTGTTCAATTCGCACGCGTGAGCTCTCGTACTTCTGATAAATCTGCTGTTCCACATCGGATGCCTCTTCGGAAGCAAAATTGTCAATCGAGAGGACGTTGTTGTTGATCAGCTGGAAGTATGCCTTCTTGATCGGTATCTTAATACTGGAAGAATCGATATAAGCGATATCTTTCTCATCCTGGTTGACAATCGTCTTTAACAAGACGCCCGCCAGCTGCTTCTCCAGAATGTGGTAAATACCCTTCTGAAGGTTCAGATCGAGGGTCAGCCAGATATCGTTGCCTGCCACCGGTGCGACTTCCCCGGTCACGCTTAGGATTCTTCCGACATTATCTACATATGCCGTCTGGGAACCTTTCTTACCCTTTAATTCCAGCTCCATCGAGGATTCGATGCCGGTACGGCCTACGACATCATTTAACTCATAGTCATCGTTGACCGCCTTTAACTCCTCCAGACGTTCGCTCGTTACTTTTCCCGTATATCCAATGATCGGCGCAAAGTAGAGGCTTTCATTGTACATACGGATCGTCGATTCCTGTATATTGACGCCCACCAGATCGGCTGCGTGCTCTAAAATGTCTGCAACGGTCTCATCGCTGATATCCGTCGCGATCGTTGTCGATTCGTACTTCTGGAACGCGGTAAAACGCATCGTGTAGCGGATACCGACGATCTGCAGCGCCACCTCATCCGAAACATCGATGGGATTGCCGTCTTTGTCAAGCGGGCGCCCGTCCCGGTTCTTATCGTCACCGAGTGTCAGGTGGTACTCCTTTTTCATCCGCTCCAGCAGATCTGGCGCTGAAATGTCGGACGGGTATTTTCCATCTGAATCGTCCATCTCATCCACATTTTTAAGACCATAATAATCACGCAGGAATCGCTTGCGTCCGGACTGTGTCTCGGAGGTATACACGACATTTCCATCGTGATCGAGCGTAAGCTCTAAACTGGTCTGTGCGCTCTCACCGTGTTTATTCAAGATCGATACCAGATCGTAGAGCATCGTGTTCCACTGTGCATCCGTCTTGTACGCACCGGTATCCTGTATGGTAACGTCGTATGCCAGTTCGTTGTACGCCAGCACATTGCCGTTCCGATCGTAGATATTACCCCGCGTGCTGGCAGTCTTTATGACTTTTTCCGTCATCGCTGTATATGCATCCTGATACTCTTCGCCCTTGATGATCTGCAGGTTGAACAACCGCATCACCAATGCGGACGACATCAGGCAGAACACAACCACCAGGACAAAAAGCCGGGAGGTAATCACTTTTTTGAACCATTCTCGCAGATATTCTTTCAGGTCATCAAACAATGTTCGAATCTCTCCTTTGTTCCCATTCTTTCAGTTTCCGGTTGATAAAAAGGAAAAACCGGTATACGACAAGCGTCGTAACCGTGGTAAATATGATCTCCGGGATAATGATGGAGACCAGATAATGCCCAAAATTCAGACGATTCCGTATCAGGAACCGGAATACATAGATGTACAGGTTATAGATTAAATCACTTGCCAGGCTCAAAAGCAGCGGCAGCGTGATGTAGTCTTCATAATAATACTTGTTGCAGATTCCACTGACATACCCCAGATTGATGAAAAACAGTGTATAAAAGCCAAATGGTCCACTGTAAAACAGATCCATAAAAAGACCTGCCACCAGCCCGTAGAACATCCCCCGCTCGCGCCCCTCGATGAAGCTGCACACAAACACCACAATCAGCAGCAGGTTCGGAGCCGAAGATAAGAAGGCGATCTGTGGGAACACGCAGATCTGGATCGTGAATGCCAGAATCAGCATGACAAGGTTAATCAGCAGCTTCCGCATTATTGTCGCCTCCATCCCCATTTTTCAGCTGGGTGATTACCAGTACCTCCTGCAGGTTATCAAAATCTGCAACCGGAATGATTGTACCGGATTTGGTTACGTTGTTGGCATCGGTCGTCAGCCCGGAGGCATAACCGATGAGAATGCCCGGCAGGAAAATATCACTGATGTTGGAGGTCACGATCTTGTCGCCCTCCTGGATATCTGCCTCTTTCTTGATATGGTCAAGTCCCAGCCGTCCATCCTGGTAAAGCGTCAGGTTGCCGGATACATTACAGGTATCGCCGGTCCGCAGGGACATGCCGCTGACGTTGCTGTCGTCATCGATGATCGCGCGGACAGTTGCATAGTTTGCCCCGACATCGGTTACAATACCGACCAGTCCGCCGCCTGCCATGACGTTCATATCTTCCTGGATGCCATCGTCCGCTCCCTTGTCGATCCGGAATACCTGAAACCAGTTTCCAGAGTCCTTTGCAATGACACGGGCGGCTATTTTTTTATACTGCATATATTCCTGATCAAGCTGATACAGCTCTCTGAGACGGTCTAACTCGTAAAGCTCCGACTGCAAGCGGTTGTTCTCTTCCACCATCTGATCCAGACGCATCTGGAGATTTTTGTTCTCCTCCTGCGCCTCCCGCAGGGAGGAAAAATTTTCAAGCGCATTGTAGAGACCTGTGCCGATCGCGTTGACGCCTGACTGCAGCGGTACCAGAACAAAACCGACACCCGTCCGAAGCGGCATCAGAAAGCTTGATTTGATAGACGTTGCTGTAATCAGCACAAGACAGAAGGCTGACATACCTGCCAGAATATACTTGCTGTTTTTCATAATGATAGTATTCCCCGTTCTTTGAAACTAAAATAGGCTTGTTCGCCGATAATCACATGATCCAAAAGCCGGATTCCCAGCATAGCGCCCGCCTCCTGAATCCGGACGGTCGTCCGCCGATCCTCCGCACTGGGGGTAGGATCCCCGCTCGGATGATTATGTACTAAAACGATGCTGGCTGCATGATAGCGCAGCGCCTCGATAAATATCTCCCTCGGAGACGCCGGAGAGTGATTGAAGGTTCCCCGAAACAGCAGGATATCCCGAATCAGCTTCTGCTTCGTATTGAGGATCATCAGGTGCATCTCTTCCTGCTCTTTGTGACGCATTTCCTCCATATAAAAGGCGGCGATCGCCTCCGGCGCCGTAAACGCAGGCGCTTCTGAAAGCGTCAAGGTGCGCCAGATCCGCTGTGACAGTTCTCCCACACACAAAAGTTCGATTCCCTTGACCCTGCCGATTCCTTTCTGCTCCATCAGTTCTGGAAGAGTCAGATGCAAAAGCCCTAAAATTCCCGGTGGCTGCGCCTGCGCCAGAATCCGGGTTGCCAAGGAAAGTGCCGACTCCTGCCGGTTTCCGGTCCGGATAAGGATCGCTAAAAGCTCGGCGTCCGTCAGTGCCCCAACTCCCTCCCTCTCACATTTTTCGTAGGGTCGGTCTTTTTCAGGGATATCTTTCATGGTAAGACGCCATCCAGCGGTCGGTTCAGAACTTTTTACTGGTTTCTCTGTTTCTTTTTTCATTGATTGTCCTCCTGCGTGCCTCTCCTCTGCATACAGAAAGCCATTCCCACCAGGCGGGATTCTTTGATTAAATCAGACGATATGCGATCAGTGCAATGACAACGCCGATGATGCTCGCCATCGTCACCCGGATTGACAGACCAAACGTGATAACCAGGATTCCTAAATCAAGAACAACCGGGTCCATCAGACCGAAGGATTGTCCGTAATTCAGCCACGACAGTCCCCTGACGCCGGATGCCATATTTCCGATAAATCCACCTAACACAATCCCTGTCATCAGGAGCAGCAGAAGAATCCAGAAATTTTTTGCTCGATTCATGATACCGAATACCGTCCCTTTCTATAATCTTTATTATCTTAGCACAAACTGCCGGAATGTGTATAGACAGTCCGGCAGATTTTTTTTTAAAGTTTTCTTAAAATTAATTACAAAATCATTCAAAAAACGTCATTTCTAGTCGATTTTGAGCTGCTCAGGTTTTACTATGCCTGCATCCAGAAGCTTCTGCAGGGACATTAAAATGCCTAACTTCGCATGGTACCAGGTCAGTCCGCCCTGGAAGAAGACGTTGTACGGCGGTTTGATCGGACCATCCGCGGAAAGCTCGATCGAGGATCCCTGGATAAAGGCACCTGCTGCCATAATAACCTGGGAATCATACCCCGGCATATCCCACGGTTCCGGCGATACATAGCTGTCAACCGGCGCCGCCGCCTGAATGCCCTGGCAGAACGCAATAACACCCTCCGGTTTTCCAAACGTGATCGCCTGAATGATATCATAGCGCGGCTCCGTGCTGTTCGGAACCACATCAAAGCCCAGGCGCTCATAGACGTTTGCCGCAAAGATAGCTCCCTTTAATGCGCCGGATACAACGGTCGGTGCCAGGAAAAGTCCCTGGAAGAAGGACTGGTTGACGCCAAGACTCGCGCCGACCTCCCGTCCGAGTCCCGGAGAACCAAGGCGGTACGCTGCATTTTCGATGCACTGTCTGGTTCCGGCGATATAGCCGCCGATCGGCGCCAGTCCGCCGCCCGGGTTTTTGATCAGGGAACCGACTACCATGTCCGCACCGAGATCGCTCGGTTCGATCCGCTCAACGAATTCGCCATAGCAGTTGTCTACCATACAGATCACTTCCGGTTTGATGGATTTAACAAATGCAATCAGTTCACCGATCTGCTCTGCCGAGAGGGTTGGACGGGATGCGTATCCCTTGGAACGCTGGATGGTTACCAGTTTTGTCTTCTCGTTGATCGCCGCGCGGATGCCGTCGTAATCGAAGGTTCCGTCCGGCAGCAGGTCAACCTGACGGTATGAAATGCCATACTCCCGCAGGGAACCGTTGGACTCGCGGATGCCGATCACTTCCTCCAGAGTATCATACGGTTTTCCCACCGGCGAAAGCAGCTCGTCGCCCGGGCGCAGGTTTCCGGCTAATGCCGTGTAGAGCGCGTGCGTTCCGCACACGATCTGCGGGCGCACCAACGCGTCCTCAGTGTGGAATACATCCGCATATACCTGTTCCAGCGTCTCACGTCCGAGGTCGTTGTAACCATATCCGGTTGTACCGGAAAAATGAATATCGCTGACGCGGTTTTTCTGCATCGCAGCGATTACCTTTAACTGATTGTACTCTGCATTGCCATCGATCTCTGTGAAACGGTCTTCCAGAGCCGCTTCGATTCTGGCTCCATATTCAAGCACTTCTTTCGAAATGCCGAGGTCGCCATACATTTTCTCTAACTCCATGGTGATTCCTTTCCTGTTGTCGGTTATTCGTAACTGTTCAGTACCTTCACAGTCACGCGCAAAAATCCATTAAAAATTGCCTACGGCAATGGGATTTTTGCCTGCTGACCCATGTTTTCGTACGGTCAGCGCAGTAAATGCGCAGACCTACTGAACAGTTACGGTTATTCTATAATTCTTTTTTTGTTTCTTTAACTTTTCTTGATTTTTACAACTTATAATTTAGAGTGTTCCATCCATCTTATGAATCACACTCCATAATACCCGCTTCCGCCGCTAATTCCTGCAGAATATGTTCCAGCACGCGTTCTCGGTCATTATCAAATTCCGGCAAATATAAGAAACGCACGTCGCGTTCCCGCCGGAACCAGGTAAGCTGACGTTTCGCAAAATGGCGCGTATCGCGTTTCAGGATATTGACCGCTGTCTCCAATGACATTTCGCCATTTAAATATGCCAGAATTTCTTTATATCCAAGTCCCTGCATCGCCACTGAATCACGCCTGCAGCCCATCGCCTGCAGCTGCCTCACTTCCTCGACCAGTCCCTCTTCCATCATCTCATCGATCCGCTTCTCGATCCGCTCATAGAGAACCGTCCGATCGGTATTTAATACATAATAGAAGAAATGGTACGGTGAAGTCTTTGCCCGCTCCGCCTCATTGTGGGCAGAAATCTTCTCGCCCGTCTGCTCATAATATTCCAGCGCGCGGATCACACGTTTTACATTGTTTGCGTGGATCGCCTCCGCCGATTCTGGATCGACCGCCCGCAGACGCTCATGCAGGACTTCTGCCCCCTGTTCGGCTGCCAGGCGTTCCATCTCCTCCCGAAACTGCGTATTTTCGTCGATCTGGGTGAAATCAATATCATTGAGCAGTGCCTGAATATAAAAGCCGGTTCCACCTGCCACGATCGGAATTTTTCCGCGGCTGTAAATATCTTCCGCCGCCGCGCGGGCAAGTGCCTGAAACCGCACGACATTGAAATCCTCAGTTGGCTCTAAAATATCGATCAGATGGTGCGGCACACCGTCCATCTCTTCCAGGCGTATCTTTGCCGTACCGATATCCATGTGGCGGTACACCTGCATCGAATCCGCGCTGATGATCTCGCCGCCGATCCGCCTGGCAAGCTGAATGGACAGCGCCGTTTTTCCGACTGCCGTCGGTCCGGTCAGGACAATCAGGGGCTTTTTTTCAGCCGCTTGTTCCAGATTTCCCATAAGACTTTCTCTCCTTTTAATGGGTTATACAATCCGTTTGAATTTCTTCTCCAACTCATATTTGCTCATCGATATGATCGTTGGGCGTCCATGTGGGCACGCATACGGATTTTTGAGTTCCAGAAGTTCATCGATCAGCTTGTCCGCTTCGGCAAATGATAATGTGTGATTGCCCTTGACCGCCGCCTTACACGACATCGTCGCCACACGCTCATTGATGAGATCCGGGGTTCCGCTTCCATTGCCCTCCGCCAGATCGTCGATCATCTCCATCAGAAGCTCGCGTTTTGCGACGGAAAAGAGGTTCGCCGGGACGGCACGCACCGCGTACTCCTTGCCGCCAAACGGCTCAATCTCAAATCCGATCGAAGTAAAATGTTCCATATACTGCTCTAATTTGAGCTGCTCACTGCTGTTGAGACTCAAAATGATCGGCGGATCGATCATCTGGGAGGTGTACTCCCTCTTTTGAAGGGATGCCATCGTCCGCTCATAGAGGATTTTCTCATGCGCCGCATGCTGATCAATGATGTACAGATTATCATGATACTCCACCAGCCAGTATGTGTCAAACAGCTGTCCAATCAGGCGGTGGTTCGCACGCGCCGGTTTGGTCAGGAGTTTATCTTCAAACAGATCCATCTGACGGGGCTTTTCAGATGGGGCGGACTGGGTCGTTCCCGTTGAAACAGATGCAGGAGATGCAGTTTGCCCCGCTGAAGCTGAGATGGATTCGCTGGAAGGCGCTGATGTGGCCGGCTCTGGCAGATCTGACTCTGTATTAATTGAAACATTTTCAACTCTGCCGGTTGTGTCGGTTCTTCCAAACACTTCATCGAACCGCCCCGTTCCTGACACAGCCGCATTTGATCCGCTGCCGTTTTCAGCCCCATATCCCGGCACATCTTCCGAGACCGACATCATTTCTGCCTGCGACGCCCCCAGACGTTTCGTCTCAAACGGTTCCGGATGTTCCTCACGGATACGGACTGGTTTTAAGGACGGACGGCTGCCCTGGCTGCTTTCCATCTTTCTGGTTGGAAGCTCCGGCAGCACTCCCTTTTCCAGCCCCGGAATCTTCAGCTCTTTCTCTGCATTCTTCTCATTCTCCAGCGAAACCGCCGGAATCAGTTCCCGGTTAGCGAGTGCCATCGCAATCGTATGGTAGACCGTCCGGTAGATCTGTTCGCCGTCCCTGAAACGGATCTCCATCTTCGCCGGATGGACGTTGACGTCAATATACGACGGATCGATCGTAAATTGCAGCATCGTAAATGGATACTTGTGCTGCATCATGAACGGTTTATATGCGTCCTCGATCGCCTTTCCGATGATACTGCTCTTGATATAGCGTCCGTTGATGAAATAATTTTCATACGTGCGGTTGCCGCGCGCGATCAGCGGCTTACCGATGAAGCCGCCTACCCGGATCGGATCAGCTCCGGCATCCACCTCAATCAGGTTTGCCGTGATCTCGCGTCCAAAGACCGCATAAATTATATCTTTTAAGTTATGATTTCCAGAGGTATGGAGACGGCTCTGGTTGTTATTGATGAAACGGATGGAGATTTCCGGATGCGACAGGGCAATCTTTTCGACTAAATCTGCCACATGGGACCCTTCTGTCGCCGGCGTCTTTAAAAACTTCCGGCGTACCGGTGTATTGTAGAACAGATCTCTGGCGATAAAGGTCGTACCTTCCGGCGCACCGACCTCCTCCAGTCCCAGTTCCTCGCCGCCCTCGATGCGGTAACGGGAACCGCTGATCGAATCGTTTGTTTTCGTGATCAGTTCCACCTTCGCCACCGACGCGATCGACGCCAGCGCCTCGCCGCGGAACCCTAACGATGCCACCTGAAACAAATCCGACGCCGTCCGGATCTTGCTGGTCGCATGGCGCTTAAATGCCAGTGGGATCTCCTCGCGTACAATGCCGCTTCCGTTATCCGTCACCCGGATCGTCTGCAGACCGCCGCCCTGAATCTCCACCGTGATCGCCGTCGCCTTCGAATCGATCGCATTTTCCAAAAGCTCCTTGACAACCGACGCCGGCCGTTCAATGACCTCGCCGGCTGCAATCTGATTGATTGTATTGGAATCCAAGACCTGAATCGCAGCCATCTATCTCCTCCACATCCTTCCTAAACTCTTTTTTACTGGTGCATCCACCGGTTTTTCAGCTTCGCCTGCAGCTTATCTAATGTATTGAGCGCATCCAGCGGAGACATCCGGTTTACTTCCAGTTCCATGATCTCCTTGATGATATCGTCCTCATTGACCGTGTCAAAGATCGACATCTGCTGCAGATCTACCTCGTCCGGTTTTGCCACCTTTTTGCGCGTCTGGGTTCCCGGACCATTTTCTGCAATCTCCTTCGCACGCGCTGTAATGTCGGCATCGCTCAACTCTTCCACCAGTTCTTTTGCCCGATCGATGACCGGAGCCGGAACGCCTGCAAGCTTCGCCACCTGGATGCCGTAGCTCTTATCGGCGCCACCCTTCACGATTTTACGCAAGAAGACGATATCGTCGCCCTGTTCCTTGACCGCGATACAGTAGTTGTTGACGCCGCTTAAGGTTCCTTCCAGCTCTGTCAGTTCATGGTAATGTGTCGCAAACAGCGTCTTAGCACCCAGAATCTTCGTATTACTAATATACTCCACAACCGCCCAGGCGATCGAAAGGCCGTCGAAGGTACTCGTACCGCGCCCGATCTCGTCGAGAATCAGAAGGCTGTTTTTCGTCGCATTCCGCAGGATATTCGCAACCTCGGTCATCTCCACCATGAAGGTACTCTGACCGGATGCCAAATCATCCGAAGCGCCCACACGGGTAAAAATACGGTCGCAGAGACCGATATCCGCCTCATCCGCCGGGACGAAGCTTCCGATCTGCGCCATCAGCGTGATCAGCGCCGTCTGACGCATATAAGTTGACTTACCAGCCATGTTCGGACCGGTAATGATCGAAATCCGGTTCTTTCCGTTGTCTAAATATGTGTCATTGGCGACAAACATCTCGCCGCCCATCATGCGCTCTACGACCGGATGACGTCCGTTTTTGATGCGGATGATGCCCTTTTCGTTGATATGAGGTTTCACGTAATTGTAACGCGTCGCCACCACCGACAGAGACGCCAGCACATCCGTCATCGCGATCGCACGGGCGGTACTCTGAATCCGGTTTACCTCGCCCGCGATCTGGTCGCGCACCTGGCAGAACAGATCATATTCCAGAGAAACCAGCTTGTCCTCGGCGCGAGAATGATATCTTCCAGCTCTTTCAGCCGGTCGGTCGTATAGCGCTCTGCGTTTGTCAGGGTCTGTTTACGGATGAAATAATCCGGCACCAGATCCTTAAAGGAATTAGTCACCTCAAAATAATAGCCAAATACCTTATTGAACTTGACTTTCAGGTTTTTGATGCCTGTCTTTTCGCGCTCGCTCTGCTCTAACTGTGCCAGCCAGTCTTTTCCTTCTGTCTTTGCATGACGCAGACGGTCTGCCTCCTCATGGTAGCCTTCCTTGATGATGCCGCCCTCGCGCACCGTGATCGGCGGCTCTTCCACGATCGCCTTGTCAATCAGTTCCTTCAAATCTGCCAGTGGGTCCAGAGCGGTTTCCAGGTTTTTAAGCAGCTCGCCTGAAAACTCCTTCAAAATCTGTTTGATATACGGAAACATCGCCAGTGAATTGCCAAACGCGATGAGATCGCGCGGATTTGCCGTCCGGTAACTGATGCGTCCGATCAGACGTTCGAGATCGTAGATCGGATTCAGATATTCGCACAGCTCCTCGCGGCTGATATAGTTCATGTTCAGCTCTTCGATCGCATTCTGGCGGCGCAGGATCTCCTCCCGGCTGATGAGCGGCTGCTCCACAAGTGTCCGCAGCATACGGGCGCCCATCGCCGTTTTCGTCTTATCAAGCACCCAGAGAAGTGTTCCTCGCTTCTGCTTTTCCCGGAGCGTCTCTGTAAGCTCCAGGTTCCGGCGCGTGGACGTATCCAGCATCATAAACTGTCCGGTCGTATAGACAGTCAGGCGCGTCAGGTGTTCCAGTGTATTTTTCTGCGTCTCATACAGATACTGCAGGACAGCACCCGCCGCGATCGCGCCCGTCTCATAGTCTGCCAGTCCCAACGCTTCCAGGTGCTCTACATGAAAATGTTCCCGCAGGATTCTCCGGCAGGAATCATCAGAAAAGAACCGATTTTCAAGTGCTGAGATCACGGCGTTTAACCGTACTTTCAAGTCCTCTAAATCGATTCCTGACATGTAAAAAGCCTCGTTGCAGATAAGCTCCGACGGCGAAAATTTATAAATTTCATCTAACAGACTGCGCTCGTTGCGAACCTCCGTCACAAGATAGTCGCCCGTGCTGACATCAACCGTCGAAACGCCGAATACACCGTCTATGTATACAATTCCCATCAGGTAATTGTTTTTTGATTCCTCCAGAACCTGTGAATTTGTCAGGGTTCCCGGCGTCACCACCCGGATTACCTCCCGCTTCACAAGTCCCCTTGCCTGTTTCGGATCCTCCATCTGCTCTGCGATGGCGACCTTATAGCCCTTCTGGACGAGACGGCTCAAATAACCCTCTACGGCATGATAAGGAACACCGCACATAGGCGCGCGTTCCTCCAGTCCGCAGTCTTTTCCAGTCAGGGTAAGTTCCAGTTCTTTCGAAACAGTCTGGGCATCCTCAAAAAACATCTCATAGAAATCGCCAAGACGATAAAACAGAATACAGTCCGGATACTGTTTTTTCGTCTCCAGATAATGAGTCATCATTGGTGAAAGTGCCACAATTTACCTCTCTTCATCGCGATCCGCCCGTTTTCCGGCACTTCACTCATCTGAATGCCAGACCGGACAGACCGCTGTCGTTTTATTTTAGTTGAATTTCGGATCCGTCGGATCCCAGGTCTGCTGATCGGAGATCGGTACCAGCTCCGGCTTATCAAATGGAGATGCTACATTGGCATCCTCGTATACCTGTACAGTCGTTCCCAGATGGCAGTTATCATATACCCACTTGGAGTTTCTACAGTTCAGGCGTACACAGCCTAAAGAACGGGAAACACCCAGACCATTATAGCCGACGGTCAGAAGGTTATTCTCATTCGGGGTTGCGTATGTAATCGAATGGAACAGGAATCCCTGTGTGATACGGGTTGCATACTGGGTGTAAGTATCATTTACCATCAGTCTCCAGCGATATTTCTCCGGTGTCTTGAAAGTTCCAATCGGTGTATCATCACCGACGGAGGTCAGCATCGCTTTCACTGGAATAATATATCCGTTATTGCCGTCTTTTGCATAAACCGTCAGGCAGTTCAGTGTCTTATTTACCTTCAGGAGATAATCGGACTGCTTGCCAATCAGGCTGTCTACGTCCTGAACCAGACGACCGCAGGAGTCAAAGTAGAACTTGTAACCATCGATATACTGCCAGCCGGTCTTTGCATAGCCATTTTCAAAATAATAACGTACAAAGTCATCGGAAAGCCAGCCGTTATATACGCTTCCGTCCTCATTGAACATAACCGTTGCATTTTCTGCTACGCTCAGTCTGCCGGAAGCAGCTGATTTGTAGCGCGGTGCTGCACTCTGCGGACCTGCGCTTCCCTTCGGAACTAATACGACTTCAATCGAAAGGATCTTCTCGCCGATATCCACGGTACCAGCCACTTCGCCGTTCTTCGCATATCCCATCTTGCCCTGACCGCTGGATGTAACGCTATAGTAAACATCGTACATCTTCTCAGCCTGACCGGAAAGCTGAATCTGGATCGCCTCTACCCAGCTTCCAGAACCAACCACACCGGTCTGGATGCCGTCATGGTACCACCACAGATAACCGCCTGTGTTGGTATATGCACGATAGGACACGCCGCCGATCCCCTCAAAGTTTTTCAAATCCATCGCAAATGCAGAAATATCGCCTTCCGCATTATACAGATAATTGACGCCGACATGAAGTGCCGTGTTCTCATCCTGCTGCCCGGTTCCCTGGTTGAACTGCTCTGCCGATGTTGACGAACCGGTGTTTGGCATACCGACTGTACCGTTTGCAATGTCATCTGCCGGTCCTGCATATGCGACAGAAGCACTTCCTGCCAGCATGCAGGCTGACAGCAGAACCGTCAATCCTTTATAATGCTTTTTCATAAATTTATCCTCCTTAATCTACCATGGATCCCATATAGTAAAATCCCTTGGATTCCTTCAGATATACTTTAACAATTTTACCAATCAGCTCTTTTCCACCTGGGAAATGAACGATTGTGTTATTGGACATACGTCCGGTTACCAGTCCCTCCACGTGACTGTCCGGTTCCTCCACCAGAACCTCCTGCACCGTATGGACATCTCGTCCACAGACCTGTGCAGAAATCGCCTGTACCTCTGCGAGCAGACGGTCGAAACGTTCTTTGACAACTTCTTCTGGAACCTGATTTTCCATCGCTGCCGCCGGAGTTCCGGTGCGCTTCGAATAAATAAAGGTAAATGCGCTGTCGTAGCGGACTTTCCGCACAACCTCCAGTGTCTCCTCGAAATCTTCCTCCGTCTCTCCCGGAAATCCAACGATGATATCCGTCGTCAGGGAAATATCCGGTACCGCCTTGCGGATGCGCTCTGCCAGTTCCAGATACTGCTCCTTCGTGTAATGGCGGTTCATCTTCTTTAGGATCTCGCTGCTGCCCGACTGAAGCGGCAGATGCAGATGGCGGCAGATCTTCTTGGAAGATGCCATCACTTCGATCAGCTCATCCGACAGATCCTTCGGATGGGAGGTCATGAAACGGATCCGTTTAAGCCCCTCAATCCGCTCTACCCGGCGCAGAAGTTCTGCAAAGGTAATTGGAGATTCCAGGTTCTTTCCGTAGGAATTGACATTCTGCCCTAACAGCATGATCTCCACGACGCCGTTCTTAACCAGCTCTTCAATCTCACGGATGATGTCCTCCGGCGCACGGCTGCGCTCGCGTCCGCGCACATACGGGACGATGCAATAGCTGCAGAAATTGTTGCAGCCAAACATGATATTAACGCCAGACTTAAATGTATATTTGCGCTCCGACGGCAGATCCTCAACGATCTTATCAGTTCCTTTCCAGATATCGATGACCATCTTCCCCGTCTCAAAGCGCTGTTCCAGCAGCTCTGCCAGTTTATATACATTGTGCGTACCGAAAATCAAGTCCACAAAGCGGTAGCTCTTCTTTAATTTCTCTACAACCTCCGGCTCCTGCATCATGCAGCCGCAGAGTGCGATCATCATGTGCGGATTCTTTTTCTTGAGGCTGTGAAGATACCCTAAACGTCCATACACGCGCAGGTTCGCATTTTCACGGACTGTACATGTATTGTAGAGGACGAAATCCGATTCCTCACTGGTTCCTTCCACAAATCCTGCTTCCAGCAGAATACCGAGAAGCTTTTCTGAATCGTGTGCATTCATCTGACATCCAAACGTCGAGATAAAGCAGGTCAGCGGACGCCCCAGTTTGTCCGAAATCTCCTGTACCTTCTGGCGGCAGAGTGCCATATAATACTGCTGGCGCTCCGGTTCCTGCTGCGGTACACCGCCCACCGGAATCTGACATTTGTCAGACACAAACACGCCTGCTGCGGATTCGGACGAATCGTTTGTATGTAAATCCATAAATTGTATTGCTCCTTACTATTCTTTCATTATCCTAATAATCCTAATATTTCATACATTAGATAATATTACTATATGGTGCTCATTTTCGCAAGTCCCATTCCTGCCAGAATCCTTTCCAGTTTCTTACAAAATATTCCGGTTCATGTATCTGGAAGCAAAAACAGAGTTTACCACACGGCTGCTCTGTTCCTGTATGCCTTTGATATGTTTCTGCTTCGCGCGAGTGCGCCAGACATTACAAAACTTTAATTGTCTGCTCCGGTGTCACAATATATGCCATTTTTTTATCGTGCTTTTCGGTTTCAAATGCCGGAAACAACTGGAATCCATAGCAGAGTCCCACCGCCATATGATCCGGTTCTGCCGCAAAAAAGCGGTCATAATACCCCGCCCCATAACCGATGCGGTTCCATCCTTGGAAAACCCTACGCCAGGCGTGATCACCAGCGCTTTCGGCGCATCTGCCTCCTGACATCCGTCCGCCGGTTCCGGGATGCCATATGCCCCCGTCACAAGCTGACACCGATCTGTGACATAGAAAAAACGCATCTCACGCCCAAACACCCGCGGCAGCGCCACCCGGCAGCCGCGTTTTAACAGCTCGTCAATCAAATATTCCGTACTTGCCTCACCGCGCACACTCGTATAGGCATACACTGCCGTCCCGGCTGATGGAAAGAAGGGGTGGAGACGTTCTAACAATGCCTCATCCCATCGTTGTTTTTCTTCTGGCAGCAGAGTCCCGCGTTTTTGAAGGACATATGCGCGAACCTCCTGTTTTGATATCTGCGATCCAGATGAATGAATAACCATCTCTTCTACCCTTCAATTAATTCTTCGTATCCGTAACGCCGCCGTATTTCTTACCCAGATCCGTAATAGAACCGTCTTTCTCTTTAATCAGTATCGAATTTAACTGTCCTCGCATATTTCCACGGATTGACTCAATGTACTCCTTCCGAAGCGCTGCCTGCTCTTTTTTCTCTTCTTCGGTCAATCCAACTGCCTGGCTCTTATGATATAACGTATTAATACGGTCAATTCTTTCCTGTTTCATCTATCATTTCTCCTCTTATAATGCTTGTTTCTTCGCAGCTACAGGCAGACATCCTTACTATAAAGCCTAAAGCCGCTGAACCATTCTCTCTCACAATTTAATTTTGGGGATAGCATACTTCGCGATAATTGCCTCTGCCGTCTTCATCCCATCCATCGCCGCCGAGGTAATGCCGCCCGCATATCCAGCGCCTTCGCCGCATGGGTAGATGCCCGCGATCGTGCTGCTCTCCATCGTCGCGTGGTCACGCGGAATCCGCAGCGGCGAGGAGGTCCGGCTCTCTACTCCGGCAAAAACCGCATCCTCGCGGTCAAAGCCATGAATCACATGTCCAAAATGTTCCATTCCCTCTAACATCGCTGCCGAAAGCACTTCCGGCAGCACCTCCCGCAGATTTCCAAATGCAAACTGCCCTTCAAACTGTGGTGTCACTGCTCCAAATCCCGTTGAAATCCGGTTTTCCCGGAAATCTCCATAAAGCTGTACCGGGATTTTTCCGCCGCCGCAGCGGTATGCCGCTTCCTCCAGCTGACGCTGGAACGTCACGCCGCCAAGTGTGCCCGGCTGTGGAAAATCCTCCGGTGTAACGGTCACAATCAGGGCGCTGTTTGCGTTTGCACCGGCACGATCATGGTTGCTCATGCCGTTGATTGCCAGCCGTCCCGGCTCTGAGGATGCATCCACAACAAAGCCGCCCGGACACATACAGAAAGAATACACGCCCCTGCCTCCGGAGGTCTGTGCCGTCAGCTTATAGCTGGCCGCCCCCAGATTCCCGGCTTCTTCCCGTCCGTACTGGCTTAAGTTGATCTGCGTCTGTGGGTGCTGGATCCGCAGTCCCACCGCAAATGCCTTTGCCTGCATGTCGAGCGGTTTCTCTGCCAGCATCGCAAACGTATCGCGGGCGCTATGCCCGATCGCCAGCACCAGTGCCGATGCCGGAATCTCCTCCACCGTCCGTCCTGCCTCCGACGTGCCTTTACGGGCACTAACGCGGATGGAACACAAATGACCATTCTGTGTCTCAAAGTCCTCCAGACGGCAGCCAAACCGTACCTCACCGCCCAGGCTCTCTATCTCACTTCGAATATTCTTTACCACCGTCCGCAGAACATCCGTTCCAACGTGCGGCTTGTTCACATAGGTAATTGTCGGATCCGCGCCCGCCTGCGCCAAGATTTTCAGCACTTCCTTATTCCGCCCAGACGGATCCTTGACCAGCGTATTCAGCTTCCATCTGAAAACGTACCGGCACCGCCCTCGCCGAACTGCACATTGCACTCCGGATCCAGCGTTCCATCTGTCCAATAACGTGCAACCGCCTTTGCACGGCTGTCCGCATCCAGCCCCCGTTCCAGAATAAGCGGGCGATATCCGGCACGCGCCAACATCAGACCACAAAACATACCTGCCGGACCAAAACCCACGATTACCGGTCGTTCCCGAAGCGGCTCTATTCCCGGATCGGGCAGGCGGTACGCCTCTTCCTTTCGGATCTGCACATTTACACTACGCGCACGTTTGACAATCGCCGCCTCTTTCCCTGCCACTGCAACATCTAATGCATATAAATAGTACAGATCTGGCTTTTTGCGCGCATCCAGAGACTGGCGCACCAGCTCCACCGACTGTATCTGATCTGCCGATACTCCCATCATTTTGGCGGTTTTCTTGCGAAGATCCGCCTCACTGTGGCTGACCGGCAGTTTTACCTGATTTACTCGTATCATTTATCTGACTCCCTTCCAGCACATTTTCCAGCTGCTGCGCCGCTGCTCCACGCCCACTGGAGATTATAACCGCCGCAGATGCCATCGACATCCAGAATCTCCCCGGCAAAATATAACCCTTTTACCTTCTTCGATTCCATCGTCTGTGCGTCAACCTCCCGCACATCGACGCCGCCGCAGCAGATCTGTGCCTGTTCAAAGGAATTTGTACCGTTCACGCTGACCTCAAACCGGCAGAGCAGATCCCCCAGCGTCTGAATCTGTACCTCTGTCAGGCTGCCAACCGTCCGATCTGGCCGGATTCCTGCCTGTTTTAAAAACAGAGCTGCCAGTTTTTTATGTATCCAGCCGGAAAAAAAGTCCTCCACCTGCCGTTCTTTCAGGCGCTCACTCCGCTCTTTTAATATCCGGCGTGTCTCCGTTTCCGGGCATTCCGGATAAAAATTGAGTACCGCCCGTACATCCCGTCCCTCATCGAGCGCGCGCGCCGCAAAGCGGCTGACCTGGAAAACCGGAATCCCCGAAATACCATAATCCGTAAGCTGCACCTCACCCTTGTCCTCCGCCAGCTTTCTGCCATCGCTGTAGAGTATCACAGAGGCATCCGCGCGTACTCCAGCGAGCTGTTTAAAGAACTTTTCCGGGCAACGAAGCTGAACCAGTGCCGGAAGCGGCTTGATGATATGGTGTCCCAGCCGTTTCGCCAGTTTGTATCCGCTTCCATCCGAACCTGTACCCGGTGCCGCCTTGCTGCCGCACGCCAGAATCAGCGTCTCGCTCGAAAAGCTCCCCTGGGACGTCTTCACTTCAAACCGGTGTTTCGCATCTTCGCGCGGCGTGATCGAGAAAACTTCACATTCCGTCACCACCTGAACCGACTCCCGCGCAAGTCCCAGACGGAGTGCATCTAAAACAGCGCTTGCCTGCCCGGAATATGGATACAGATATCCGTCCCGTTCCCGCGTCAAAACGCCGAGATCCTCAAAATATTCCAGTGTCATCGGAAGCGTAAACGCCCCAAGCGCCTTCCATGGAAAATCCGGCTGACCACTGCGGTAGCAGAACGGCTCCTGCAAACGGTTTGAAAGGTTACAGCGTCCATTGCCGGTAGACAGGATCTTCTTGCCGACCCGGTCTTTATGTTCCAGCAGAACCACCTGTGCGCCCTCCCTGGCAGCAAAAATGGCAGCCGTCATTCCGGCTGCTCCCGCTCCCACTATGATTACTTTATTCTGACTCATTCCTATTTCCCTTCCTGACCGTTTGCTTCGTACCGTTCATACGCGGACTTTCTTCTTTGTTTTTTGACTGTATTATAATCACATCTAACTGCTGAAAGACTCCAGATAGTGAAACACATCCGTCATTGTGTCGAACCAGACTCCTTCCAGCAGTTTTTCCTGTTCTTCCACGGAAAATTCTGAGAGCGGCATATGGGTCTGGAAACAGACTTCGCCGCTTGTTCCGTCAAAGATAAGCAGCATCCCATCCTCCGCCGTCAGACAATAGCCGGATTGTTTCTCCGCCACTTCCGGTTCCGGGTTCAGAACCGCATTATTCTCCGGCATCCGCTCTGACTCATACACGCGCCCCGGTACCGGTTCCGCCCGCCGTGGACGGTACCACCAGAGCCCTGCCGCCAGAAGCAGAAGCATTGCAAAACAAAAAAGCGCCGCAAACAGTATTCCCTGATATTTTCTCATAATAAGGATACCTCCTGTTGTGTATCCTTATTATTCACTTTTTTCTAAATTTTAATCATAACTAAATTTCTAACCCTACATCAGATGCAGCTTCCGGCAGATGCGTGTGAGTTTCCGTCCCATCGGCATCGAATACATCTCATCTTCCTCGATACAGTGCAGCTTGATAAGAAGCACGCCATATACCGCGACCGCCACAAGCACCGCCAGCAGCGTTCCCAGCACATTGCTGTGGATCACCAGCGTAACCCCACGGTACACGCCATATGCCGCCGCGCCCATAAATGCTGCGCTGATCGCCGGCAGCAGGAAGGTCTTGACCATCTCCTGGCGGTAACCGAGTGTGTTGCGGATCGCGATCGCATTTAAAATGCACATAAAGAGCGCAAATAAAATACTTGCAAATACCATACTGTAGATACCCATATTGAAGATCATCAGCATAATATACAGCGCAATCACGTGTAATGCCAACGAAATCAAGGCGTTCCGCACCGGAACATTCATCCGGTTAAGTCCCTGTAAGATTGCATTGGTAACCGTCGAAAGCGACAGGAAGATAACGGCTGAAGCGCCAATCATCATCATACGGATCGCTTCCGCATTGTTGCCGCCCCGGAATAACAGGTTATTGACCGGCGCTGAAAGTACCGTCAGCCCCACCGCCGACGGAATCGCAATCAGCATAGCAAACCGGATCGCAAGGGCTGTCTTCTCAATCGCCGCCTTTCGGTCCTTACGCGCTATTGCACCGGACAGCGAAGGAATCAGCGATGAGGACAGTGAGTTCGCCATCGCAAGCGGGACATGTACCAGCAGCATATATTTGTTGTTGTAGATACCCCAGAGGGCTAAAAACTCTTTGCCGCGTCCCAGCGACTCCATGCCGTGCGCCATGATACCGTTGTCAATAACCGAGTTAATATTGTAAACACCCGAGCTTACGATAACCGGAATAACGGTAAAGAAGAAGATTCTCGAAATCTGACGGTAGGAATCCACACTACCGCTCCGATCCTTGGCAATCCGCCGTTTTGCCGTCGGACGGTAGAGTAAAAACAATACCAGCACAAATAACAGGGCTGCAAACGCGCCGCTTCCTGTGCCGATCGTACCGCCTGCCGCGCCAAATGCCTGTGCATATCCATCTTTTCCATATACTTTCGCTGTATCCAGTCCCACCTTGAAAAGGACGCTGGCGGCCACCACACTGATAATCGCGTTGACCACCTGCTCCAGGATCTGGGAGATCGCCGTCGGAATCATCGTTCCATGTCCCTGGAAGTAACCGCGCAGCACGCCCAGATACGCCATGATCCAGATCGTTGGCGCAAGTGTGCGGAGTGCATACACGCAGAACGGCGTGTTAAACAAGGTCGTTGCAAAAAAGCCTGAAAAATTCCAGGTAATAAAGCATGCCAGACCACCTACGACCGTCGCATAGACAAGCGCCGCCCGCAGAACACGGTTCATATTGCGGTACTGCCCTTTCGCAAGGCGGGCCGCTACCATCTTCGACACCGCCAGAGGCAGACTGTACGATGAAAGGATCAGCATGATATTATATACATTGAATGCCGTCGAATAATATCCCATGCCCTCATCGCCGATGATATTCGTCATCGGGACGCGGTACAGAATACCGATCAGACGCACAATGATACCGGCAACTGCCAGGATCGTACCCTGAATGACAAAATTTTCTTTTCTCACCGGAACCGCTTCCGGCTTCCGGCTGCTTCCTGACCGGTTACGGCTTCTACCCGCACTTTCCCGGCTGCCTCCGGTTGCTTCTTCTCTACGTCCTGCCGTACGCTGCCGGCTGATTATCTCTCTTTCTGTCTCTTCCCGCATTCCGGGTTTTCTTCTACTCCGTCTGTTCTCCATAGAATTCCGCCTTATCCATACGGTCATTCGGAAGGATGCAGACCCAGGTCTTGCCCGGATTCAGCTTGATTTCCTGACCGTCCATATCGTAATACTTTGTGACGCCGTAAGCGCCGTCTTTTTCCCAACGAATCAGAATGCCGTGTCCATTTGTAAAATAATACCCCGTCGCCGGTGTATGGACATCAATATCCAGATATTCCGTCGGTTTATAATATTTCCACAAACAGTATTGGAAAATAATATTTTTAACCGCTATCTGTCCTTCATCTCCCATATGCGGACCGCCATACTGATACCGGTAGTACAGCCCGTCCTCCGGGTGATACTCAAACCAGGGATTGCTTAACTGATAACCTGGCACTACTTTGGCCGCTGCGATACCATCCTCAAAGCACACCGGCGCACTCTCCGGCGCAAAAGTATAATGCCCCTCATAGCTCTCCGGGTACACATCCGCATAACCGCTCGCCTCGATCGCCTGGCGCAGCTTTGGTCCCGATGCATAGGCATTGTGCGGGGTCTTCCGATCCTTGGTCCGGAAATACGCAGATGCCCCATTGCCTTTGATTCCATCTAAATGTTCCATCTGCTCCAGATACGGAAGTGCAAACGTATTCTGCCCATAATGTGCATAGACCGCCTCAAATTCCCTTGCAAAAAAAGTATAGTATGGGCGGCAGCTCCGGACGGAACCGATCCGGTTCAGATCGTCATAGTCCTCTATCAGTGCCATATAGCGGTTCATGCTGCCTTCCACTGGTGCCTCATAGACCACTCCGGCATGGTTGATGCCATACTGCGGAAGCGCCACCTTGTCATTGCTCATCATGATCGCGAGCGGACGTCGGTTCGCCTTTGCGACATCCGTCCATTCCCCGGTCAGATAACTCTGTATCTTCCCGTCTTTTTCGCAGCGTTCCTCCGGCTCTGCTTCCGGCTGCGTTTCGGCCTCCGTCTCTGTATTTAAGGACAGCTCACGTGTCTCCTCCTGTGTCTCTGCTACCGTTACCGATATTTCTTTGTGAGCCGAACAGCCTGACAGCCAGCAGACTGCCATCAGAGTCAGTGCCAGTGCCCTTATTTTCCAACTGCTTTTTTTCATTCCGTACTTCCCCCATCACATCCCCATATGCCTCATTTCCCGAATGGGCTCTCCCCTTTCCCTCCGGTTCTTTTCCCTGCTTTTAGCGCGTATACCCTTTGCCAGCCAGGATTTCCTCCTGTTTTTTCTCCATCACAAGACGTTCGTCATCTTCCATATGATCGTAACCGCACAGGTGCAGCATACTGTGTGCCACTAGGAACGCCAGTTCGCGCTCCTTAGAATGACCGTATTTCTCTGCCTGCTCGTCTACCTTATCGATCGAGATCACGATATCTCCCAGAAGAAGTTCGCCCGTCTCCGGGTTAAAATAGTCCTCTGACTGCTCTTCCAACCGTTCAAAATCGGACGGCACATCGTAATCACCCATCGGAAAAGAGAGGACGTCGGTTGCCCGGTCAATTCCTCGGAATTCCTTATTAATACGATGAATCTCCTCATCATTTGTCAGGACTACATTGACCTCCGCCTCATACGGGCATTTTTCATAATCGAGCGCCGCAACCACGATCTCCTCGATGATCGGCCGGTAATCTATCTCCCACTCCCGCTCTGCTTCATATTCGATCTGGATTGTCATCTGTTCTTTCTTCCTCCATCTTTCCGGTCACGCGTCCCGGAACTATTTCTCCGGAAACCGCGGGACGCATCCGCATCTTTTTTCTCATACGCATCGTATGCCTCTACGATCTTCTGTACCAGCGGATGGCGGACTACATCGCTGCTGGTCAGATAGCAGAAACCAATATCGTCAATTTTCTTGAGTACATGAATCGCCGTATCCAGTCCGGACGCAGCTCCGGCAGGCAGATCCTTTTGCGACTGGTCGCCCGTCACGATCACCTTGGAACCAAAGCCGATACGTGTCAGGAACATCTTCATCTGTGCCGGGGTCGTATTCTGCGCCTCATCGAGAATGATGAACGCATTATCCAGGGTACGACCACGCATGTACGCAAGCGGCGCCACCTCAATCAAGCCCTTCTCAGAATTGTGCAGGTAACTTTCTGCCCCCATAATCTGATACAGCGCATCGTAAAGCGGACGCAGGTACGGATCGATCTTGCTCTGCAGATCGCCCGGCAGAAAACCCAGTTTTTCCCCCGCCTCGATCGCCGGACGCGTCAGGATGATCCGGCTTACCTCGCCACTCTTAAATGCCTGTATCGCCATCGACATCGCCAGATACGTTTTTCCGGTACCCGCCGGACCGATGCCAAATACAATCATCTTCTTGCGGATCAGGTCCACGTACTGTTTCTGTCCCATCGTCTTCGGTTTGACCGGCTTGCCCGTGATCGTCCGGCAGATGATATCCTTATCGATCTCGAGAATCTGATCATCCTTCTCCGTGAAGGACAGCGACAGGGCGTAATCAACATTCTGCTCGGTAACGGTATTGCCGCGCTTGGAAAGCTCTAACAGATTGTTGAACACACTCTTCGCCTGCCGGATCGTCTGCTCCGGACCGATGATTTTCAGCGCGCCGTCGCGTGTGATCATCGTCACGTGCAGCGTCCGCTCAATCTTTTTCAGATACGCGTCAAACTGTCCGCATACATTCCGCTCATGTTCCATCGGAATATCAATCATTGTCTCTATTATGCTCATTCCTTTGCTGTTCTCCTTGTGTCACAACTTGAATCGGCTCCTCCGTCTGAAGCCGTACCTCAAAATGGCAGACTCCGCCATTTATTAGTATTCTACCATCACTTGCCATAATATGTACACCTTTTTCGATCAATTTTTCTTCCGTCTCCTTTTGAAATGCCGCTGACAGCGCCGCAAGCTCTGGTTCTGTATACCTTTTTTCGCAGACAGACGTCTCCCGGTACTCACTCCACCCGACAGAAAGCGGCAGATAAAAATCAAGCGGGAGCCGCAATTTCCGGTACTCCGTCCGGATCGTCCAGGCAGGTTTCATCCGCCTGCTTCGTCTGAAAAAGCCCCACTGCTCCGCCATATCGAATGTATGTTCTATCATATCATAAAATTCTGGAATTTTCCAGTAAAATGTGTGTGTTCCTGCTTCCAAAGCAATTCCGTATCGTTTCTTTCCCGTTTCCGTCCGCATTTCCCTCCAGAGCGGAAGCTCCTTTCTCCCGACCCGCTCCCGGATCCCATATATATCCGCATCCGCCCGCACCCGGTAAGAGGAAATTTCTTCGCCTCCATCATCTGTGATCGGCACCGTTCCCGACACCAGAAGCTGCCCCTTTTCCACCGTATCTCCCGCCTGCACAAGCGGGATTCCGCTCCGGACGACTACCGACGTGATCCGCGCGTCGGATGCCGCCGCCAGATCGCACGCCTCGCCGGACTCCACTTCCTGACGGACCGGAACCTCGCTCTCCCGCAGACGGATGAAAAGGCGCGTCCCATGCAGGCGCACCGACACCCAGGTGATATCTTCAAATGACTCCCGCAGTTCTTCCTCCAGCCTCGCACAGGAAATCCGCTTCTTGGGAATTCCCTCTTCAATCTGCAGCGTCTGGAGGTAATGATTCAGCTCACTTTCGGTATAACGCCGGTTTCCACTCCAGTCGATCTCCCAGACAAATTGTGCCAGAAACAATAATAACAGAAAAAAAAGGACGAAGCTGACCGCCCACCCTTTCCGTTTCCGGTTCCGCCAGAGAAACACCGGCAGTCCACGCTTTTCAACGATATGCAGACGGACTCCCGCTTTTCTTGCCAGTGGCGCACACCGCTTAAAATCGCGGATTTCCATATAAAACAGCAGATTTTCCTGCTCTTTTTTTACCTGCCAGACATTTAAACCTGCCAGCGTACAGAGATTCAGGAATCTCTCCGGGGAGGTGCCGCGCATGTTAAGCCGCACTATCCCATGTAGAAGGTGTCTTACCTTCGCCATACTCATTCCTCACAGCACCCCAAATTCGACAGACACAATCTGCCCCGTGACCCGCAGATTGTCGCGGTCATAATACTCAATCGAAAGCCCTTTCCCCTTGATAGTAAGCCGGATGTTCTTTCCCGTCAGCCGCAGCATTTCGTCGGAAAAAAAGAGAATGCTCCTGTAATTTTCTACCACAGCCGCCCGACTGCCGGTAAATACAGAAGCATCTCTCCGAGAACGACGTCCTCCGGCAGATGAAGTGCCGAAACGATCGCTTTTTTCTGTCTGCCAAACAAGCGCCTACCGCCTATTTCATTGTTATTATCTAATATATGTAGGAAAGCAGAAACTATGCCGTTTACTATTTTCCCGTCAAACCCACTATCATTTCCAGCATCCGCGGCACACAGTAAATCAACGGCAATGCATACCGCAGGGAAACCACCGGTCCCAGCAGAAGTGTTCCCCAGCAGCCTAGCAGAAGCATCAGCGGAATGATCTCATACGCCCGGTGCTTCCAGACTGCAAATCCTGCCGCAAACAGCATCAGCCAGAACGGAAATGCCTGATTGAGAAGCACCGACAGCACCGGAACCGACTGGAATGCCGGTGTCAGTGTCGCCTCCCTCAACCAGTCCGAAAGCGCCTGAAAATGGCTGTTACGCGTGATATGCAGGATATTTAAATTACCTTCCAAGTATGCCCCGTCGTATAAAATATAGCTGATCCAGTACTGGCTGTCTCCCATATACCAGTACCCCCAGTTCCCCATCAGAAATGAATCCAGATAAATACCCGGATGGCGCTTCCCGATTTCCGACCAGATACGAACGAAGCGTCCCATATCTGCCTGCATCACTTCCGTATGGAATCCATTTTTCACCGGATCCGCATTGACACGGACATACTCACTGAGCGCCTGCGGGTCAATCAGCGTCTCGATATAATCCTTTTCCTCCGGCGTCAATTTCTCCGGGACTTCATGATATATGCGCGCCAGCTGCTGCATTGGCACGCACAGCATCTCCCTCGCATCGCCCTTTCCCACGCCGAACGCCGTTGGAATCGGACCGGATAAAACATACCATAAAGCTGCCACCAGCAGAGATGCCCCGATAAACCAGTTTCTGCGATACACTTTTTTTCGTAAAAACAGGCAGACTGCCAAAACAAAAAACAGGAACACATAGATTCCCTGATTCCGGAACAGGCACATGAAAAACACACTCACAAAAAAGAGCAGCCAATCACCCGTCTTTCCCACTTCTTTCCGAGAACCTGTTCCATTCGGATTTTTCTCTTTATCCAGCTCTCTTTCTTTATCCAAATCCTCTTTCTTCTGGCACATTCCCCGCCAAAAATGCTCCGGATCCTCCGCCAGACAACATGCCGTATCAAATGCCAGCAGGAAAAATGCGCCAAAGAGCACATCCTTCGTCGTGACAAAGGAAAAGACCGTCAGATACGGATTCAGGATCCAGAACGTCCACGAAGCAACGCAGAGCCATCGCGGTGCCCGCCGCGCTTTCATCCGGCACAGACACAGGGAAAATACTGCACTCATAAAAAACGACTGCGACAGCGCATACAGCGCCATCCCTGCCTGATAGGTATGGAACAGACGCCCCGCAATCTTCATGCAGAGTCCCAGATATAGCGTATGAATTAATGGATGGTGGGTTGTCAGCGGCAGTTTTCCATAAAACTGAAGGAGCTGCGCGGACGCATCGTAAGAATAAATGCCCGGATAAACCGCCAGAAAAACCGGAAGATAGACGCACCAGGAGAGAAACATCCATTTCAGCCATGTCCCCAAATCCGAATTTTTCGCTGCGCGCTGTTTCGATTCCCGTCCCTGGCTTTCCACATCGCGGCTGCTTCCCTGGTCTTCGCAGTCTTTCCCCCTCCGTGCTTGCGTCCGTTTCTGGTAACTGTTCACAGGCAGGAATTCTCTGAACTGAAAATCCCGTATCTCAGGCCAGCCACGCCCCAAAGCATCCAGTCCCACACAAATCGCCCAGACCATCACCGTCATACACACCGCCCAGCCCGCCAACTGTCCCAAAAACTGTCCCGCCGTCCGGTAAATCAGCTCATTGCGGCTGTAACGGATTCCCAGAAGAATCATCAGCCCCATCAAAACGCCAAGCACAAGGCTGACTGCTGCCAGGCGCCGATCCGCAATATATTGTTTCAATCCCTTTCCCCGTCTCTCATTTTCCTGCTTTTCTCTCATGCCCCTCACTCCATCATCCGCCACATCGCATTTCTTCTCTTTCTCCTATTGCACAAAAAAGTCCTGGTTCATATGAAAACCAGGACTTTTGCGTTACTTAATTGTATTTGCGTTTTCTAGCAGCTTCGGATTTCTTTTTACGACGAACGCTCGGTTTCTCGTAATGCTCTCTTTTCCGAATCTCCTGCTGGATACCAGCCTTAGCACAGTTTCTTTTGAATCTGCGTAAAGCGCTGTCCAGACTCTCGTTATCTTTAACGATTACATTTGACATAGCTCACACCTAACCTCCCTCCAGTTGTGTAATAAGTGCATATTAATACAACTGTATGGGTATTTTTTTAGCACTAAAAAGATTATATCATAAAAAAATGATACGTCAACAACATTTTACATTTTTTTATGATTTTTTTATTTTACTTGCTCTGCTACTACTTCTGCCGCTTTTTCAAGGGCTGCTGCAATACCAGACGGATTCTTTCCGCCAGCCTGTGCCATGTTCGGACGGCCACCGCCGCCGCCGCCGACAAGACCTGCGATTGCTTTGATTAAGTTTCCAGCATGTGCACCCTTCTTCATCGCGCCGTCAGTTACAGAAGCCATCAGGCTTACCTTGCCATCCAGAGTAGATGCAATCAGAACAACGCCGTCGCCCAGCTTCTCTTTCAGCTGATCGCCCAGATTACGCAGACCGTTCATGTCTACATCCTTAACCTCAACTGCCAGCAGCTTCACGCCGTTTACATCCTGTACCTGGTTCATAACATCGCCCAGAGAGTCGTTCGCCAGCTTACTTTTTAACTTCTCATTCTCTGCGTGCAGAGTCTTGATCTCTTCTAACATGGACTCAATCTTGCTGCTCAGTGCAGCCGGAGTGGTCTTTGCCAGTTTCGCCGCCTCATGCAGCTCATTCTCTACCTCTTTGTAGTGGTTCATCAAACCGGTGGAGGTCAGCGCCTCGATACGGCGGACGCCTGCTGCAATACCAGCCTCAGAGAGAATCTTGAAGGATGCAATTGTGCCTGTGTTGGATACGTGTGTACCGCCGCAAAGCTCGGTGGAGAAATCTCCCATCTTGACAACACGGACTTTCTCGCCGTACTTCTCGCCAAACAGTGCCATTGCGCCCGTCTTCTTTGCCTCATCCAAGGACATAACATCGGTTACAACCGGCAGGGATGCTGCAATCTCATCATTTACAATCTTTTCAACCTTCTCTATCTCCTCTGGAGTCATCGCAGAGAAATGAGTAAAGTCGAAACGCAGACGGTCACGGGTTACCAGGGAACCAGCCTGCTCTACATGGCTACCAAGTACGGTACGCAGCGCTTTATGAAGCAGATGAGTTGCGGAATGGTTGCGGGAAGTCAGCTCACGGTTTTCCTTGTCAACCGACATGATTACTTTTTCTCCCACCTCGAACATACCCTTTACTACAACACCGACATGACCGATCTTGCCACCCTGTAAATGAATGGTATCTTTTACTTCAAACACAGAGCCGTCCGGAGCGGTAATCTGACCGAAGTCACCCTCCTGACCACCCATGGTTCCGTAGAACGGGGTTTCCTTGGTAATAATTGTACCAGTCTGACCGTCAGTCAGTGCCTCTACAATCTCATCCTCGGTCGTCAGAACGGAAATCTCGGATTCCGCTGTCAGACGATCATAGCCGATAAACTCAGTTGTAATAGCCGGATCGATGGACTGATATACCGTAACATCCGCGCCCATATAGTTAGTCGTCTTTCTCGCCGCTCTCGCCTGTTCTTTCTGGCGTTTCATCGCTGCGTTGAAGCCGTCCTCATCGATACCGAGACTCTTCTCCTCGAGAATCTCACGGGTTAAATCGATCGGGAATCCATACGTATCGTAGAGCTTGAATGCGTTGTCGCCGGACAGCACTTTCTCGCCCTTCTTGTTCATATCTTCTTCCATATCAGCAAGGATCGCAAGACCCTGATCAATGGTCCTGTTGAACTTATCCTCTTCCTCAGAAAGAACCTTGAAAATCATCGCGCTCTTCTCTTCCAGTTCCGGATAACCATCCTTGGAAAGGTCGATAACGGTGCGGGACAGAGCTGCTAAGAACTCACCCTCGATGCCAAGTTTTTTGCCATGGCGTGCTGCACGGCGCAGAAGGCGGCGCAGAACATATCCGCGTCCCTCGTTGGATGGCATAATGCCATCGGAAATCATGAAGGTGCAGGACTTGATATGATCCGCTACAATACGCAGAGAAATATCGGTCTCATGATCTTTCTGATATTCGGTATGTGCCAGCTCGCAGACACGGTCTAACAGAGCTTTGTTGGTATCAACCGTAAACAGGGAATCTACATCCTGTACGATCACTGCCAGACGCTCCAGACCCATTCCGGTATCAATGTTCTTGTGCTCCAGCTCGGTGTAGTTGCCGTGACCGTCATTGTTAAACTGGGAGAATACATTGTTCCATACCTCCATGTAACGGTCACACTCACAGCCTACCGTACATCCCGGTTTGCCGCAGCCGTATTTCTCACCGCGGTCATAGTAAATCTCAGAACACGGACCGCACGGACCAGCGCCATGCTCCCAGAAGTTATCCTCTCTGCCAAAGCGGAAAATACGCTCTGCCGGAATACCCATCTCTTTGTTCCAGATATCAAATGCCTCGTCATCGCTCTCGAACACAGACGGATAGAGGCGATCCGGATCAAGTCCGACAACCTCGGTTAAAAATTCCCAGGACCAGTGAATCGCTTCCTCTTTGAAATAATCACCGAAGGAGAAGTTGCCAAGCATCTCAAAAAAGGTACCATGACGGGCAGTCTTACCGATATTCTCGATATCGCCGGTACGAATACATTTCTGACAGGTACATACTCTTGTTCTCGGCGGAATCTCCTGACCCGTAAAATATGGCTTTAACGGAGCCATACCAGAGTTGATAAGCAGAAGGCTGTTATCATTATGCGGAACCAGAGAGAAACTCTTCATTGCCAGATGTCCCTTGCTCTCAAAAAAGTCTAAGAACATCTTTCTAAGTTCGTTCACACCGTATTTTTTCACGTTGCTTCCTCCTATAGTTACTTCTATTTAAGTAAAATTTTCCTCATTCTTTATATCCTATCATAGGAATTTACATTTCGCAAGAGGTTTATCGGTACAAAAAGTGTACAAAAAGTGTGCAAAAATGGGACCCTTACCGCAATTCTATATGCCGCAAAAGTCCCATTTACTAATTTTTTCACTACTCTGCCGGAAGATACGATTCATACAAATCCAAAAGCTCATACGCCCGATCCCGCGTCGAATTTGCCAGCGACGCCGTATACTCGACATTTTCCATCGTGCCGCCCTTGTAGCGCTCCGCCGCCTGTTTCGCCGCCGTATCACGTTCCCGGATCCATCTGCGTTCCAGACCACGCAGCGTGTCTGTCTCCTCGTCTGGAAGCACCGCCATGATTGCCTGATAAATCTGATTTAATTCGGCATCCCAGAGCCGGTACTCATACGCGACCGCCTCCCGCATCGCGTCGGTCGTATTCGCACTTCCCGAATTTTCCAGGTTTTGAATCGTATTCTCGATCTCGCCCAGCCGGTTCCGGTAATCTTCCGCTGTCCGGTCCGAGCCTGCACCTGTCCCGGAGGACGCGCCTCGCGCAGGAGATACAATTCCATTTTCAACCGGGGACACAACCGCCCCTGTATTCACAGAATGATCCGACTCATCGCCCGCGCTCTGCTTCTCTGCCGCCTTAGCAGCCGCCCGATTATCTGCACGTTTTTCCTTTTGTTCACCTAAAGACTGGACAGAAACATCTCCTTCCGCCTGCATACAGGCTCTGTCTTCTGTCCCCACGCTTTCCGCATGCGCCATTTTTTTAGAAGATGGCTCCGGCGCATCCTCCGCCAGACCATTTTCCGCTGCTTCCGCCGCAAATGGTTCCGCCTCATACATCGCCTCCGGTCCGACCGTCAGGCTTCTCTCACTTCCCGCCTGCTCCCGGATATAACGCCGCGTTGCCGCCGTCGTCACAATCCCCAGCACCAGAATCAGACCGAGGGCAGCGATCATTCCTTTATTTTTCAAATTACTCTCAACCGCCTTTGCTATTCCTGTTCACTTGATAATTTTAAAATAGCACATTTAAGACGGTTTGAAAATAGATGATCGAAAGATGTAACATATCGTAAGGGTTGTTATAGTAACTGCTCACAGGTAGGAATTTTCTGAACTGAAAATTCCGTACAATACAGTTCCGGATGCAGATTTTGCCGATTTGGAATGCGAAGCATCGGCAAAATCCTGTTACTGGTCACACATGTGTGAGCAGTAACGAGCTATACCCCCGGATCCACCATCAGCTCGTCCCCATCCGCCGCCGAAGTAGCCAGAAAATCACATCTCTCATTCTCCGGATGTCCATTATGCCCTTTCACCCAGAAAAACGAAATCTGATGGGGTTCCTTGGCAGCGAGCAGGCGTTTCCATAAGTCTACATTCTTAACCTCCTCATTTTTTCCGCGTTTCCAGCCTTTTTTGATCCAGCCCTCGATCCAGTGCTGGTTAAAAGCGTTGACGAGATACTGGGAATCTGAATAGAGTTCGATCTCGCAGGGGCGGTTGAGCGCCTCGAGACCGGCGATGGCTGCCATCAGCTCCATACGGTTGTTCGTAGTTCGTTTGTAGCCGCCGGAAATCTCTTTCGTGTGCAGTTTTCCTGCCGGATCTACATAGTGAATGACGGTTCCAAATCCGCCCGGACCATCTGGATTGCCGCGGGCGGCGCCGTCTGTGTATATAGTTACTTTCAAGTCAGAAATCTCCTTTATGTCTATTATTGAAGCTTAGCGGTCCCACTTATCGCAGAGCGAGTTGATCTGGTCGGCAAAACGTGCCAAATCTTTGTTCGCCCCGCCCTCGTTATGCATAACAACACGGCGCAGGCGGTCGCAGGCTGCCAGCAGGCGGGCAAATACACCAGCCGCTTTCTTCGTTGCTTCGTTCACTGCCGGTTTCTGAATCGGAATACCCTTCGTAACAGTCACGAAGCATCCCTCTTTCAGGTCGTAGGAACTGCCGGAGAACGGAGCCATCGCATTGATGCCGTAAGTCTCCTTGACCGTCTCTGCAAATGCATCGCACACTGTGTCATCGCCGTGTACCACGAAGACCTGGGACGGTTTTTCCATAAAACTGCCAACCCACTCCAAAAGCCCGGTCTCGTCCGCATGGCCGCTGATGCCCTCGATCTTCTCGATCCGTGCTTTGACCTCGATCGACTCACCGAACAGCTTCACTTCCTCGCGTCCCTCAGTAATGCTGCGTCCCAGTGTGCCGACTGCCTGATAGCCAGCAAACAAAATCGTACACTCCGGTCTCCAGAGGTTGTGTTTCAGATGATGGCGGATACGGCCCGCATCACACATGCCGGCTGCCGAGATGATAACCTTCGGTTCCTCGTTGAAGTTGATTGCAACGGAATCGCTGCTGGTGATCGAGAGATGCAGACCCGGGAAAGAAATCGGATTGATGCCCTTTTTTACCAGCTCCTTCGTCTCTTCATTGTAGCAATCCATCATATTGTCCTTGAACACGCCGGTCGCTTCCACCGCCATCGGGCTGTCTAAGTAAACCGGAAATACGCCGTGCCCGGTTACAAGGTTCTTCTCCTTGATAATACGGATGTAATTCAACACTTCCTGCGTTCTGCCGACCGCAAATGCCGGGATCACGACATTGCCGCCCTTATCCAGCGTCTCCTGAATCACGCGGGCAAATTCTTCCACGTGATCGCCTGTATTCTTGTGGAACCGACCGCCGTAAGTGCTCTCCATGACAACATAATCCGCCTGACGGATGTACTGCGGGCTGCGAATGAGTGGCTTGTTTTTGTTACCGATATCACCTGAAAATACAATCTTCTTGGAACAATCGTCTTCCTTCATCCAGATCTCGATCGAAGCCGAACCAAGCAGATGTCCCACATCGACAAACCGAATCTCCAGATTGTCATTCAGACGGATAATCTCATTGTAATTGCAGGGGACAAAGTGATGCAGTACCCCTTCTGCATCGTTCATCGTGTAAATCGGTGTCACCTCCGGTTTTCCGGCACGCATGGCTTTCCGGTTTTTCCACTCCGCTTCTGACTCCTGGATATGGGCGCAATCTTTCAGCATGATATCACACAGATCGCAGGTCGCGCGCGTCGCCATAATCTGTCCGCGGAATCCCCTCGCATAGATAAGCGGAAGCAATCCCACATGATCGATATGGGCGTGCGTCACCAACACATAGTCCACATCCGAATACGGAATCGGAAGTTCTGCATTTTCATACTTGTTGATCCCCTGTTCCATACCGCAGTCAATCAGAATATTCAGCCCGCATGCCTCCAGAAAATGACAGCTGCCTGTAACCTCATGATCCGCACCGATAAATGTAAGCCTCATAAAATCAGCCCCCCTGTTCTGTCGTTTGTGTCTCCGCATACCCCTTGCGGAAAGTGTTTTTGCTATTAGCCTCATTATAACTGATTTCTGACAATTTTGCAATTTCCCCGATAAAGTTTCGATAAAATTTTCATAAAATCACCTTATCTGTCCCACATTCCCATTCCAGACAACGCACCATTTTCCCAACAAGAGCCAGACCTATTCTATTATATAATAATACAGATCATACCCCCATTGCTGTCATTGATGATTTTCTGCAGCGTATCCTGCAGCTTCACCTGGCAGTCCTCAGTGAGCTGGGAGATCTTGGCCTGAATCCCGTCATCGACGATCTGGGCGATTGATTTTCCAAAAATATTGGTTTCCCAGATGCCTTCCTCACCTTTTCCAGCATTCTCCCGGATGTATCGGATCAAATCCTCTGCCTGCTGTTCATTTCCCACAATCGGCGCGATCTCAGTCTCAATCTGCGCTTGATGAGATTGATGGACGGCGCCTGCGCTTTCATTTTGACTCCATATTTATTGCCGTGGCGCACCACCTGCGGCTCATCGAGGACGATCTCCCCGCGTTCCGGCGTGACAACCCCATAGCCCTTCTTGCGCGCCTGCGTGAGCGCCACGGATGCCTTTTCATACTCGCTCTGCATCGACGCCAACCGCTTCAAGGTCTGCATCAGCTGGTACTCGCCCTCGATCGGCATTCCCACATACTCGCTGAGGATCTGATAATAATGCCCGTCGTCCAGCTCGACCACCGCCTGAACGCTGCCATCATCCATTTTCATTGATACAATCCGGATCCGACGGATCGCTTCCCCGGTTTCCTCCGGCAGCGCCAACGCCACATCGCGCATATGTACCGTCCGATCCATCATCCCCCGGACTGCCTGTATGACCTCCGATTTAAGCCAATGGCTGTTTGGCAGAATCTCCAGCCATTTCGGAATCGAAAAATCGATCTCCGTGACCGGGAATTCCAGAAGCACCTGCCCCAGAATCTCCCGGATATCCTCGGCGCGCAACTGCTCACAGTTGACTGGGAGCACCTGCACCTCATATTTTTCGGTCATCCGGGCTGCCAGCGCCCGCGTCTCCTCCGAATATGGTTTCTGCGAGTTTAAAAGCACCAGAAACGGCTTTCCCAGTTTTTTCAGTTCCTGCACGGTCTTCTCTTCCGCCGGAACATAATTCTCCCGTTTCACTCCCCAAAACTGCCGTCCGCCGTAACCACAAGCCCGATCGTCGAATGATCCGTGATGACCTTGCGCGTTCCCAGCTCGGCTGCCGCTGTAAATGGAATCTCCTCCTCATACCACGGCGTCCGCACCATGCGTTCTTTCTCGTTTTCAATATGACCGGCAGCGCCCTCCACCATGAAACCGACGCAGTCGATCAGGCGGACCCGCACCTCCACACCGTCCCCAAGCGAGAGCTTTGCCGCCTCTTTAGGGATAAATTTCGGTTCCGTTGTCATGATCGTTTTCCCCGCCGAAGACTGGGGAAGTTCATCCCGGGCGCGCTCACGGGCATGGACATCTTCCAGCCCCGGAAGGACGAGAAGTTCCATAAAGCGCTTAATAAAGGTCGATTTCCCTGTCCGAACCGGACCAACCACCCCAATATAGATCTCGCCGCCGGTTCGCGCCTGGATATCGCTGTATACATTAAAATGATCCATAAAAATACCCCCTTGGTCTGCTGATACAATGTATTCAGACCATAAGGGGGTTATGAATATTCCCATTTGGAAAGCTCCGGCTCACAGAACATTTTTATTCGCTCAGATAAGCCTTCTTCACTCTCTCATTATTCATCAGTTCTTTCGCATCACCGCTCAGAACGATATTGCCCGTCTCAAGCACATATGCTTTATTGGAAATGGAGAGCGCTTTTTTCGCATTCTGCTCGACCAGAAGAACGGTCACTCCGTCCTTGTTGATTTCCTGGATAATATCGAAAATCTCATTAACATAGAGTGGGGACAGACCCATCGACGGCTCGTCGAGAACGATCAGGCGCGGATGGCTCATGAGGGCGCGTCCCATCGCAAGCATCTGCTGCTCGCCGCCGGACAAAGTTCCGGCAAGCTGGTTCTTGCGCTCTTTCAGACGCGGGAAACGCTTGTAAATCATTTCGATCGTATCTTCAATTTCCTTCTTGTCATTTCTCGTATACGCACCCATTTTCAGGTTCTGGAGAACCGTCAGGGAAGCGAACACACGGCGCCCCTCCGGCACGTGGGCGATTCCCATTGATACCAGCTTATAGCCCGGTACATGGGTAATATCCGTTCCCTCAAATGTGATATTGCCTGCCTTGGACGGCAGCAGACCCGTGATCGTGTGAAGCGTCGTCGTCTTTCCGGCTCCGTTGGCACCGATCAGCGCTACCACATCGCCCTGTTCTACCTCAAAGGAAATTCCCTTGAGTGCCTGTATCACACCATAATATACCTGTAAATCTTTTACTTCCAGCATTGACATACGAAACTTCCCCCTATTCTCCCAGATATGCTTTGATAACTTCTGGATTGCTGAGTACTTCGCTGGTCGGTCCCTCTGCCAGCATATGACCGAAGTTTAAGACCGTCAGGCGCTCGCAGATACCGGAGACCAGCTTCATATCATGCTCAATGAGAAGTACGGTCATATCAAAATGATCGCGCACGAAACGGATCGTCTTCATCAGCTCTGCCGTCTCATTCGGGTTCATGCCGGCTGCCGGCTCGTCAAGAAGCAGAAGCTTCGGCTCGGTCGCCAGCGCTCTGGCGATCTCCAGCTTTCTCTGCTTGCCGTATGGGAGGTTCGATGCCTTATAATCAAACTCTTTGTCGAGGTCAAACACCTTCAAAAGCTCCATCGCGCGCTCATCCATCTCTTTCTCAACCTTGTAATAGGACGGAAGACGCAGAATGCCGCTCAGCGTAGAATATTTATGATGGTTGTGAAGACCAACCTTTACATTGTCAAGCACGCTCAGCTCCTTGAACAGACGGATATTCTGGAAGGTTCTCGCGATGCCTGCCTGATTGATCTGGATTGCCTTGTGACCGGTAATGTCCTTTCCATCCAGCAGAATCCGTCCGCCATCCGGCTTGTACACGCCCGTCAAAAGGTTGAAAATAGTCGTTTTACCAGCGCCGTTCGGTCCAATCAGGCCGTAGAGCTGTCCTTTTTCTATCGTGATGCTGAAATCATCGACCGCTTTCAGACCGCCAAAAGAAATACTTAAATTTTTTACATCCAGCATTGCCATGATTTACGCCTCCCCTTCTGTCTTCTTTTTCCGGAATGATGAAAAGATGCGCCCGCGGACCTCGATCGCCTTCGGACTGGAGGTCAAAAGCATCATTACAATCAGGACGACCGCGTAAATCAGCATACGGTAATTATTGAGGCTTCGAAGCATCTCCGGAAGCAGGGTTAAGATAACCGCCGCGATCATGGAACCACGGATATTTCCGATGCCGCCCAGAACCACAAATACAAGGATCATAATGGACATATTATAACCGAAGCTTTTCGGGGTCGCTGCCAGCGTCGCCAGGTTGTGTGCGTACAGAACGCCTGCCACACCGGCTAAGGAAGCAGAGATGGTAAATGCCATCAGTTTGTATTTCGTGATATTGATACCCACAGACTCTGCCGCAATACGGTTGTCGCGGATCGCCATGATCGCACGGCCTGTCCGGGAATTGATGATATTCAATACAATAAACAGGGTCAGGAGTACCAGGATAATGCCGATCGTAAAGGTCGCCGTCTTCGGTGTACCTGTGATACCCTGTGCACCCTTGATGATCACCTGACCGTCCGCTGCCAGCTTTAAGGAAGCTACATCTTTCATGGAAACGTGGATTCCGTTTCCGTCGATGCCGACGTACAGAACATTGATAATATTTTTAACGATCTCACCGAATGCCAGCGTTACAATCGCCAGATAGTCTCCTTTCAGACGCAGAACCGGAATACCGATGAGGATACCAAATACCGCCGCTACCGCCGCACCGACAAAGAGCGCCAGAATGAAGCGTACCTGGTTGCTTGCGATCAGATTTTTCATGGCATGATTAAAAAATGCACCTGAAAACGCACCCGCACACATGAATCCGGCATGACCCAGACTCAGCTCGCCGAGGATACCAACCGTGAGGTTTAAGGAAACCGCCAAAATCGTATAGGTACAAAGTGGAACCAGAATACCCTTTAAAAGACTGTTTACATGGCCGCCTGCCATCATAATCTGAATCAGAATGTAACAGCCGATTACAATCGCATACGTGATCGCATTCTGAATCCGAATTTTATTTTTATATGCGTTCATTTTAAACACCTGCACTTTCTCTTGCTTATTGCAGTTCATGCACCATCTTGTTTTCACACAGCACTTTCCGTTTCAAAAGTCCCCGGCATGAACCATCGTATAATTTTCTCTATTATACTTTCTCCGTCATCTTCTTGCCGAGAATACCGGTCGGGCGGACCAGAAGCACAATAATCAGGACAGAAAATACGATCGCATCAGAAAGCTGGGAGGAAATGTACGCCTTGGCAAGGTTTTCAATGATACCAAGCAGGATACCGCCGATAAATGCGCCCGGGATCGAACCAATACCGCCAAATACCGCTGCCACGAATGCCTTGATACCCGGCATGGAACCGGTGTACGGAGACAGGGACGGGTATGCCGAGCAGAGCAGCACGCCTGCTACTGCCGCCAGGGCGGAACCAATCGCAAAGGTTACGGAGATCGTGCGGTTTACATTGATACCCATCAAGGTTGCCGCACCGCGGTCCTCAGAAACCGCCAGCATCGCCTGACCCATTTTCGTCTTATTGATAAATGTCATCAGGGCAGCCATAATCACGATACAGCTTAAAATCGTCACGATCGTGACACTGGAGATCGAAAGCTTGCCGCCAGCCAGCTTTAATGCCGGTACAGTAATAACCGATGTAAACTGTCTCGCATTGGAACCAAAAATCAGAAGCGCCACGTTCTGGAGCAGATAACTGACACCGATCGCAGTGATCAGAACTGCCAGCGGTGACGCATCACGCAGCGGTCTGTATGCAACTCGCTCGATCGTAACGCCCAGCACTGTACACACAACCACCGAAGCCAGAATACCCACAACCGGAGAACCGCCCATCGTTGTGACAATCGTAAACACTGTGAAACCGCCTACCATGATGATATCGCCGTGTGCGAAGTTCAGCATGCGCGCGATGCCATAAACCATGGTGTAGCCCAGTGCAATGATCGCATAGACACTTCCCAGACTGATGCCATTGATTAAATAAGAAAGAAAACTCATATGTATACACCTACCTCTTTGTTTCTACGTTTTCGCATTTCCCTGTACACGCATTTCGCTGCACATGTTTACCTGTGACCGAATTTAGCAGAACAAGTATGACCGTCTCGCAGTCTGCAGAAAGCAAACACCTGGTTGCCGTCGCAGGCAAGCATGTGCAGTGAACCGTTTTAAAAAGAAAGCTGTTACTAAATGCCCGGCAGCCATCTGTGCCGCCGGACATCCAGTAGCAGTCCCATCAGAGCTACATACATATAGCCGCAACGGTTCTGAAGTTTTTAAATTTTTAATTACTGCATCATCTCATATTTGCCGTCTTTGATCTCTACAGCTTTCGGCGCTTTCTGCGGCTCGCCTTCTGCCGTCCAGTGCATCTCTGTACCGGTCAGACCATCGATCTGGATCTCAGTCATAGCTGTTTTCAGTGCATCGCAGATATCGGAAGTGCTCATATCTGGTGTGATCTCTGCCTTCTCTGCAGCTGCCTTAATTGCATATACGCCGTCGTAAGCATCTGCTGCGAACTGAAGCGGGTCGATGCCGTAAGCATCACGGTAAGCAGTTACGAAGTCCTGGCTGGACTCCTCGTCTACGGAGAACGGAGTCAGAAGCATCAGACCTTCTGCTAAGGACTTATCAAAGCCATCAACGCTCAGGATACCGTCCATACCATCACAGCCGAAGAACTGCGGATGGAAATCTTTATCGTTTGCCTGTTTCAGGATAACAGATGCCTCCTGATAGTAGATCGGCAGGAATACCAGATCAGCGCCGGACTCTTTTGCTTTATCAAGCTGTACGGAGAAATCGGTATTGTTATCAGATGTAAATGCCTCGCTGGCTACTACCTCCAGACCCTGATTCGGGGCCTCTGCTACGAAGGACTCGCGGATACCATCGGAGTACTCGCTGGAGCTGTCGTAGATGATAGCGATCTTGGTTGCCAGTTTGTGCTCGCCGATGTACTGAGCGGATGCACGTCCCTGATCCGGGTCAGAATAGCATACGCGGAATGCGTTGTCGCCGGAAATACTCTCAACAGCAGATCCGGACGGAGTCAGCTGGAACAGGTTATCTGCTGCTGTCTCTGCTACAACTGCGATACACGGCTTGGAAGTAACGGTACCAAGAAGCATCTGCATGTTCCAGTCTTTTAAGGTATTGTATGCGTTGATCGCCTTCTCCGGATCATTCTCATCATCCTGGAAGTTGAACGCTACCTGGTAACCATTGATACCGCCAGCCTTGTTGATCTCATTGATTGCCAGCTCAGTACCATTCTTTACAGCCTCGCCGTAAGCGCCAGCCGCGCCGGTGATCGGTCCGATGCCGCCGATTTTAAATACTTCGCCGTCAACTCCCTCTGCGCCCTGTGCATCTTCTGCTGCTGATTCAGAAGTGCCCGCATTTCCAGAACCGCCGCAAGCGGTCATAGACATCGCCATCATGGCCGCAAGCCCAAGACTAACTACTCTTTTTTTCATAATATTCTCCTCCAATTCTATGCTGCAATGGAATACAACAACTATTTGAATGAGGCAATTATAAATTTTACCCCTCTAATTGTCAATACAAAAACCACCTAAAAAAGAGGGAATTTAGCAGATTTTCAACTTTTTGCGCTAAATTCTCTCTTTTCCAGATCTTGTAGTTATATTAGATATTCTTACGGGTTATAGTAAACACTTTTTACAAGTTTTGTCCGCCTGACACAGACACCTGCATTTTCCAGAAAAACATAGTAGATCTCATTGCTATTTTTCCGAATTCTATCACTCAAATTCAGAAAAACGGCTGCCGTCTGAATTATCCTTCCCACGGAAGATCGCTCGATTCGATCCGCGGATCGCGCATCATCAGATCCGCCAGCGCCTCTTTCGGAGATTTTCCGTCAAACAGCACCTGATTGACCTGGGAAACGATCGGCATATCGCAGCCGTATTTCTGTGCCAGCAGAAGACCGGCTTTCGCAGAATAAACGCCCTCGACAACCATCTGCACTTCCTTCATCGCCTCATCCATCGTGTATCCCTTTCCAATCAGGATACCCGCCCGGCGGTTGCGGCTGTGCATGCTCGCACAGGTTACGATCAAATCACCGATGCCGGATAATCCGTAGAAGGTCTGCTGTTTTCCGCCCATTGCAATACCCAGACGGGCAATCTCCGCAATTCCGCGGGTGATCAGTGCCGCCTTCGTGTTATCGCCGCATCCCAGCCCATCCGCTGTACCGGCTGCCAGCGCAATGACATTTTTAAGAGCCGCGCCAATTTCCACGCCCAGCATGTCCGGGCTGGTGTAAATGCGGAACACCGGACTCATGAACACACTCTGCATGAACTCGGCAGTCTTTTTGCGGTGCGCCGCTGCCACACAGGTAGTCGGAAGTCCCCGGCTCACCTCCTCGGCATGGCTCGGTCCGGAAAGGACGGCTACCTCCGCCAGCGGAAGTTCCTCCTCGATGACCTGTGACATCGTCATAAGACTCTGCTCCTCGATTCCCTTCGCCACATCCACGACAATCTGACCGTAACGCAGGTATTCCTTCATCTTCGCCGCCGTACTGCGGACATAGACGGACGGAACCGCCATAATCAGCATATCCTTCTCCGCCATCGCGGTGCGCAGATCAGCTGTCATCTGGATCTGATCCGGAAGTACAACCTCCGGCAGATTTTTGTGCCGTCTGGTGCGGCTCATTTCCTGGATCTCTGTATCAAATGCGGACCAGATTGTCACATCCTGCCCATTATTGTTCAGAAGCACCGCCAGGGCTGTGCCCCAGGTTCCGGCTCCGATAATTCCTACTGCTGCCATCCTGATACCTCCCGACCTGCTTTTCTCTCTTCTTCTCTCTACAGGTCAATGTTATTTGGAAATTTTTATACATTCCCACTACTTATGACGTTACTGTTCATGCATACGTGCCCAGTAACGGAATTTGCCGTGGCTTCGCATTTAAATACGGCAAATTCCTGCTGCCACCACGTTTTCTTACGGCACTTTCGGTTCCAAAAGTGCCCACCTGTGAACAATTACCTTATGGCAACTATGTAAAGTGTTGCTAAACTTCTTTCATGATTTCTTCGCGCCCAGTTTGTTTTCTGTGCCGGACAACAGACGCCCAATATTGCTCCGATGGCGCCAGATCGCCATGCACATCAGAATCGCGCCCAGTGCATAGAACTGGATGCGGTTCGGCGTGCTTACCCGGTAGGAACCCATGCTCTCAAAGATCACAAGCTCTGCAAAAAAGGTGATCGACACAAGAATCGAACCAAGCGATACATAGCGGGTCAGGAACACCGTTACGGAGAAAATCACGAAACAGGTCAGCGTAATCCGCAGATCCATCGCTGTCATGATGCCCGCCATGCAGGCAATTCCCTTGCCTCCCTTGAATTTCAGGTAAAACGGGAAATTGTGACCGAGTGTGACTCCCAGACCCGCATACAATGCAAGAAGATCCACATCCGCATTTCCCTTAAACAGCAGACGGCAGACTGCCATTGCAAACACCGCCTTGAAAAAGTCCCCTAAAAATACGATCGCGCCCGCTTTCTTTCCCATCACACGCAGGACGTTCGTAGAACCGGCATTTCCGCTGCCGTACTGGCGGATATCCATATGATTTGCCTTTCCATACAGATAGCCGGACTGGATCAGACCAAAGATATAGCCAATCACAATACAGATGAGACGTTCCATTATTGATCCTTCCCCTTTCTCTCGCGGATCAGGAATTTTAAGGAAGTTCCCTTGAATCCGAATGCGTCACGGATCTTGTTCTCGAGATACCGTGTATATGAGAAATGCATCAGTTCCTTATCATTGACAAACACAACGAATGTCGGCGGTTTGACCGCTACCTGTGTCATATAGTAGAGCTTTAAACGCTTGCCCTTGTCAGACGGCGGCTGCTGCAGTGCCACTGCCTCTGCCAGGATCTCATTGAGAACGCCGGTTGCAATACGCAGTGTCTGATTTTCGCGCACCATGTCGATCATCTCAAACAGCTTATTCATACGCTGTCCGGTCAGTGCGGATACGAACACGAACTCCGCATACGGAATAAAGGACAGAACGGTCTTAATCTTATTGGTGTACTCATAAATAGTCTTATCGGTCTTATCGATCGCATCCCATTTATTTACCACGATGATAATACCTTTTCCACGCTCATGTGCGATACCGGCAATCTTTGCATCCTGCTCGGTTACTCCCTCTTTCGCATCGATGACCATCAGAACCACATCAGCCCTCTCAACCGCCGTTACGGTACGGATGATGCTGTAGCGCTCCAGCTCCTCCTTGATCTTGCTCTTGCGGCGCAGACCTGCCGTATCGATAAAGACATATTCGGTACCGTTGCGGACAATCTCTGTATCGACTGCATCGCGGGTCGTACCGGCGATATCCGATACGATGACGCGGTTCTCGCCCAGAAGCTTATTTATAATAGAAGATTTACCTACGTTTGGTTTTCCGACAATCGCCACTCTCGGACGGTCATCCTCTTCCTCGTCACCGCTTCCCTCCGGGAAATGTGCCACGACTTCATCCAGCAGATCGCCCAGTCCCAGACGGGAGGCTGCCGAGATCGCTACCGGATCACCGATACCGAGGTTGTAGAACTCATAGACATCATTGCCAAATTTCGCCGGATTGTCTACTTTATTGACCGCCAGAACAACCGGTTTTCTCGATTTACGCAGCATATCCGCCACCTTGGAATCCGAATCGGTCATGCCCTGACGCACATCTACGATAAACAGGATCACATCCGCCGTCGCGATCGCGATCTCCGCCTGCTCACGCATCTGGGACAGGATAATATCCTTCGTATCCGGCTCGATACCGCCAGTATCGATCAGGGTAAAAGCATGGTCTAACCAGGTACAGTCCGCGTAAATACGGTCACGCGTTACACCTGGAGTATCTTTTACAATCGAAATCATATCGCCCGCAAGGACGTTGAAAAGGGTGGATTTTCCCACGTTTGGACGTCCAACGACCGCCACCACCGGTTTCTTTTTCATATTTATGCCTCCATTTATTTTCATGCTCCGCAGCTGGTTTGTAAATCCACAGCTGCTATTTTTATTGTCCAGTTACTTGTTTCATTCATTGTGATGCATTTCACATCCAGACGCTTTCTTTCTGTGTGTCCGAAAGCACGTTTTCCTCTGTATTTCCAGCCATCACGTTTCTTTCTCATCCTCCAGATCTGAGTCTTCCTCTTCAAAACAAACGACTTCGTCCGGGGCATCCTAATCCAGGTCTTCCGGCTCATATGCGTACACCTGTACGCCATCCAGATCTTCTTCCTGCCAGTTATCATCCATCTGAGCGGCAAATTCCTCCGGATCCGGCTCATACTCGCCATGCCTGGAGCTTTCCTCCTTCACAGGAGCCAGAATTGCTTCCACAAAATCACGTCCGCTTGATTTTACAATATCCACCGGAACTTGTAAAGCATTTTGTACATCCGTGCGGGTCAGATCATCCAGAAATGTCTCCTCGCCGCTTCGGAACATGGCGCTTGGAAGCAGCAGGCGGCTGCCAAGCGGCTGTTCCTTTAACTGTGCAATCAGATCCTTTGCCGTGATCAGCCCCGCCACCGTGATCCGCTCACCAAAGAAGTCATTGCGGATCGCATATACATGTACCTTTTTCCCCGGGAACTGGCGGCACACGCGCTCTACATACTGCTCAATATACGGGGCAGCCAGCCGTCCCGTTGCAATCGAAATCTCCTCCGGGCACACCTCGCCAGCCTCTCCCGGATGCAGCTGCTCCAGCGCCTCGGCTATCTCCTCCTCCATCAGGCGAATCATGCCGACCCCATTTTCCAGCTGGATATAGCCATCATAGCGATCCGCTTCCGGAAGCGGGCGCCCGGCGCCCATGTAAAACTCATCGCTGGCGTGAATGAAGTGAATACCGTGTTCCGCATAGATCTTCTTCTGCCATTTCTCTATCAAATCAATGGTATCGCCCAACTGCTCCGGTGTAAACGGCTCAAGCGGATACAGACCATCGCGGTACTTCGAGAGACCGACCGGCACGACCGAAACACTCTGCATCGCCGGAATGTATTTCGTCAGATCACGGATCGAACGGTCTAACTCCGCCCCGTCATTGACGCCCCGGCATAAAACGATCTGACCATTCATCGGGATATCCGCCTCATACAGGCGGTCGATTTTCTGGAGTGCCTCACCGGCAAAGCGGTTATGAAGCATCTTGCAGCGCAGCTCCGGATTCGTCGTCTGCACTGAAATATTGATCGGCGCCAGCTTAAACCGGATAATCCGCTCAATATCCTTATCCTTCATATTCGTCAGCGTGATATAGTTGCCCTGCAGGAACGAAAGTCTGGAATCATCGTCCTTAAAATACAGTGTCTCACGCATGCCCGGCGGCATCTGGTCGATGAAACAGAAGATGCACTTATTCCTGCAGGAACGATAATCGCTCATCAGACCATTTTCAAAGGTAATCCCCAGATCCTGATACTCATTTACGATATCCAGTTCCCACTCCTCGCCGTTCTTCTTGCGGACCAGCAGCGTAATCTCCTCACTGTTTATCTTATATTCATAATCAAAAATATCCTCTATCTCATCTCCATCGATCGTCAGAAGGACGTCCCCCGGCTCCAGCTCCATTTCCTCCGCAATCGAGCCCGGATCGACCGATTTTATCAGATGACCTTTTTTCATTTATAAAATCCTCATTTCAAATATTTTTAAACCCTAAGAATCCAGTATTATATTAACAGTAATCAGCTTTTTTGTAAAGTTGTGCTTCTGATTCGCAGATGTGGATTTTTTCAAAAGCAAGCCAAATATTTGATTTTTTTTGTAATTTTCTCATTTGCTATTGACGTTTCTTATCGTAAAATGGTATAAAATAGTTGTATTATGTCCTGCAAATGGCAGACAAACTTGTACGCTCTGCCCGCATGCATCGAAGGACCTACACTGTTTGGAGGTATAATCATGTCGAATGACTACGTGTTTAATGACACGCTTCCGGTTGCGCCGCTTAAAATTGCCGCACTGGAGAGCTGCCGGGATCTGGCTGAGAAAGTCAACTCCCACATTATCAATTTCCGCCGCAACGATATTGAAGTCCTGAAAAAACGTCAGGAAAATTTACAGTACCGCGGCTATGATGCTGATTCCTACATGCTTGACTGCGCGTGCCCGCGTTTCGGAAGCGGTGAAGCAAAAGGCATCGTCAATGAGTCTGTCCGTGGTACCGATATTTACGCCATGGTCGATGTAACCAACTACAGCCTGACCTACAAAATGAGCGGATTTACCAATCATATGTCCCCGGACGACCATTACCAGGATTTAAAACGTATCATCGGCGCATCCATTGCTACCGCACATCGTGTCAATGTTATCATGCCGTTCTTATATGAAGGACGCCAGCACAAGCGCAGCGGTCGTGAATCCCTTGACTGCGCGATGATGCTCGAAGAACTGATTCAGATGGGCGTAAGCAACATCATTACTTTCGATGCACATGACCCGCGTGTACAGAACTCCATTCCGTTAAGCGGTTTTGATAATTTCATGCCGACCTACCAGTTTATCAAGGCATTACTGAACCATGACAAAACCTTAAAGATCGACAAGGACAACCTGATGGTTATCAGCCCGGACGAGGGCGCTATGTCCCGCGCCGTATATCTGGCAAACAACCTGGGTGTTGACATGGGTATGTTCTACAAACGCCGCGATTACTCCCGTGTTGTCAATGGACGTAACCCAATCGTTGCCCATGAGTTCTTAGGTTCTTCCGTTGAAGGAAAGACCGTTCTCATCATCGATGACATGATCTCCTCCGGCGAGAGCATGCTGGACACCTGCCGCGCCCTCAAAGAGCGCAAGGCAAAACGCGTCGTTGTATGCGCTACCTTCGGTCTGTTCACCAACGGACTTGAGAAATTCGACGAATTTTCGCAAAAGGTTACCTCGACTGCGTCGTAACCACCAACTTAAACTACCACACGCCGGAACTTCTTAAACGTGACTGGTATGTAGAAGCTGATATGAGCAAGTTTATCGCTGCAATCATCAACTCCCTGAACCATAACGTATCTCTGGAGAACGCACTGACTCCGACTGCGAAGATCCAGAAGCTGATTAAGCGGTATAACGAGGGACAGATGTAATGAGAATTGACGGCTGATAAACGGCTGTAAATTTCAAAAAACTCCTGCATACACAGATGAATGTTCATTCTGTGTATGCAGGAGCTTTTTCTAATTAATCTACTCAAACCGCGATTTGCAATTCAATCCATCCCCATCACAAATTCACCTTCTCCCAACCTCTCTCCAAATACCCATTCATCTTCCGTTTCAGTTCCTGATTCTCCTCCGCCTCCAACAGCGGATCTTTATCCATTAATTTCTTCACTTCATCCGAAACTGCCTTCAATATATCTGCATCTGCAAATATATCCGCTAAATGGAATTCGAGATCGCCGCTCTGGCGGACGCCGAAGAGGTCTCCGGGACCGCGCAGTTTTAAGTCTTCGGAGGCGATGTAGAAGCCGTCGTTTGACTTATTGAGAATATCCAGCCGCTTTCCGGCGTCTTCCTCGCCGGAGGCGTTGACCATGATGCAGTAGGACTGATCTTTTCCTCGACCGACGCGCCCGCGGAGCTGATGGAGCTGCGCCAGACCGAAACGCTCGGCATTTTCGATCATCATAACGGTGGCATTCGGGACATTGATTCCGACCTCGATGACCGTAGTGGATACCAGCACATGAATCTCATTTGCCGCAAATGCTTCCATGATCGCATTTTTTTCTTTTCCCTTCATCTTTCCGTGCAGATATTCCACCCGGATCGACGGGGACAGGGCGCGGCGCAGCTCTTCGGTATAATCGATGACGTTCTCTGCCTCCAGCATCTCGCTCGGCTCGACCATCGGGCAGATGACGTATGCTTGACGGCCGGCACGGACTTCATTTTCGATGAAACGGTAGGCATTCGGGCGAAATTCACGGTTCACGACACAGTTCTTGATCGGCTGCCGGTTTGCCGGAAGTTCATCGATGATGGAAATATCAAGATCCCCATATAAAATAATCGCCAGCGTCCGCGGGATCGGCGTCGCACTCATGACAAGCACATGCGGCTCGCCGCCTTTTTTGCTCAGCATTTCCCGCTGTGCCACTCCAAAACGGTGCTGTTCATCCGTGATTACCAATGCCAGATTGTCGTACACCACTTTTTCCTGAATCAGCGCGTGGGTTCCAATCACGATATCTGCCTCATGATTTTCAATCGACTCTCTGGCAAGCCGTTTTTCCTTCGCTGTCATCGAACCGGTCAGAAGCACCAGACGATATGTGATTCCCAGCGACGCAAACAATTCGGTCATCGACTCGTAATGCTGGCGCGCCAGTACCTCCGTCGGCACCATCAGCGCCCCCTGATATCCATTTGCCGCCGCCTGCAGCAACGCCAGAATCGCCACAATCGTCTTACCCGAACCAACGTCGCCCTGAATCAATCGGGTCATGATATGCCCGCCGGACAAATCGGCGTACACCTCCCGGATTACCTTTTTCTGTGCCCCGGTCAGAGCATATGGGAGGCGCTCTTCCACCGACGCCATTTCCCCAGAAAACGTAAATGGATATGCGCTCTTTTTATCTTCTTTTTTGTCTTTGAGCAGGCGCACTGACATCAGGAACATGAAAAATTCATCAAACACAAGACGTTTCCGGGAAAACATCAGTTCTTCCCGGTTTGCCGGAAAATGGATGTGCTCCAGCGCATAGTTGATTTCCGCCAATCCGTACTTTTCCCGCAGACCAGCCGGCAGATATTCCCGTTCCATCTGGCGCATCGTGAGGGCTTCCGTGACTGCCTTTGCGATCGTCTTATTGCCAAGTCCCTTCGTCTGTCCGTAAACCGGCTGCATAGACGACACGACTTTCGCATACTGTTCCGGGCGGTAGATCTCCGGCTGCTCCATCGTAAGTCTTCCCCGTTTTTTTACCACACGGCCACGGAAAATAAAGCGTTCCCCCGCCTTGAGCGTCCCGCGCAGATAGCATATTGTACCATGCCAGCGCCAGTGTGCCTCCGCTATCCCGCAATCCAGCCGTCGTAACCTGCAGGCGCGCTCCATACCGCACCACATCCGCCGTTTTTGCCAGGATTCCGCCGACTGCCGCGATCGTATCTTCCTTCAGTTCCGCGATCGGCTGCGGTTCCTTAAACTCATCATAAGCACGCGGATAATAATGAAGCAGTTCTTCCACCGTTTCCACGCCTATTTTTTGAAATAGCTTTGCCGTCTTTTCACCGATGCCCTTGACAGCGGTTATATTCTGCTGTTCCATTTATCTCCTCCTGCTTTTCAGAATATTCTCCGGAAAATCAGCCACGCGGACAGTTACCGGACAAAAAATCCGGGAATACATTGGAATGAAAGAGAGGCAGGACGCAGGGATCTCTCCCCTGACCTGCCTCATTTCATACTTATGAATTATTTTGTTTTATACGTCAAATGTTTTATCTGCGCCATCACATAGAAAATTCATTTTCTCGTTATCTGCATTTTCTCAGCCAATAGTGCAGATTCATTTAACGCATTTCAATCACTTTAAACGACCTAAATCTACTCTACCGAAATCATATAATAGTAAATCGGCTGCCCGCCATTCTGGCATTCAAATTCGCAGGATGTAAATTCTTTGCGGGCTTTCTCACAGAATGCCTCTGCGTCCTCTTCCGTGACATCCTCACCATAATAGATCGTCACAAGCTCAGACTCATCATCTACCATCTTACGAAGTGACTCCATCGCGGTCTCCTCGATATTCTTGCCAACTGCCAGCATGCCGCTGTCGCCGATCCCCATGATATCGCCCTCTGCGATCTCCATACCATCGATCGATGTATTGCGGACTGCGTAGGTAATCTGACCGGTCTTAACGTGGCTCATCTCCTCGGTCATCTGTTCCATATTTTCTTCCACCGTCAGATCCGGAGCAAAATTAATCAGCGCCGTGATACCCTGCGGAACCGTCTTGGACGGAACTACATATACCTTGGTATCTTCTGACAGGCTCTTTGCCTGCTCTGCCGCCAGAATAATATTTTTATTGTTCGGCAGAATGTAAACTGTCTCGGCATGGACTTTTTCGATTGCTTCCAGCATATCCTCCGTACTCGGATTCATCGTTTGTCCCCCCTCGATGATATAGTCAGCGCCGATACCCTTGAAAATCTCAGAAAGACCTTCTCCGACCGATACGGCGATAAATCCATATTTCTTGCGTGGTTCTTCCTTCTTCTCTTTGGCTTCTTCTTCTGCCTTCTGCTGTGCCGCCAGACGTTCGGAATCTTTGATCAGTTTCTCCTGATGTTCCTCGCGCATATTGTCAATCTTGATGCGGGACAGGGAACCGTAGGTCAGTGCCTTCTGAATCGCCAGACCTGGATCGTTTGTATGAACGTGAATCTTGACAATATCATCATCTGCCACAACTACCAGGGAGTCGCCGATCGTGCTCAGATAATCTTTCAGTTCCTGCTCTGTCGTCTCATCCGCCGGTTTTTCTGCATTGATAATAAATTCCGTACAATAACCAAAACGGATATCCGCTGCCTGCGTGCTTCCGGCGCCTGTTGCTGTTTTTGCCGCTCCATTTCCCGATACAGACGGAGTAACTGCCGCGTCGATATCCACGACTTTTCCTTTTAAGCCCTCAATACAGCCCTTGATAACCTGAATCAGACCCTGTCCGCCAGAATCCACTACACCTGCCTCTTTCAGAACCGGAAGCATCTCCGGTGTCTGGCTTAAAACATATTCGCCGTACTCCAATACTTTCTCTGAAAATTCAAGTACGTCCTCGGTCTGCGGTGCCAGTTCTGCCGCTTTATCCGCCATTCCCTTGGCAACAGTCAGAATCGTACCTTCCTTCGGCTTCATAACTGCCTTATAAGCTGTCTCCGTCGCACGGTTAAATGCGTCTGAGAGAACACTCGTCGTAATGACATCTACCGTCTTAATCTCTTTCGTAAATCCGCGGAAGAGCTGTGAAAGGATAACGCCGGAATTGCCTCGTGCGCCACGCAGGGAACCGGAGGAAATCGCTCTTGCTAACGCCTCCATCGTCGGATTTTCAACGGCTGCCACTTCTCTGGCGGCTGACAGAATCGTCATCGTCATGTTCGTACCGGTATCTCCATCTGGAACAGGAAATACGTTCAGCTCATTGATCCATTCCTTGTTGGCCTCCAGGCCTTTTGCTCCAGCCAGAAATGCATTCTTTAACATCCCGGCATCTATATAATTCATGCCCACAGGGTTTGTTCCTCCTTAATCTATCACTCTTACGCCTTCAACATAAATGCTGATTTTCTCAACCTTCATGCCAGTAAACTCTTCTACTTTATATTTTACACTCTCGATCAGGTTGTCCGCAACGGTAGAGATGCTGACCCCGTATGCCACGATTACGTGGAAATCGATGCTGAGTGCATTGTCCTTGATGGCTACGTTGATGCCGTGTGTCAGGCTTTCTCTTTTAAGCAGTCTTACCAGACCATCTTTCATACTGACAGCCGCCATGCCAACGATACCGAAGCATTCTACTGCTGTCGTTCCGGCGTACATTGCAATTACTTCCGGATCGATCTGGATCGAACCCATTTTATTGTCGATGCGTCCTTTCATATTGACAGCCTCCGTTTCTTTACTTGTTTTTGTTTGATTCGAATTTTATGCCATGATTTTTTACGGGCTGGACATGCGGAGCCTGAGCGGCTCCTGTGTCGGCGCGTGGGATGAAATATATGCGTCTCTCTACCCCGTCATGCAGCTCGATTCCGCTTCGCTCCATCTCGCTCACGGGCTTCGCCCTATGGATAAAAATGTCTGAAATACGGCTTATGTGCAAGCACAACACCGTTTTTCAGCCTTTTTTATCCGCATGACTCATGGCTTACGCGTATATTATACACCACCCACGTTAAAAAGGAAATAGAAAATAGACATCTGTCGAAAACTTTTTTTATTTTTTTTGGTTTTTCACTTGCATATTTTCCTATTTTCTGCTATTATACCTTTGTTATGGATTTTAATAGGAAGTCCAATGATCGGTTAAGGAGGTGCTACGATGGCTAAGTGTGCAATCTGCGAGAAAGCTGCTCATTTTGGTAATGCAGTGAGTCATTCACATAGAAGATCTAACAAAATGTGGAAAGCTAACGTTAAGTCTGTTAAGGTTAAAACTAATGGCGGAGCTCAGAAGATGTATGTATGTACTTCTTGCTTAAGATCCGGTTTAGTTGAAAGAGCCTAAATCGAGTTTAACTGGCCTCAGGTGTCTGCCTGAGGCTTTTTTCTTGTCCTTAGCATAATGAACGACAAAAAATGTTGGAAATATGCTTTTTGAACACATTCCAACATTTTATATAAAACTTTTCCTTCAAAACACCTTAAAACAAGTTCAGCAGCGTTCCATACAGCTTCTCATTTCCCATCACCACCAGCGCCAGCTCTTCTTTTGCCTCGCTGAGCTGATAAAAAAGATGCCTCACATCGCGCTCCGTCGAGCGCAGATATCCCATTTCATCATAATAATAGCGCCCATCCAGCCGATGCACCATGCAATCGACTTCTCGCGTATGGCGAGATTGTATTTCTACGGCAGAATCGGATTGCTCTTCCAGTTTTTCCTGCCAATCGGATTCCTGGCACTCATATCCCTGACGGATGTAATCATTCAGCAAATTAGCTGCTTCTGACTCATCGTTGGCATAAACCACCGCGACATGGGGATAGCGCCGCATTCCGCGTCCGTGCGGCAGGTGCATCATATTTTGTATAAAATAGGAAAGTTCTGCATTCGCACGGATCCGATTCGTCAGGTGGAATGTCTGGATTCCCGGCTGCTCCCCCAAGAGCTTTATTGCACCCAGTTCCAATTCTTCCGGCGAAATCATATCCTCACAGTTACTGGAAAAAATAATCGGACGCGTTTTGCCGATCTCCAGCAAAATTTCCAATGTATTGGGCGACAGAAGGTGTGCCTCATCTACTAAGATCGCGCTGTATGCTTCAAACCTGATTTCCGTTCCCGTTTGAACACTATCCTCCGCCAGGTACTCCACCCGCCGCAGCCGCTCATGCAGCACCTTCCACTCTTTTCCCGCTTCACCGCAGTGGATCATGCACACCCGCTGCCGCCCGGAGAGTTTCATCGCAATATCATATAAAAGCAGCGTTTTTCCCGTCCCCGGAAGCCCGGTAAACCAGAAATATCCCGTCCGGTCTGCCCGGATTTTCTTTAAAATCTGGCGTTCAATATCCCTCTGCTGGTATGTCAGGAAATATTCTTTCTTTAAGAACCGTCCCGGCTCTGTGAGCGGCGAAATCAGGTACAGCTCCGCCTGAAACAAGTCTTCGATATTACCTGGATAATCAGCACTCTCCTGTTGCAAATCCCAGCAGAGCTGTTCCCAGTCCGCCTCCACAATGCGGTCATGATTCGTCAGACGCACCAGGCGGTTCTGGCTGCTAATATAAGTGTACGAACGAATCGGCTTTCCCAGCGCCGCCAGATAATACCGGTTTTGTATGAGCTGCTTGCGGATCGCCTCATCCGACACCTGTCCGCTCTTTAATTCAAGGTTTAAAATTTGTTCTTCCTTGATCTGAAGCAGATCAAACTCTTTCCCCAGTCTCGGAATCTGAAACGAATAGAAAAAACGCAGTGCGTACACCGCCTGCATATGTCTCTCCAACTCCGAAACAAGCGCTTTCATGCTGTCCAGCTCCCATTCCCGTATTTTCAGAAACACATCCCGCCCCGAAAGCTGTCGTTCCAGCTTTTGAAGGTATTCCGTATTCTGATTTCGGGTAATCGTGTAAATAGAGATTGCTTTCATACCTGTACCGCCTGCGTTCCTTTTCGCCCTTTCCAAACTTTATAGATCCCTCTTTTTGCCGCAGCACTCCATGAGCGCCGCCAGCACCTTATCCATCTGCAGTGGTTTTGCCAGATGCACATTCATCCCAGCTGCCAAGCACTGCCTGGCATCCTCTTCAAAGGCATTTGCCGTCATGGCAAGAATCGGAATCTGCCTTGCATCCGCCCGCGGAATCGCCCGGATCGCGCGTGTCGCAGCCAGACCATCCATCACTGGCATCATCACATCCATGAGAATCGCATCGAACGTCCCCGGAGGTGCCGCCTCAAAGCAGTCTACTGCTTTCTTCCCGTTCTTCACAATCGTGACATGGGCACCCGCATCGGTCAGAAGTGTTTCCGCGATCTCTGCATTCAACTCATTGTCCTCCGCCAAAAGCAGCTTCAAACCGTGAATATCTCCTGACGGCGCTGCTTCCTTAACCGGGAACTCCTCCGGCGGCGGTGCAATCTCAAATGGAATTTCCACCACAAACGTCGTTCCAATGCCGACCTCACTCGTCACCTCGATGTTTCCGTGCATCTGTTCAATCAGCCCTTTGACGATCGTCATGCCAAGCCCAGTTCCCTGGTAAACACTACGCGCATCATTTTTCTCCTGTGCAAACGGGTCAAAGATGTGATCCAGAAATTCCTGGCTCATGCCAACTCCCGTGTCCGAGATCGTCCACCTATAGACGCACCAGCCGTCCCGTACATCCTGCGCCTCCACCCTGGTACTGATTTTTCCGCCCGGACGATTGTATTTGATGCAGTTTCCATAAATATTCAGGAAAATCTGGCGCAGATGGAGCTGGCTTCCATAAATATACGGATACGGAATCTCCGCTTTTCTTTTATCATACTCCCATTGAATGCCCGCATCTACCGCGCGCTCGATGATGATGCTCACGATATCGCGCGTCATCTCTGCCAATGAAATATAATCATGTGCCAGAATGATCTTTCCCTCTTCCAGCTTGCTCATCTGCAGCACATCATTGATGAGGGACAGCAGATGCCCCGCCGCCACCTGCATTTTCCGGTGATTTTCCATCAGCATCTCCTTATCATCAAAATGTGCCTCATCGATTTTCAAAAGCCCGATAATGCCATTGAGCGGTGTCCGGATATCGTGACTCATGCGGCTTAAGAAATCTGTTTTCGCCCGGTTTGCCGTCCGCATTTCATCAAATGCCGCCTGCAGGCGCGCGTGCTCCTGTTCATCCCGCGCGTGCATCTGCGACGTATCCTGCAGAAGAATGATCGCATGAACCACCGGCATCTCACAAGAAAGCTCCGTATCAAACACGATCGTCTGCGTCATCAGAACTGTTTTCTGTACCCAGCAGATCGTGCCATCCTCCTCCTGGATACAGTATTCCACGGAAATATGTTTCTCCCCTGCCTCAAACCGCTTCAAAAGCTTAGCCGGATCATCTGCTATGCGATAGCTTCCCAAGGTCTCCTGGGTGACCATCTTCATATATTCACTGCAATAATCACGGTAAGAGCACGGCAGCGGATAGTCCATAAATAGCTCCCGGCATCTCTCTTCTTTTCCATTCAGAACAACACCCTTCTCCAGAAGATCCTTTGTCAAATTAACTGTATATATCATATCCGACAGATCCAGGAGTGCATCCACATAGCTGTCATTTTCCAGAATCGACTGTTTGAGCTGTTCATAATAAAGCGTCAGCTGTTCCTTCGCATCTGCCCGTCCTTCTGAACTTTTCCGGATCGTCTCAAATGCCAGCAGGAAATGATGCAGCTTTCCTTTCTCATCCCAATCTACCGGGATCAGCGTCAGGCGGCTGTAGAGTCCCTGATCGTTAGTGTCATACTGCAATTCAAGTAGATCTCCCTCCGCCTGCAGCTTCCCGGAAAGCTTTGAAATCTGCAGACTCTGGCGGATGTAGGCGCGGTCAGCACGAGGCACTCGTTCCGTTGCTATCTGCTCCGCCGCACCGGAATAGCTTCCGTCCGACGCCAGGAAGAAATCAACACTGGCACGGAGTGTCCGGTAGGTATCCATGTGCGCGTCGCAGTAGAGACAATCCGAAAAGTTTCTCCCGAACCGGTTTAAAAGCTTGAGCAGGCGGAAATCCAGCCGTTTTTCCGCTGCCGCTTCCTCGCGCTTTACATGGTTTTTGTTGATATACATATTTTTATCGGCAAAATTGAAAAGCTCCCGCATCGTACTGCCCGGAAAATCACTGGCAAGTGCATACCCGACCGCATAGCTGAGCGGCATATCCGGATATCCCTTTGACTCCTCTGTCATCGCCTCCCGCACATGGGTGAGGCATTCCCGCATGGCCTCCTCATCCAGACCATGCGTAACGGCAATAAATTCATCGCCGCCGTCCCGCCCTACGAACTGTTCCGCAGGCATGGACGCGCGCAGGCAGACGGCGAACCGCCTGATGTAGGCATCCCCCGCCTCATGCCCCATGCTGTTGTTGATTCGGCGGAGATTATTCAGGTCAAAACTGCATACTCCCACATTCTCCGCCGCCGGTTCCGGATCATCCAGCAATTCTTCGCATTTATTCTTATTGGGAAGTCCGGTCGCCTTGTCCAAATACACCTTTTTCTGCAGCGCACGGTTCATCGCCGCAAAGCGCACCGCCTTGATAAATTCATATCCAATCAGAAGCATCAGAACAATAATATCAATCGTGATATATTTTTCAATTACCGTCAGCGAGGATGCCTTCCTCTGGGAATACGCCTCCGCCAGTCCCGTCGCCTCATCACAGATTTCAAAGAACCGCTCGCTCTTATCAATGATCTCTGTATTCTCATAGCCGACTTCTCGGACACGCAGGATTTCATAGTGAAGCGCGGCAAAGTACTCCTCCAACTCCTGCATCTTACTCTGAAACGCCCCGTCATCAAGGCGCACCAGCCCCAGTTCGCCATTGCCATTTCGCAGACCGTCGACGAAGGCCTCAATATCCTGAATCATACCATCCTCCGGCTGACCGGAAATTTCCAATTTAATGATACGCTGTGTCTTTCCGCGCACCAGTCCCGCATAATTGACCACACGCGCCGTTCCCTGAATACTGGAGACAATTCCCATCATCACGATAATCAGTGCCGCCAGCACAACCGCCAGCACGCCGATGCAGATCTGTATTATGTTTGAAGTCTTTTTCTTCTTACTCTTATTCGCATTCTCGGAATCCATCGCTCCGTCCTCCCGTGAAAAAGAATGTGCCTTGGCACATTCTCGCGCCAAGCGCGGTCGCTTGCGACATGTTTCTGGTACGCCCTTTTTCCTGCACCTGCCATCTTGTTATTTTACATCTTATATTCCAGAAAGCATCCATCCTCATGCGACTCAATCCGCCCGACCGCCTGCAGATACGAATAAATAATCACCGTCCCGGCAAACTTCATCCCACGCTTTTTGAGATCTGCCGACACTGCATCTGAGAGCGGCGAGCTGACCTTGCCTGTCTCATGAATCACCGCATCTCCTGTCCAGTGAGTCAGATACGCGTCAAAACTCCCATATTCATTCTGAATTTCCCGGAATATCCGTGCATTCGTGACAGCGGCATGAATTTTCAGCCGGTTATGTACAATTCCCGGGGCGGTCCGGAGTGCTTCCTCCTTCGCCTCGTCGTAACCGCACACCTTGTCCAGGTCAAATTCATCGAACGCGGCGCGGAATGCCTCCCGCTTATTGAGAATGCACTCCCACGAAAGCCCTGCCTGAAAGCATTCAAGGATCAGCATCTCAAAGAGCTTCGCATCATCCCGAACCAGCTTTCCCCACTCCTCGTCGTGGTAACGGATATACAATTCATTCTTTGGATTCGCCCAGCGGCAGCGGTGTTTTCCATCGTGCCATTCCATACGTTTATCTCTCCCTGTTCGTCATTTGCTCTCACATTTTTTGCTTATTTATCCTTGTTTTTCATTCAAGAAAACATAAATATGCCATATCTCTCGTTTTGAAGTTCTACATAAGCGGCGCCAGAATCCGCAGCGCCTTCCCCGCAAACCGCCGGATAAACGGATACTTCCGGCAGCTTTCCAGAGTGATCCGCTCGCTCTTTGCAAGTGTTTTCTGGAAATCTTCTTCCACATCCATCACAACCGCATTGCGGAAGAAATAGGACGCGCACTCAAAATGCAGATACAGGCTTCTGAAATCAAGGTTGATCGTTCCGACCACCGCCTTCTCATCGTCGCTCGTAAACATCTTCGCATGGATAAAGCCCGGCGTGTATTCATAGATCTGGACACCAGCCCGCAGAAGCTCCGCGTAATAGCTGCGAGCCAGCAGGTACGCATATAACTTATCCGGTATATGCGGCATGATAATAATGACCTCCACGCCGCGTTTTGCCGCAAACTTGAGCGCCGCCAGCGTCGTATCGTCGAGAATCAGATACGGAGTCGTGATGTGCACATACCGGCGTGAACGCCCTAAAATATCGAGGTACACCGACTCGCCGACATTTTCCCCGTCGAGCGGGCTGTCCGCATACGGCATCACAAAGCCGCCGTAATCCATCCCCGCCGGCATATGAAATTCCGGCGGACATAAAAATCGGCGGTACTCCTCGCCATCCCGCTCCGTCACATCCCAGAGCTGCAGAAACATCATCGTAAAACTATCCACGGCTTTTCCTTTGATCAGGACTGCCGTGTCCTTCCAGTGTCCAAAGCGCACCCGCTGGTTGATATACTCATCCGCCAGGTTCACGCCTCCGGTAAACGCAGTATGACCATCAATCACGCAGATCTTCCGGTGATCGCGGTTATTCTGATAACTCGAGAGAGCCGGACGCACCGGCGCAAAAATCTTGCACTGAATCCCCTTCTCCTGCATCGCCTTCTCATAGCCGTGCGGCAGCGTGAAGAGATTTCCCATGCCGTCATACATAAATCGGACTTCCACGCCCTCGGCGGCCTTCGTCTCTAACACCTGTAAAATCGCATCCCACATCACTCCGTGTTCTACGATAAAATATTCCATAAATATAAAATGTTCCGCTTTTTTGAGTTCTTCCAATAATACTGGAAACATATCATCTCCCAGCGGGAAATAACGTGCCCCCGTATTTTCATACGCCGGGAAACGTCCGTACTGGTTCATATAGCGGACGAGATTGCCGCCACTGGCGCTGATGCTCTCATAGTGTGCCAGCACCTCCGGATCCTGTAAAAGGTACGGACGCAGTTTTGTCCCAACTTCCTCGATCCGCCGGTTAATACGGTGCGTGCCAGGCTGCAGCGTCAAAAACAGATAAAACAGCGTTCCAAACACTGGAAATACCAGAATCGGCACAACCCAGGACAGCTTGATCGTGCTGTTTCCTTCATCGCTGATAATATAGATCAATATCAGGGCACTGAGTATCGCAGATCCGCCATACATATAGATCAGGTACTCTCTAAACCAGTCAAACCCGGCAAAGAGCACAAGAATCTGTATCAGCAGAAACAGCGTTCCCAGCGTGGTACGACCGAAAATCAGACGCAGCAGTTTTTTCAATTTTTTAAGTATTTTCTCCATTTTCTACCAGTCCATTTCTCTATCTTGTTCATCGGGCATCTGCCATATCATTTAAAACTACAGTGCCATCTCTCATAGTATGACAGATTTTTGCAAATAAAACAAGAGGTCAGCCAGAGACTAACACAGATTTATGTGTCATCCCGACTGACCTGTCGTTGTAAGCGCTCATTTTAACAACCGCATTGAAACATCTCACGGATACCCGGCATAAAGCTGTTATATCGCCATTCTTGGCATTTTAGTCCTCCAGCGCCTGACGGATATCCTCGATGATATCATCCACATTCTCAATTCCGACACTCAAACGGATCAGGCTTGGATCAACGCCTGCCTCCCTGAGCTGCTCATCGGAGAGCTGACGGTGAGTATGGCTTGCCGGATGCAGAACGCAGGTTCTCGCATCGGCAACATGGGTTACGATGGCTGCCAGTTTCAGCTTATCCATGAACTCGCCAGCTGCCTGACGACCGCCCTTTAAGCCGAAAGAAATAACGCCGCATGTACCGTTCGGCATATATTTCTGCGCCAGTGCATGGTATTTATCATTTTCAAGTCCCGGATAATTCACCCAGGCCACATCTTCACGGCTCTGTAAATACTCGGCGACCTTCTGTGCATTCTCACAGTGGCGCGGCACACGCAGATGCAGTGTCTCCAGACCGATATTCAATAAGAAGGAATTCTGCGGGGACGGGATGGAACCGAGATCACGCATTACCTGTGCGGTTGCCTTGGTGATATAAGCCGCCTTACCGAATTTCTTCGTGTAAATAATGCCGTGGTAAGACTCATCCGGCGTCGTCAGACCCGGGAATTTATCTGCATGTGCCTCCCAGTCAAAGTTGCCACTGTCCACGATGCAGCCGCCGACGGTCATCGCATGTCCATCCATATATTTTGTAGTAGAATGCGTTACAATATCTGCGCCCCACTCGAACGGACGGCAGTTGATCGGAGTTGCAAACGTATTATCTACAATAAATGGAATACCATTTCTGTGTGCAATCCGGGCAAATTTTTCCAGATCCAGCACTACCAGAGCCGGGTTTGCAATCGACTCACCGAATATACACTTTGTGTTCGGGCGGATCGCCTTCTCGATCTCCTCTTCCGGCGCATCCGGGTCAACTAACGTAACATCGACGCCCATTTTTTTCATCGTAACGACAAACAGGTTTGATGTGCCGCCGTATACGGTTGCCGAGCAGACCAGATGATCGCCCGCGCCGCAGATATTAAATACCGCATAAAAGTTTGCCGCCTGTCCGGAGGATGTCAGCATTGCTGCCGCGCCGCCCTCCAGCTCACGGATCTTATCTGCGACTGCATCATTGGTCGGGTTTGCCAGACGGGTATAAAAATATCCGTTTTCTTCCAGATCAAAGAGTCTTCCCATCTGCTCACTGGTTGAATACTTAAAGGTCGTGCTCTGGTAGATCGGCAGAATTCTCGGCTCGCCATTTTTCGGCTGCCATCCGCCCTGGATGCACGTTGTTTCCATTGAACGTTTCATTTTTCTTCTCCTTCATATGTTTATTTTTAAATAATTATATAGTAATTGAGCCCATTTTTTAGTACGGCTCTTTTACATCACCATATCAAACAGCGAAAGCTGATTGCTCTCCGGCAGCCCCGTCAGAATTCCCAGCTCTGCCATCAGATCGCACACCGTCTTCGTAACCTTGGTACGGTTGATAAAGTCCTCTTTCGACAAGAACTTTCCGTCCTCCGCCGCAAAAACAATCGCGTCTGCCGCTTTCTCGCCGAGTCCGTCGATACTGCTTAACGATGGCATCAGCTTTCCGTCTATGATCTGGAAATTGCGGGCTTTTGCCCGGTAAATATCGATGGGCATGAACTCAAATCCGCGCGCGTACATTTCCTGTACGATACGCATATCGCGCAGCGTGTCCTGCTCTTTCTTGGAAAGAGAATCCGACCGGCTCTTGTACTCCGCCAGATGGTACTCCAGCTTATCGCGCCCCTGGCACATCAGCTTGTAGGTAAATCCACTCGCACGGATGCTGAAATATGCCGCATAGTACGCCAGCGGGTAAAATACCTTACAGTACGCCACACGCCACGCCATCATAACGTAAGCCGCCGCGTGCGCTTTCGGGAACATATACTTGATTTTCAGGCAGGAATCGATATACCACTGCGGCACATCGTGAGCTTTCATCTCCTCAATCCACTCCGGTTTCAGTCCTTTTCCTTTTCGGACAGACTCCATGATAGTGAAGGAGAGTCCCTCTTCGAGTCCTTTCTGAATCAGATAAATCATAATATCGTCTCGACAACAGATCGCCGTCTGAATCGTCGCCTGTCCGCTCAGGATAAGGTCTTTCGCGTTTCCTAACCATACATCCGTACCGTGGGACAGACCGGAAATCCGCACCAAATCCGAAAAATATTTCGGTTTGGCATCGATCAACATCTGCATCGCGAAGTCTGTACCAAACTCCGGAATGCCAAGCGCCCCGAGCTTACAGCCGCCGAGATCCTCCGGCGTGACACCGAGCGCCTCCGTGTTCTGGAAGAGACTCATGACCTCCTTCGAATCCAGTGGAATATCCTTAACCGGGTCGAGTCCCGTCAAATCCTGCAGCATACGAATCATGGTCGGATCATCGTGTCCGAGAATATCGAGTTTCAACAAGTTGTGGTCGATGGAGTGGTAATCGAAATGCGTCGTGACGGTGCGTGTCGTCATATCGTCCGCCGGGTGCTGCACCGGTGTAAACGTGTCAATCTCCTCTCCGAGGGGCAGTACGATGATACCGCCCGGATGCTGTCCGGTGGTACGCCGCACGCCGACGCAGCCGGACACGATGCGCTCAATCTCGCACCGGCGCTTACGGATTCCTTTATCCTCATAATAATGCGCCACAAAACCATACGCTGTCTTATCCGCCAACGTACCGATCGTCCCCGCACGGAAGGTCTGTCCTTTTCCGAAGATGACCTCCGTATAGCTGTGCGCCCGGCTCTGGTACTCGCCGGAGAAGTTTAAGTCTATATCCGGCTCCTTATCGCCCTTGAATCCCAGGAACGTCTCAAACGGGATGTCGAACCCGTCTTTTTTCAACGGTTTTCCGCACTTTGGACATATCTTATCCGGCATATCGCAGCCCGCCATACCCGAAAACTTCTTTACGTCTTCGGAATCAAAATCGTAATAATGGCAGTTCGGGCAGTAATAATGCGGGCTCAGCGGATTTACCTCCGTGATACCAGACATCGTCGCCGCCAGCGAGGAACCAACGGATCCTCGCGAACCAACCAGATATCCATCCTCATTCGACTTCCAAACCAGCTTCTGCGCGATGATATACATAACGGCGAATCCATTGGAAATGATCGAGTGAAGTTCACGCTCCAACCGATCGACTACCACCTTCGGCAGCTTATCGCCGTACATATCATGCGCGTGGTTGTAGCAGATGGTACGCAGCGTATCATCCGAATTCGGAATAACTGGCGGACACTTGTCCGGGCGTACCGGGGAAATGCGCTCACACATCGCCGCGATCTTGCGCGTGTTTGTGATAACGATCTCCTCCGCCTTATCGCTGCCTAAATATTCAAATTCCCCCAGCATTTCCTCGGTGGTCCGCAGATACAGTGGTGCCTGATCGTCTGCATCCTTAAAGCCCTTGCTCGCCATGATGATACGGCGGTAGACCTCATCCTCCGGATCGAGAAAATGTACGTCGCAGGTCGCGCAGACCAGCTTGTTCCACTGTTCGCCAAGTTCAATCACTTTGCGGTTCAGATCCTGCAGATCCTCCCAGGTGTTGACCGAACTTTTCTCATCCCGCAGCATAAATGCGTTGTTTCCAAGCGGCTGCACTTCCAGATAATCGTAGAAATTCGCTATTTTTCCCAGTTCCTCCTCCGGAACCCCGCGCAGAATCGCCTGAAACAGCTCGCCCGCCTCGCACGCCGATCCAAGAATCAGCCCCTCGCGGTGGCTCGCCAGCAGACTCTTTGGAATCCGCGGACGTTTTGCAAAATACGTCAGGTTTGACTGGGAAATCAGCCGGTACAGGTTGATTCGCCCGACATCATTCTTCGCCAAAATAATAATATGGTAGGTCGGCATCTTCCGGATCATTTCCGGTGTCATTTTGCTGAGTTCGTTGAGCTGCGTCAGGTTTTCGATATCACGAGCCTTTAACATCTCGATGAACTTGACAAAAATCTCTGCCGTCGCCCCCGCATCATCGACCGCCCGGTGATGGTTTTCGAGGGAAATTTTAAGCTCTTTCGCTACCGTGTCGAGCTTGAAGCGGTTCAGGTCGGCAGCAGGACACGCGCCAGCGAAACCGTATCGAGAACGGTCGGCTGGAATGTGAGTCCCTGCCGTCTCGCATTTTCTTTGATGAAACTGATATCAAACGACGCGTTGTGCGCGACCATGACCGCACCCTCGCAGAATGCCAGAAACTCCGGCAGAACCTCTTCGATCGTCGGCGCGCTGATTACCATGCCGTCGTTGATGCTTGTCAGCTGTTCAATGTCATAGGGGATTGGCACTTCCGGGTTGACAAATGTGCTGAATTTGTCCACAATCTTTCCATCCGTCACACGCACCGCGCCGATCTCGATGATGCGGTTCTTGATCGGGCTGAAACCGGTCGTCTCGATATCGAATACAACGCAGGTGTGGTCTAACGTCTGTCCTTTCTCATTCTCCGCCAGCTCCTTCATATCATCGACGAGATAGCCCTCAACACCATAGAGGATCTTGAAGTTTTCGCCCTTATCGACCGCATGGTTCGCATCCGGAAATGCCTGCACACAGCCGTGGTCGGTGACAGCGATCGCGTCCATGCCCCACTGTTTGGCACGTTTGATGATATCCTTGACCTCGGAAACACCGTCCATATCGCTCATCTTTGTGTGACAGTGAAGCTCCACGCGCTTGACCGGACTGTTGTCCATCCGCTTGCTGGTGAAATCTTCGCATTTCTTGATGCCGGAAACCGAACCGATCGTCAGCTCGCCGTCAAATTTATCAATGTTGGCAACACCCTTGATGCGGACAAACTGTCCCGCCTTGGTCGCCATCTTCAAATCATCCAGCGTATCTTCCCGTGCAAAGATCTTGACGCCGATTGTATCTGTAAAATCCGTTACCGAAAACATAAACAATGTGTTGCCGCTGCGAAGCTCCCTTAGCTCGCAGGTCAGGATCTTTCCGCGGATGACAACCTGCCCAACCTCGCCTTCCAGCTCCTCGATCGGGCTCGCCTCCTCATCGAAATCGCGCCCAAACAGCACATCCGGATTGTCGGATTTCTTCATATAGCCCGAACGGCGGTACTCGCCGCCCTTGCTAGATCCAGCATTTGCGCTGCCTGCCTGGTTTCTGCCTCCTGCCGGATTCCCTCCGGCTTTCAGCTTACCAACCGGTTTTAAAACAGTCTTTCCCTCGTCAAATGGCAGATCGACACCGCCAGAGGCAGGTTCTGCCCCCGACGGTTCCATATACGCCTCATTGGCACCTGCTGCCCCGGCAGCCGCGCCGCTTCCGCCTGCCGAGCCACTCTCGCCTGCCGCCTGCGGCTTCATGTAGATGATCTCCGGCTCAGTATTCTTCTTCTCAACCGGACGGTAGGAAGTCTTCACAACCATTGGCACATTGCAGCGCTCGGTGAAGATTTTCTCCAGAATCCGCACCAGTTCCTGTGCCTTATCGCGCACGATCATCGTGTCCTCCAGCGACAGCTCAGGTATCCTTCTTCTTCAAAATCCATCTCCGCCTTACGGAACATATTATAAAGAAGGATACTGTAATTTTTCAGCTCCATCAAAATACTGTCCCGGTACACATTCATGAGTTTTTCCGGCGTGTACTGGCTGGACAGATGGTATTTCTCCAAAATCTTGATCGTCACCCGTTTGCCCGGAAACAACTGCTCCTTGATGCCTTTTTCCAGATCGTAGATACTCTGCTTGTGCATCAGGCGCGGGCTGTCGATGTAGACGCGGATCACGCTCCGGTCACGGTTCGTCGAGATCTTCTCGATCCCGACCATTTCAAGCAGTCCCCGCACATTTTCCGCAATATGTAAATCTGGAAATACCTCCAGAAATGTTTTCATTCTATCATTCCTTTGCTTTTTTCTCTTCCACCATCCGGTCAAGCTCCGCTTTGAGCGCCGGTAAAAGTTCACTCTCCGGCAGTTTTTTCACAATCTCGCCCTTTCGTATCAGAAGTCCTTCGCCGATACCGCCGGCTACACCGAGATCGGCTTCCTTCGCCTCGCCCGGTCCGTTGACCACGCAGCCCATGACGGCAACCTTGATATCCAGCGGATATCCCTGTACCAGCGTCTCCACCTGGTTTGCCAGACCGATGAGGTCGATCTGCGTGCGTCCGCAGGTCGGACATGAAACAACTTCCACGCCACCCCGACGAAGTCCCAGCGTCTTCAAAATCAGCTTTGCCGACTTGATCTCCTCCAGCGGGCTGCCTGTCAGGGACACGCGGATCGTATCACCGATTCCCTGACTCAAAATCAGTCCCAGACCGACCGCTGACTTGATATTGCCCGCAATCACAGTTCCCGCCTCTGTGATACCGACATGCAGCGGATAATGAGTCTTTTTTGCAATTAGTTCATGTGCTTTTACACACATCATAACATCCGAAGATTTGATGCTGATGACCAGATTATCATAACCCATCTGCTCAATCAGGCAACCTTATCCAGCGCACTCTCAACGAGTCCTTCCGCTGTCACGCCGCCATATTTCTCTACCAATGGCTTTTCCAAAGAACCGCTGTTGACGCCGACACGAATCGGCACGCCATACTCTTTTGCCTTGTCAACCACCGCCTGGATCCGCTCTCTGGAACCGATATTTCCCGGATTGATACGGATTTTGTCCGCGCCGCACTCGATCGCCGCGATCGCGAGACGATAGTCAAAATGAATATCCGCCACCAATGGAATATGTATCTGGCGTTTAATCTCCGTCAGGGCAGCAGCCGCCTCCATTGTCGGCACTGCCACACGGATAATATCGCAGCCCGCGTGCTCCAGCGCCAGAATCTGCTCGACGGTCGCCTCCACATCCTCTGTTTTCGTATTACACATCGACTGGATCAGAATCGGATTGCCGCCGCCGATCTGACGTTTTCCAATCTGCACCACTTTCGTCTCGTCCCGGTATCCCATATCGTTCCTCCCAAACCTTTCTTCTCCGACATGAAATTTCCGGTCTTTTTCGAGCGAATCTTTCATGCCTTTGAATTAAATGAATTAGTAACTGTTCAGTACCTTCACAGTCACGCGCAAAAATCCATCAAAAATTGCCTACGGCAATGGGATTTTTGCCTGCTGACCCATGTTTTCGTACGGTCAGCGCAGTAAATGCGCAGACCTACTGAACAGTTACATGAATTATTACAATAAATTTCTAATATCATTAAACAACACAAACAGCATCAGCGTCATCAATGCCGCCATGCCCGCCATATGAACCATGCCCTCTTTTTCCGGATCAACCGGCTTGCCGCGCAGCATCTCCAGAATGATAAAGACGAGCCGTCCGCCGTCCAGCGCCGGGATTGGAAGCAGGTTCATGACACCCAGATTGGCGCTGAGCAGAATACACATATTTGCCAGATTGACAAGCACAATCATAAGTCCGTAGCTCTGGCTTTCCTTGACCGTCGTGCCGATCATTGACACAATCCGCACCGGACCTGCGATATCGTTCGAGCTGACCTGCCGCTTCAGAATCATGCCAAGGCTGCTGAATGTCACACGGATCCAGTAGCGCACTTCGCAGAAGCTATACTGCGCTGTCTGAATCACAGACGCCGGTTTCTGGTAAACGCCGCCGCTGATTCCAATAAGATAGCGTCCCGCCTCCTCGGAATAACGCGGAACCATCTGCGTCGTGTGGGATTTCCCATCCCGCACATACTCCACCGTGACACTCTTTCCCGGATGGAACTGCAGATAGGTCTGCACGTCGCGGTACAGATAGGTGCGTGTGCCATTTAAGCGCTCGATCGTATCGCCCGCCTGCAGCCCCGCCTCCTGTGCCGGATAGCCGTCCTCGACACTGACAACCGATGCCGGGTCAAAGCCCACACAGCTGATTACGAAAAAGGCGCAAAACCACGCCAGAATGAAGTTGAATACGGGTCCTGCCACCACGACTTTAAAACGTGTCCAGGCAGAAACTGCATTAAAATAAGTCCCGGAGGCGCCCGGAGGCAGCAGGATCCGTTCCGTTTTTCCATCTGTCAGACTCTGGTTCTGATCGCAGGAACTTCCTTTTTCCGCCTCATCCGGCGCATCATACCCTTCATCTTCCCCCAGCATCATACAAGAACCGCCAAACGGAAGCAGTTTCAGCGAGTACCGCGTCCCGCCTTTCACAAAACTGAAGAGTCTCGGTCCCATGCCGAGTGAAAACTCAACGACGCAGATTCCGCCCCGTTTTGCCAATAAAAAATGTCCAAATTCATGAAACAGCACGATCAGGCTGAATACAATCAGCGCCGCCAGCAAACTTACCAATCTACCACCTGCTCTCTATAAAATCATAGGTTTCCTGTTCTGCTGCCAGAATCTCTTCAACCGTCGGATTCTCTTTCACGGTATGGTGTTCCATCGCCGCCTCAATCATATCAGTGATGGTCAGATATCCGATCTCGCGATCGAGGAATTTCTGGACTGCCCGCTCATTTGCCGCGTTGAAGACGGTCGGAAGCGTGCCACCGCGCCGTCCGGCTTTGTATGCCAGGGAAAGCCCGTGGAAATTTTCAAAATCCGGCGCTTCAAAGGTAATCTGTGCCAGCTTTGCAAAATCCAGCCGGTCGCCCGCCAGGAAGCGGCGTTCCGGATAATACAGCGCATATTGGATCGGAAGCTTCATATCCGGCGTGCCAAGCTGCGCTATTACCGCGCCGTCCTCGTATTCTACCATTGAATGAATCACACTCTGCGGCTGCACAACCACCTGCACCTGATCCATCTCCACGCCAAAAAGCCATCTCGCCTCCATAACTTCCAGACCTTTGTTTACCATCGTGGAACTGTCGATCGTGATCTTGCGTCCCATCGTCCAGTTCGGATGTTTCAGCGCATCTTCAACCTGCACACCCTTCATCTGCTCTCTCGTCCATCCGCGGAATGGTCCGCCGGACGCTGTCAGGAGAATCTTGTGGATCTTATTTCCCGTCTCGCCGTTCAAGCTCTGGAAAATCGCGCTGTGCTCGCTGTCCACCGGCAAAATGCGGACATGTTTCTCTTTTGCCAACGGCATAATGATATGCCCCGCCGTCACCAGAGTTTCTTTGTTTGCAAGTGCAATATCCTTTCCGGCATTCATCGCCGCGATTGTCGGGCGGATGCCGATCATGCCGACCACCGCTGTCACCACAATCTCCGCACTCAGTTCTGTCGCCACTGCGAGAAGTCCATCCATGCCGCTCTCAACACGGATATCCAGATCCCGCACACGGTCTTTCAGTTCTTTTGCTTTTTCCTCGTTCCAGACCGCCGCGATCTTCGGAGAAAACTCCCGGATCTGTTTCTCCAGAAGATCAATATTGCTTCCAGCCGCCAGAGCCGTTACTTCTATATCTTTATTCGCCCGGACCACTTCCAATGTCTGTGTTCCGATCGATCCGGTTGATCCAAGTATCGCAATTTTTTTCATTTCTTATTCTCCTGTTTCTGTATTTTCATACATACTTTCGTTTTATCGTAAAAACGTCAGTGCAAAATAAATCGCCGGTGCCGTAAAAATCATGCTGTCGAACCGATCCAGCACGCCGCCGTGTCCCGGAATCAGGTTTCCGTAATCCTTGACATTGTGGTTCCGCTTGATCGCCGACGCCGCCAGATCCCCGATCTGGGAAATGACCGCCGCAATCGCACACGCCACCGCGCATGCCACCATCGGATTGCTGACCTCGTCCATCTTCACACCGAAGAAATATGCATAAATGCAGCCTAACAGAGCCGATCCGACCACACCGCCGACGGCGCCCTCGATCGATTTTTTCGGGCTTAAAACCGGTGCCAGACGGTGTTTTCCAAGGAGCATTCCCGCGCAGTATGCGCAGGTGTCACAGCCCCAGGAGCTTAAAAAGATCAGCCAGACAAGGTATTTTCCATCCGCCATTGCCCGCACCTGATACAGGTAGGAAAGCATAATTCCCAGATAAAAAATGCCGAAAAATGCTACTGTAATCTGCTCGGTCCCATATTTCGGAAACGTGAACACGTAAATGCTCATCAGCACCATCAGGGCTGCAATCGCAAGCAGCGTCACATAATGCTGCCCTTCAAACCACACCAGCCCATAATATCCCAGACACGCCAGATACCCGGCGATGCCCGGCGCTTTTTTCTCAATCCCCATAACCCGGTAAAGCTCAAACATACCGATCAGGGAGATCGCGGCGGTCACACAGTACAGAAGGACACCGCCCTTTGTAACCAGTAAAATCGCGAGTGCTACAAGCACAATCCCGCTTATCAGCCTCGTTCTGAACATGGCAACTCCTCCTTATGCCTTGACTCCGCCAAAGCGTCTGTCTCTTTGATTGAACTGCTCAATTGCCTTTATAAGCTCGTCGCGGTTGAAATCCGGCCACAGGCAGTCCGTGATATAAATCTCACTGTAGGCAAGCTGCCACAGCAGATAATTGGACAGGCGGATCTCGCCGCTGGTGCGGATCAGAAGATCCGGGTCCGGGATGCCCGCCGTATCTAAATAGGACGCAACGGTCTGCTCTGTCACGTTCTCCGGCACCAGCTTTCCGTCCTGACAGTCCATCATCATATGGCGCACCGCGCGCGTGATCTCATCTCTGCCGCCGTAGTTGACTGCGATCACAAAGGTCATGCCCGTGTTTGCCGCCGTCTCGTCTTCCAGGCGGTTGATGCCCTCGATGATATCGCTGTCAAAGCGCGTGCGGTCGCCGATCATTTTGACTCTTACATTATTTTTCTTGGCAATCTTTAAAAGCCGTTTCAGATAAAAACGGAAGAGCTGCATCAGCGCCCCTACTTCTTCAGCAGAACGCTTCCAGTTTTCCGTTGAAAAACCATATACCGTCAGATAACGGATTCCCAGTCTCGCTGCATCCTCAACCGTCTGTTCAACCGTCACACACCCCTGTTTATGACCTACGGTTCTCGGAAGACCTCTCTTCTTCGCCCATCTGCCGTTGCCATCCAGAATGAGGGCGACATGCTGCGGAATTACCAGGTTTTCGATGTCCCTTTCCATCCAGTTTTCCTCCATAATATTCCCTTAATAGCCAGAAAACAGGACCAGCCGGCCATCCGCATCTGCAATGCCGGCCAGCCCTGCTTGAGGCAGCCTGATTTTTACATTTAAACTCTATTGTATTTTTATACAGTCATGATCTCAGCTGTTTTTTCTTCTACTGCTTTATCAACCTTTGCGATCATCTTGTCAGTCAGCTTCTGGATCTGATCCTCGCCATCTGCCAGCTCATCCTCGGTGATCTCGCCGCCTTTTTCCAGCTTCTTTAACAGGTCGTTTGCATCACGGCGGATATTGCGGACTGCAACCTTCGCGCCCTCGCCCTTTTTCTTAACATCCTTTGCCAGATCTTTACGGCGTTCCTCAGTAAGCTCCGGGAAAATCAGGCGTACTGCACTTCCATCGTTGTTCGGGTTGATACCCAGATCGGAAGTCAGGATCGCTTTCTCGATGTCCTTAATGAGCTTCTTCTCCCACGGCTGGATCAGAATCATACGCGGCTCCGGTACAGAGATATTTGCCACCTGCTGTAACGGGGTCGGTGCGCCGTAGTAATCTACTTTGATTTTGTCCAGTACATGCGGGTTCGCACGTCCAGCACGAATGGATGTATACTCATTCAGCAGTGCGTCATAGGACTTATTCATCTTCTCTTCGTAAACTTTTAATCTCTCCTGCATAAAATCCTCCTAGTTATGCGGTAACCACTGTACCGTTAATTTTTCCGCGCATTGCATTTACAATTCCGTCTTTTTCATTCAGGCTGAATACTGCCATCGGAACGTGATTTTCCATACACATGATGGAAGCTGTGAGGTCTACGACCGCCAGCTGCTTATCGATCACCTCCTGAATCGTGATCGTATCATACTTCTTTGCATCCGGGTTGATCTTCGGATCGCTGTCATAGACGCCGTCGATCGCCTTGGCCAGAAGAATGCAGTCTGCATCCATCTCAATCGCACGCAGCGCTACGCCGGTATCAGTTGAGAAATACGGATGGCCTGTACCACCTGCAAAAAATACGACCATACCCTTTGAGAAATATTTATTGGCTCTGTCCTTTGAAAACAGCTTCGTCATGGAACCGCACTCAAATGGTGTCAGAATCTGTGTCATCATACCCTCGCTCCGGAAGATCTCCGACACGTAAATACAGTTCATGACCGTTGCCAGCATTCCGATCTGATCCGCCTTGGTCCGATCGATTGCATTGCTCTGGCGGCCTCTCCAGAAGTTTCCGCCGCCGATCACGATACCTACTTCGATTCCGTCATCGACCGCCGTCTTAACCTGTCTGGCTACTTCCTTGACCGTTGCTTCATCAAACCCGGTTTTCTTGTCGCCTGCCAGCGCTTCTCCGCTCAGCTTCAGTAATACCCGCTTTAATTCCATAATTCGGTTCTCCCTGTCTATATGTACGTTCTGATGTACATTTTATCTGTGATGACCGTAAAAAGCCGCGTCACCTTATCAAAGATATTCTACCACAAAAAATCCGAATGTGCGATAGAATTTTCGTAAATCCTGTGCATCCTTTCATCATTTTCCCCAAACGCCTTTCTGTATACGGATTCTTCGCCCTGTTTTTCATTTTTTTCCAAATTTTAGTGCCCGTTTTACTTCTTTTTCTATTTCACCTTTTCCCGCCGCTCTCATTCTGCCCCCAGCTTCTCATTATTTATCTGCACTTATCCTCTGCAATCTTTTTCTGTGCATTATTTAACAACCTTCCTAGGTGCAATCCATGTATGTGCATTATTTTATTGGATATGCATTTTATAACATTGCAAATTTGAATCATTATATTGTTTGATAAAAATCAATTTCCAGCTACAATAGTTATATCAGTTGTAATTATTTATTATCTCTGAAATAACAATAACGCATGATTCTTTCGGATCGGGGAGGCACTTGAAAAATATGACAGCAATCGATCAAAAACAAATTAACAAGCAGCAGACAAACCGTTATGAAAAATATTACCGTCAGATAGGTCTCAACATCGCTTATTACCGCAAACTCCGCGGCATGAGCCAGATGGCTTTAGCAGAGGCGACCGATTTAAGCCGGACTCATATATCTAACATCGAGGCACCGAACATGAAAACGAGTCTTTCCTTAGAGAGTCTCTTTGATATTGCAGGTGTTCTGCAGGTTGCACCGCGCGCCCTGCTCGATTTCCGTGATGAGAAACCGCAGGATTTTCATGAATAAATCATGATAGAGCACGTAGATTCATGAATTTCTTTAAAGCATGACATTTTAGGGTTCCAAAGATAAATTGGAACCCTTTTTGTGGTATTCAAAAGTAAAAAATCAAAATTATGGTGAGCATTTTCCACCTATTTATTCGTCTTCCGGTTAATAAACTCCGTCCTCGTCTTCGAGTAGATAAATTTCTGACTCGCATACAGGCTGTAATAACCAGAGAAACTAAAGCTGACTGCAATCACCAGCACGAAAAACGGCATCGCCTCATAGCCAAAAAGCTCAAAGCCCAGCAGAAGCGTTGAGATCGGGCAGTTTGTGACTCCCACGAAGAGTCCCAGCATACCGCAGGCGGTCATAAGACCGACTGGCTGTCCAAAGAGAAATGCAAAGAAACTGCCAAACGCCGCGCCGATCGTCAGGGTCGGCACGATCTCGCCTCCCTTGAAGCCTGCCTCCAGCGTAACCGTCGTAAAGAGAATTTTCATCAGGAAATCCCATGGAAGTCCCTCGCCTTCGAAACATTTTTCAATCAGGGAGACGCCGCTTCCGTTGTAGCGGGTCGAACCGGTCAGAAGCGTCAAAACAATCACAATCGCCGCGCCGGATAGAATCCGCCAGACCGGCGATGGAAGATATTTTTTGTAGAGATGTTCCGTTGTGTGAAGCGTGATGCAGAAAAGCTCCGACACCAGCGCGCAGCCAGCCGCCAGACCGACAGCCACGATCGCTGTTTCAATACTCCACGTCGGAACCGCACCAATCGCAAACTGCTCCGGCATCAGTCCCCAGAACCTCGCCAGCGCCGCCGCCGTAAAGGCAGAAAAGACACACGGAACCAGCGCTGCATAGTACATAACGCCGATGCTGATAACCTCCATTGAAAAGATCGCCGCCGCCATCGGTGTGCCAAACAAGGCGGCAAATACACCGCTCATGCCGCACATGACCGCAATCTTCTTATCTTTCTCATCAAATTTCAGCCATTTTCCGATCTGGGTTCCGATGCTTCCTCCCATCTGCAGCGCCGCGCCCTCGCGTCCGGCAGAACCGCCGCCCAAATGCGTCAGAAGCGTTCCTGCAAAGACTGCCGGGGCAGTCGCAAAACTGATCTCTGTGTTCGAATAGATCGATTCAATCACCATATTTGTGCCCCGGTTATTATCCTCTCCCAGCACATGGTAAACGCCCAGAACCAGAAGACCGCTGAGCGGCAGCAGAAAGACCATCCACGGGTGGCTCTGAAAGAATGCCGACACCCATAGGACGCATTTTCCAAATGCCGTGCCGATGCAGCCGCTCACAATTCCAATCACAATCGCGCCTTCCACCCATTTTATAAAATAGGAAATATTTTTTAACACCGGCTCATATTTCTCCCGCTTCATTTCAATTCTCCCCTGTCTGCTCTATCTACACTGCTTTTCATTTCCACCTTAGACATCATAGATATTTTTGGATTTTACCAGCTTCGGACGGTAGCCTGCCTCCTTGAGCGCTTCCACTATCCTATTCTTGTGATCCGTACCAAACGCCTCAACGGTGATCCGCAGCTCCACTGCTGCGTTGCGGTTGATGCTGACAAACTGGTTATGCTCCAATTTGATGACATTGCCCTGTTCTTCTGCCATCAGGGTTGCGACTTTTGCAAGTTCGCCTGGCTTATCCGGCAGCAGTACCGATACGGTAAATACGCGGTCTCTCTGGATCAGACCATGCTGTACGATGGATGCCATTGTGATCACGTCCATGTTGCCGCCGCTCAGGATGGATACGACTTTTTTCTTCTTCACATTCAGGTGTTTCAGAGCAGCCACAGTCAGAAGACCGGAGTTCTCAACGATCATCTTGTGGTTTTCTACCATATCAAGGAATGCCACGATCAGCTCGGAATCCTCGATGGTGATGATATCATCCACATTGATCTGGATGTACGGGAACAGCAGATCGCCCGGGCGTTTAACGGCAGTACCATCCGCGATTGTGTTGACGCTCGGGAGAGTCACTACTTTTCCTTCTTTCAGGGATTCCTGCATACAGTTTGCGCCTGCCGGTTCTACACCGATCACTTTGATCTTCGGATTCAGCAGTTTTGCCAGCGTTGCAACACCGGTACAGAGTCCGCCGCCGCCAATCGGAACCAGAATATAATCAACGGTCGGAAGCTCTTTGATGATCTCCATCGCGATGGTTCCCTGACCGGTGGCTACGTCCAGATCGTTGAACGGATGGATAAAGGTATATCCGTGCTCCGCTGCCAGCTCATTTGCATATGCCAGCGCCTCATCGAATACATCGCCGTGAAGAACCACCTCTGCGCCATAGCTTCTGGTACGGTTTACCTTCATGAGCGGCGTGGTCGTCGGCATAACAACCGTTGCCTTGCAGCCAGCCAGTTTTGCCGCGTATGCAACGCCCTGTGCATGGTTTCCAGCCGATGCGGTGATCAGACCGCGCTGTTTCTCCTCATCGCTTAGGGTGCTGATCTTATAAAATGCACCTCTTACCTTGTAAGCACCTGTATACTGCATATTTTCCGGCTTTAAATATACTTTATTGCCGGTCAAATTCGAAAAATATTCACTGTAAACCAGTTTTGTCTCGGAAATAACCTTGCTGACAACCTCAGTTGCTTCTTCGAATTTCTCCAGTGTCAGTCCCTGTGGCTCAGCCTGTACTGCCTCTGCTGTCTCTTCCTTTATTGTCTCACTCATTGTCTTTCCTCCATTTATCCGTATTTCTCAGAATGCGCCCTGCTTTTGTCGGTTCTCTGACCAGACAGTCTGCCGGGTGTGTCCTGTTTATCTGAATCTACGGCTTAAGCAGATTTGTTCTCCGCCAAACCAGTTTCAGCCGTGGCATGCTCAGCTATTTTTAGAGCTTTATTCATTCTCTGTCAATGCTTCATTTCTCTTAAACAGTGCATTGACGAAATCATTCGCATCGAATTTCTGTAAATCGTCGATCTTCTCGCCGATTCCGACGTATTTAACCGGAATACCAAGCTCGGACTGAATCGCAACCGCGATACCGCCCTTTGCCGTGCCATCCAGCTTCGTCAGGATGATGCCGGTGATATCTGCCACCTCCATAAACTGTTTTGCCTGTGCAAGCGCGTTCTGACCGGTCGTTCCGTCAAGGACAACCAATGTCTCACGGTAGGCGTCCGGATATTCTTTGTCGATGATCCGGTTGATCTTCTTTAACTCTTCCATCAGGTTTTTCTTGTTGTGCAGACGACCTGCCGTGTCGCAGATCAGCACATCGGCATTTCTTGATTTTGCCGCCGCGATCGCATCGTAGATAACAGCTGCCGGATCAGAACCTTCCTGCTGGGCGATCAGCTCAACGCCCGCGCGTCCTGCCCACTCCGTCAGCTGCTCAATCGCTGCCGCACGGAATGTATCCGCCGCCGCCAGAATGACCTTCTTGCCCTGATCCTTTAACTGACCCGCCAGCTTGCCGACCGAGGTCGTCTTCCCGACGCCGTTGACGCCGATCACCAGCACAACCGACTTGCGGTTTTCAAATTCGTAGGCATTTTCGCCCAGATCCATCTGTTCCTTGATGCTGGCAATCAGAAGATCCTTGCACTCTGCCGGATCCTTGATGTGGTTTTCTTTTACCTTTTTCCGGAGATCCTCGACGATCGCCATCGTCGTCTGGATACCTAGATCGCCCATGATAAGCGTCTCTTCGATCTCCTCATAGAAATCATCATCGATCGCGGAAAAACCGCTGAATACGGAATCAATTCCGCTTACAATGGAATCTCTCGTTTTCGTCAGCCCTTCTACCAGACGGCTGAAAAAACCCTTTTTCTTATCTCCCATGGCTGCGCCTCCTTTTCTATTTCTGAACTCTTTTTTGCAATTATAATTCTGCTTTTTCCTCTTCCCGCTCCATCTGCGCCTCGATCAGGCTGACCGATACCAGCGTGGACACACCTTTTTCCTGCATCGTGATACCGTACAGGCGGTCTGCCGACACCATCGTGCCTCTTCGGTGGGTGATGACGATAAACTGCGTGTAGCGCGTCAGCTTATGCAGGTACCCGGCAAACCGGTCTACGTTGGAATCGTCGAGTGCCGCCTCAATCTCATCAAGCAGGCAGAATGGCGACGGTTTTAAGTTCTGAATTGCAAAAAGCAGTGCGATCGCCGTCAATGCTTTCTCCCCACCGGAGAGCTGCATCATATTCTGTAGCTTTTTGCCCGGCGGCTGTGAAATGATCTGGATGCCTGCCTCCAGGATATCTTCCTCCTGCGACAGCTCCAGCGTACCTGTTCCGCCTCCGAATAATTCCTTAAATACTTTATCAAATTCGCGGCGAATCTCGCCAAATTTTTCCCGGAACTGACGCCGCATTCCTTCATCCAGCTCCTCGATAATTTTTTCAAGCGCCGCCTGTGCCGCTACCAGATCTTCATGCTGGTTTTTCATAAACTCGTAGCGGCCAGATATCTCTTTGTAGTCCTCGATGGCGTTGACATTGACATTCCCAAGAGCGCGGATCTCCATCTTCTTCTCATTGATCGACCGCTTCATTTCCGGAATCGAGGTCAACGCTTCCTTCCGCAGCTCTTCCGCACGCGAATACGTGAGCTCATACTCACTCCACATATAATCGACCTGCGACTCCAGGCGCTCATTCAGGCGTTCTCTCTGATTCTGGAGACGGAAGTTCTCTCGGTCTAAAAGCTGGAGACGTTCGTTCAGCTCTTCCTTTTTATCAAAGAAAGTTTTCTGCCGCCCCGCCTTTTCTTCCTTCTCACGCTGCTTGTTCTGGATTACCAGTTCCATCTGCGTCCGCTTGTCCCCGGACGCCTGTATCTCGGCTTCCAGCGCTGCAATCTCGCGCTCTCTGGCAGCGATCGTCTCGCTGCTGTCCGCGTGACCGCCGGAAAGTTTCTCTTTCTCTGCCCGGAGACGTTCCTGCTCCTGCAATACACGGCGCAGATTTTCCTCGATAAACGCGCCCTTCTGCTCCGCCTGGGAATGCCCAAGCTGTATCTCTGAAAGGGCTGCCGCCGCTTCCCCACGCTGCTTTTTCGCCGTCTCAAGACCCGTCTGCTGCTCTTCCACGTACTGGTTCTTCTCATTGCTTAGCGTTTCAAGCTTCGTCTCTTCGGTCTGCAGCTCCCGCAGCGCCCCGCGCAGATCGCCTACCTGCAGTTCGAGTTCCTGATTTTCTGAAGACAGATCCTGCGAGGAATCTGCAATCTCCTGCCGTCTCGCCTCTAACTGGCAGATCGTCAGTTCCAACGTATTCTGCTGGATCTGCATCTGCTGGCGCCTCTCCTGGACGGATGCCAGTGTTCTCTTCGCTTCCGTCAACCTGCGTCCCGTCTCTGCCAGCTCCTTCTGTACCGCTTCCACCTGTTCCAATGCCTTTTTGCAGGCAGCTTCCAGTTCTTCGATCTCACGGCGGCGTCCCAGCAGATTGCTGCTGTTCTTGAATGCACCACCGGTCATCGAACCGCCAGGGCTTAAAAGCTCGCCGTCCAGCGTCACGATCCGGAGAGAATACCGGTATTTCTTTGCCAGCGCAATCGCATGATCGATCTGATCCACCACGACCACGCGTCCCAGCAAATAGGACACCAGCCCGCTGTATTTCTCATCCGCAGAGACCAGTTCGCTTGCCAGTCCAAGAACCCCCATTTCTTTCAGCGCCCCCGGCTGTCCAAAACTCTGGCGGCGTTCCATGCTGGTCAGCGGCAGAAACGTCGCACGGCCATACCGGTTCTTTTTCAGATGTTCAATCAGGCGTTTCGCCGTCTCCTCGGAATCCGTCACAATGTTCTGGATGCTGCCGCCAAGCGCCGTCTCGATCGCCGTCTCATATTTCTTCGTCGTGCTGATCAAATCCGCCACAACGCCATGAATGCCCGGAACACGGTCCCTGACTTCCATCACGCGGCGGATACTGCCGCCGTAGCCCTCGTAGCGCTCCGCCAGATTCCGCATCGATTCCAGCTTTGTCCGGTTCGTGTGGTAATCCTGCTGAAGGCTCGAAAGTTTCTGGTTCAGGCGGCGTTCCTGTTCTTCCTCCGTGCGCGTCTGCTCCTGCAGCTCTTTTTCCTGCGCCGAAAACGCTTCCAGACATTCCCGCACCTTCCCTAATTTGGCTTCTTCTTCTTTTTTCTGCTCTTCCTGAACCGACTCATCGCTCTTGAATTTCAAAAGCTTCTGCGTCACTTCCGCCCGGCGCACGTCCGCCTGCTCCAGCATCGTCTCATAGCGCTGACGGCGGGCGGCAAGTTCCGCTTTCTGGTTCAGAGCGTCCATGATCTCGGCTTTTGCCGTCTCGATCAAGGTTTCCGTCCGGCTGACCGCCTCGTCCATCGAACGGACTGCTACCTCCGCTTCCTGCTGTTTTGCTTCGATCGTCTGCACCGATGCATTTAATGCCTGTTTTTCAGACTCATATCCCGCCTGTTCTTCCTCTTTCTGATGCATTTCGCCGTCGATCGACGCCATCCGGCTGCGGATATGTTCTTCGTTCATCTGCTCCGTCCGGATCTGTTCTCTGAGAACTCCGATCCGTCCGGTCTTCTCCTGGCGTTCCAGGTCTTCCCGGCTGCACGCCTCACGATCCGCGGCAATCGCCGCATCCAGCGCATCCAGCTCGGTTCCGAGCAATTCGTACTGCGATTTCAGTGTCTCCGATTCCGCCCGCACACTCTCCTGATCGCCGGTCAGAATCATCTCCTTCTGCTCCACTTCCCGGATCTGGCGCTTCAATTCCTCCGATTCTGCCAAAAACAGGTTGGCGTCCAGGCAGCGCAGCTCTTCCCGCAGACGCAGATACTCCTTCGCCTCCTCCGACTGCCGTTCCAACGGCCCTACCTGTTTTTCCAGCTCGGACAAAATATCCGTCACGCGGATCAGATTCTGTTTTTCATCTTCCAGCTTCTTCTGTGCGATCGCCTTGCGCCGCTTGAATTTCACGATTCCAGCCGCCTCATCAAACAGCTCGCGCCGTTCCTCCGGCCGCCCGCTTAAAATCTGATCAATCTGCCCCTGTCCGATGATGGAATATCCCTCTTTACCGATACCCGTATCGTAAAAGAGCTCGTTGATATCTTTTAGACGGCAGCTCGTTCCATTAATCTTATATTCACTCTCACCAGAACGGTAAAGACGTCTTGAAACCGTGACTTCGTCGTACTCAATCGGAAGTTTGTGATCGGCATTATCCAGTGTGATCGCCACGTAGGCAAATCCCTGCGGTTTTCGAAGCTCCGTACCAGCAAAAATAACGTCCTGCATCGTGCCGCCGCGCAGCTGCCTGCTTCTCTGCTCACCGAGCACCCAGCGCACTGCATCGGCGACATTGCTCTTGCCGCTGCCGTTTGGCCCGACGATGCCCGTGATTCCGTTGTGGAACTCAAACAGAATTTTATTGGCAAATGACTTAAAACCCTGTATTTCAATACTCTTTAAATACATACCTACTCCTGCGGTTTTCTGATAGTGAGAATCCCACGGTACGCCGCACGCTGTTCCGCTGATTTTTTCGTCCGTCCGATGCCGCGCCCGATCTCCTGACCGTCCAGCATCGCGGACACTTCGAAGCTCTTGTTGTGATCCGGTCCTTCTTCTTTCAGAAGAACGTATGTAAGTGTCTCGTCCGTATGTCCCTGCACAATCTCCTGCAAGATAGTCTTGCTATCATAAAAGAGCTTTTTGTGTTCCATATCGTTGAGAATAAATCGATGAATAAACTCTTTTGCATTAGCAAAACCACCGTCCAGATAAATCGCACCGATCAGTGCCTCCATCGCATCCGACACCACCGAATCGCGCCCCCGTCCGCCGGTCGCATCCTCGCCTTTTCCAAGCAGCAAAAATCCACCCAGATCGATCTCCTGTGCGCAGAATGCAAGCGTCGGCTCGCAGACCAGACTCGCACGTGTCTTTGTCATATCGCCCTCCGGCATCTCCGGAAACGTGCGAAACAGGAAATCACTCGATACCACTTCCAGCACCGCGTCGCCTAAAAATTCAAGACGCTCGTTGCATCCCAGTTTTCCAAGATGGTGCTCATTAGCATACGAACTGTGTATCATCGCGTGTTCCAGAAGCTTCTTGTCCTGAAACGAATAGCCAATCCGTTTTTCCAATTTATTTAATGTATACTCCATATATTTCTCTCTTTCCAGCCTGTCCTGCTGCTGACTGATTCCGGCAATCATTGCTATTTGTGTCTGTGAGCCAGAGTCAAACATCCGTTCTTTTTGGAAAGGAGCTGTCGCGATCCTGCCCTTCGGCAGCCCGCCCAGCCCCTTTGCCTGACAGACTTCTCTATAACTTTTTAACAAACATTGAATTAGTTCAGTGCGTTCTTGATCTGCTCTACTGCGTCGCCCACAGATACAATCTTTTCTGCCTCCTCAGTCGGAATTTCGATATCAAACGCCTCCTCGATTCCCATGATAATCTGAAAAATATCCAGCGAATCTGCGCCCAGATCATCCACAAACGTCGTATTTAACGTAATTTCATCTGCTTCAACATTCAGTACCTCCGCGATAATGTTCTGTAATTTTTCAAATTCCATAATTTTCTTCCTTTCTATGAACTTATTTTAAAATATTTAGAATTCTAGATTGATTAAAAACATATCGTTTTTTCGCTACATTTTATAATTTCACGAAAGTTTCACAGACTTTCCTTGATCTTTTCATTAATCGCCTGCTCTTTAAAGGTCACACACTGAAGAATCGAATTGCACACCTCGATGCGCTTGGAATTTCCGTGCGTCTTGACAACCAGCCCCTTCAATCCCAGAAGTGGTGCGCCGCCGTACTGGCTCGCATCGAATGCTTTGAGCGTCGTCTTCAACGCCGGTTTTACAAGCAATGCGCCGATCTTTGAGCGCAGGCTCGTCATCATGCCCTGTTTTACCATGGAAATCAGGGTTGCACCGACACCTTCATAGAGTTTCAGGATGACATTTCCGACAAATGCCTCGGAAACAATGACATCCGCGCCGCCGTGCGGAATCTCGCGTGCCTCGATGCTGCCGATGAAATTGATGTCCTTACATTCTTTTAAGAGCGGGAATGTCTCTTTCACCAGCGCATTGCCCTTCTCTTCCTCCGCACCGATGTTGACGATCGCCACACGCGGATTCTTGATTCCAACCACGTGTTCCATGTAGATGGATCCCATCTTTGCAAACTGTACCAGATGGGACGGTCTTGCATCGACATTGGCGCCGCAGTCGATCAGCAGGGACACGCCCTTTTCTGTCGGAATCAATGGAGCCAGTGGCGGACGTTCAACGCCCTTGATTCTGCCAACGATCACCTGTCCGCCGACCAGAATCGCGCCGGAGCTGCCCGCGGAACAGAATGCATCCGCCTCACCCCTGCGGACCATATTCATGCCGACCACGATGGACGAATCTTTCTTCGTGCGGATCGCATTGACCGGCGGTTCCTCCGTCTCGATGACCTCAGTCGCATTGACAACCTCGATCTGTTCTTTCTTATATGTATGCTTTTTTAATTCTTCTGATACGACTTCTTCCTTGCCGATCAGGAAAATCTGAATATCTTCCCTCGACTGGGCTGCCATCACGGCACCTGCCACGATCTCACCCGGTGCGTTGTCGCCCCCCATGGCATCTACTGCTATCTTAACCATTGCGTGTTCTCCTTCTATAATTTATAACGATACACATACCAAACCTGTCTTCCGCCACTGCGGCATATGTGGTCCGAACGAATCGCTCTTTCATCGTCACGCTGCAGCTGTCCCGCTTTTTATTGTCCACAGCCACATTACATCAATCTTTACTATACTAGAGATCAATCTATAAATCAATAAGATTTGAACCAATTTTCCATTGCATGCATCTGATTGGCAGCATCCTTCCTGCCGATATCATACGTCTCCTGCAATTTTTCAACACTATGTTCGGTTCTGCCGATTGGAAGCGCCACGCTCGGACGGATAACAAAAATTTTTCCCTCTTGTTCGAGGCGATCGATCCATTCCACCGTCTTATTATAGAAATAATAGCGGCTGCGAAGCGCCCTCACGAACGCCGGATATTTGTGATATGCCGCCTCCGGCAGCCAGAAATTGCCCGGTTTCTTGCGGTAGCCCGCCGGACGGGTCAGCACAACGACGCATTTTTTATACCCCATCTTAGCGAAGGCACGCAACGGAATGCTGTCCGTGCAGCCGCCGTCCAAAAGCTTCATTCCACCAACCTCGACCATATGGGACACATACGGAAGGGATGCCGTCGCACGGAAATATTCGACATCTTTGAACATATCTTTAATCTCCAGATACTCTGCTTTCCCTGTCTCCACATTGCTGCATGCAACATAAAACCGTGTATTTCCCCGGTCAAATGCCTCGTAATCATACGGATCCAGCCGTTCCGGTATATCATGGAAGCAGAACTGCTCGTCCACCAGATTTCCCGTCCGCAGCCAGTTTTTAAAGCTCATAAAACGCTTGTCATTGCAGTATTTTTTATAATAGCGGATGCTCCGCTCCTTCTGCCCCGACACAAACGAAGCCCCATGCACTGCCCCCGCCGAGACGCCGATCACGCCGTCAAATGAAATATCATGATCCAAAAACACATCCAGGACGCCCGCTGTGTAAATACCGCGCATCCCGCCGCCCTCCAGAACGAGACCGGTCTTTTTTTCTTTTTTTTAACTCTGTCATATATCATCAAACTCCTATTAAATATCTTATATACTATAAAACAAGATCGAACAGATAGCAAATACGATTTTTCTATCTAATTCCATATTTTTTAGTATAACGTTTCTGTTCACGCATACGTGCCCAGTAACGGAATTTGCCGTGGCTTCGCATTTAAATACGGCAAATTCCTACTGCCACCACGTTTTCTTACGGCACTTTCGGTTCCAAAAGTGCCCACCTGGGAACAGTAACAGTATAACACCTCGGCAGAAAAAGGGAAAGGGGGACGTGCGCCGCCTATGCACACGTTCCCCTTTCTCTTTTCCTTCGATATCTCTATTATTTTATTTCTGCATCGCGTCCATCCGCGCCTGCACATACTCCTCCAGCATCTTCGTCGTTCCCTCAATTCCCAGCCGGCTGCTGTTGATCGAAAGGTCATAATTTCTGGAATCTCCCCAGCGTCCGCGGCTGTAACAGTTGTGGTAGGATTTCCGCCGCCAGTCCTTCGTCTTTACCAGACGTTTCGCCTCGTCCTCTGAAAGTCCGTGCAGCTGCTCAATTCTCTTCACCCGTGTTTCCTCATCGCCCAGCACAAAGATCGTGATCAGTCCGTCATATTCCTTTAAAACCGTCTCCGCACACCGTCCAACTACCACAAACGATTCCCCTGAATCGGCCTTGTCTTTCAGGTAACTGAACTGCATCTGCGCCAGATTGTTCTCCAGAGAGCTTGAAAATCCGCTGACATTGCGCGCCAGAAAACGGTTTAGCGGCTTCTCGTCGTATTTTTCCAGCACACGAGGATCCACACCCTTTTCCTTGGCAATACTGTCCAGCATCCTATGATCATAAATCGGAAGTTCAAAATGCTCTGCCAGCGCTTCCGCTATCTTGTGTCCACCGCTGCCAAACTGTCTGCTGACCGAGATGATCACTCTGTTTTTCCTCTCCTCCATATAAAAGCCCCCTTAAAAGTATCTCACATATATACAAACCATGGAAATCAGGATTACCAGCACCGTCGCCGGAGCTGCATACCGGCAATATTTCCCCCAGCCGATAAAATGTCCGTTTTTCGCTGCCACTGAGATACCAACTACGTTTGCCGAGGCTCCGATCGGAGTTCCGCAGCCGCCAATATCCGTACCCATCGAAAGCGCCCACGCCAGAACCGAGAGATCCATGCCGCCTGCCTGCGCCAGACTCCGGATAACCGGGATCATCGTTGCCGCAAATGGGATATTGTCCACAAATGCACTCGCAAGCGCCGACAGCCACAGCACAATCGCTACTACCCATTTTACATTATTTCCACTGACTGCGTCAATGATCCCTGCTAAAGAATTTAGGACGCCCGTCTGCTCCATGCCGCCGACCACGACAAAAAGACCAATGAAGAATAGCAGCGTCTTATAGTCAAGCTTCTTAATCATGCTGAGCGCCTCACCGCCGGATGCCAGCAGTGAAAAAGCACCGATAAATACGCCGATCGTCGCAACTGTCAGTCCCGTCTGTGCATGCGTCACCAGCATCACGATCGCCGCCGCAAAGATCACCACGCTGACCGCAAACCGTTTCCGATCCGCGATCGCCTCCTGTGGGGATGGATATGTAACCGCTTCGTCATGCTTTTCACTCGCCTTTAATTCTTTCCTAAAGGAAAAATAGAAAAACAGTACGATAAAAATCAGCGAAACACCCGCCATCATACCTGTATTTAAAATAAAATCTTTAAATGAATATCCGAGCGAGGTTCCGATGATGATATTCGGCGGATCGCCGCACATCGTCGCAGAGCCGCCCAGATTCGAACAGAAGATCTCTGAAATGATCATCGGAATCGGATCAAAATGCAGAAGATGCGCCAGCTCTACCGTGACCGCTGCCAAAAAAAGAATAACGGTAATACTGTCGATAAACATCGCCAGAAACGCCGACATCAGCATAAATGAAATAAAAATCGGGATCGTCTTATAATGTACCGCCTTGGCGATTGTCAGGCACAGCCACCGGAAAAATCCCGCGCGCTCCATGCCCTCCACCATCAGCATCATACCGGCAATAAAAAGAATCGTCGCCCAGTTGATGCCGCTCGAGGACTCTGCCGCCGCCTCGGTCTGAAACCAGAAGTTCGGAACCATGAAGCTGTGCAGGCTCAGTGTCTCCGCCGCTGCCGCCTCACTGTGCATACAGACGCCAAACACCAGCACCAGCGTCAGAAGCCCGCATCCGAGCGATACGATATGCCTCTCAATGTGATCCCAGATGATAAGTCCAAACATTACAATAAAAATAATCACAGCCAAAATTTGTGCTGCCATCTTTGTGCCCCTCCTTTGTCAGTCCTTTTTCTGCCATCCTCCATACTGGCTTAGAACCCCTTGCAGTCTCTTCTCAGACCGCCTCTTCCCCTAGATTGTTAAAAAATAGGCAGTCATGAGATACCACCTCTATCTTACTACTTATTTCACAATATGCAAGTATACTTTTTGTTATTTTTTTTATTTCATCAGAAATAACTGTCAGCTTGTTCTTCAGCACTCTTTTCATGTATGTGTTTTCATTCTACCCATCGTTCTGTTTGCAAATATTCTCTTTATTTTTCTCTGCTTTTAAATGTAAAAGAGACTGACCGCATATTCCGTGCAATCTGCCTCTTCTCACATCTATTTTACAATTCTGTCTCCATCTTCCCTGACGGATTTTCATCAAAATTGTTTCTTAAACATTTTACAGAAGCGCCCCGTCTTCCCCGACCTGCTTGCCGTCCGGCGTCGTCGTATTAACTAACATCGCACCGTTTACATCCAGATAATACCATTTTCCATTCCAGAACACCCAGGTATTCGTCTTGCAATATGCATTTTCATCGAAGAAATACCACACACCGCCGATCTGCTGCCAGTTATTGGTCACATAGCTTCCATCGGAATTGCGGTATTTATAGCCAAGCGCATCCTGTTCCCACGCACCGGCTGCCGGACCGCTGCCTGCTTCCTTGAAGACAAGCGTCTTCTGAATTTCCTGCGCCTGCTCCGCCGTGATTGTGAAGGAATCCGATGTCTGCCATTCGCCGTGCCGTGAATCGCTGTAAACCGCGCGCACATCAAACGTGTAGGTTCCCGCCTGCGTAAGATAACGTCCAAGATTGTATTTCGTTTCTTTTCCCGGTTTTACCGTACTTAAAAATTTCTCATCCCGGTAAACGCGCAGCTCATAGTATTTCGCATCCTCACTGCCGTTCCACTCTGCAACGCCATCCATCTGATCCCACTCTGCCTCATCAACATCCAGGCTGTAATCACTGGAGGTTCCTTTTAAAGCTTTCAGGGTGATCACGACCCGGAGTTCCTCATCGCCCTTGCGCTTGATAGAAGTAACCGTCGCACTGTCACCGCTCAGGGTTACATTCTTTTTCGCATAACCGGATTTAAAATAATAATCATCGTCCGCCTCCAGAGTAACCTCCAGCTTTGGCTTATCCTTGTCCACCCATTTGCCGGACGGCTCATTGATCACATCAACATTGGAAATATCGCAGTCACCGAAATCGAGCGAAACATCCACATCTGAACTCTCATCACCGACATGGATCGAGGACGAAACATTTAAGCCGATCGAGCCAACCGGGCTGCGGTCCTCCGTATCCTTCGACGCAAATGCCTGAAATGGGATCGCCGCCAGAAGCGCGGCGGCTGTGACGGTCAAAAGTAAATATTTTCCCTTTTTCATATGTAAAACCTCCTAACGTGATATTTATAAAACATTATCCCTCTTTTTTCTTCTTCTCTATATTAACAAAAAATAGCGGTATTGTACACCTTTTTGCATACAACACCGCCATCTACATAGTATCTCAGTTACTGTACACACATACGTGTCCAGTAACTGAATTTGCCGTGGCTTCGCATTTAAACACGGCAAATTCCTGCTGCCACCACGTTTTCTTACGGCACTTTCGGTTCCAAAAGTGCTACCCATGAACCAATGTCAGTAAGTTAAGCTTTAGCGTTAAATCCCCTATAGGAGTCTAACATATTTTTAAATTGATACTTGACAAAAATGTCAAAATATGCGACCGCTCTCGCTATTGATCTTTTTCAGAAGTAGCGAGAGCGGCCCCTGTAATTAGAAATATATTTTCATTTACAGGAGGCACATATATGACTTTCGCTAGTAAAAGTTAAATAACAAATAACAGTACATAAAATACTTTGTTAAATAACATTCTTATAGGGATAGTTGAGCTTAATGCTCTTCTATCCCCATTTTTTACATTTTTACTAATAAAAATCACAGATTTGATAATATTCACGAAATATAAAAAATGGAGAGATTATTGCAAATTAATAATCTCTCCTGTTTTTGACCACATTTTATAAGCCATAAGTTATAGTTGCTAAAATCTACCCAAAAACACCTGTTAAACACCCTCTTGAAATGGGCTAAAAATGGGCTAAAATACGAAAAATGGGTTAAGCAAAAATCGCTTAACCCCTTATTTTTCAATACTTGTAGCTTAGTCTTCTACTTTAACGATTTCTTTCTTGTTGTAGCTTCCGCAAGCTTTGCACACTCTGTGAGGCATCATCAGAGCACCGCACTTGCTGCACTTTACTAAGTTCGGAGCACTCATTTTCCAGTTAGCTCTGCGGCTGTCTCTTCTTGCTTTGGAAGATTTGTTCTTAGGACAGATAGACATGGTTACACCTCCTTAAATTCATTGAATATCTCCTGGATAACCGACATCCTTGGATCGAGCGACCTAGTGTCACAGGTACAAGTCCGAAGATTAAGATTTGTACCACATCTATTGCAAATCCCCTTGCAGTCTTCTCTGCACAGGACTTTCATAGGCAAGCTCAGTAGCAGTTCGTTGCAAACCAACTGGTCTACATCCAGATTGTACCCCTTCATAAAGGTTCATCATCTAAACTCTCCTCCTGACCATCCTGCACCTCAAACTCTCGTCCAAAATCCAGTTCGCAGTCGAAAGATACTGGCTCCAGACAACGCGCACAGTGACCTCCCACCGTCAGCGTCGCATGACCACTCATCGTATACTTATGCCGTGTCTTAGCCGTCAGTTCCAGTTCAAAAGGCTCAGCCTTCTCAATCTGAAACGTCTCTCCGTCAAAATCGACAGAGTCCAGCGCAGTCTCGACTGTATAGACTTTCTTTCTACCCTCGCAGTTAAAAAGTTCCGATAAATGAATCAGCATACTAATCTCCTAATACGCACTTTGATATTATACAAAGGTCGAACGCGTTTGTCAATGATTAATTTTACATATTTTTGCAAATTTTAATTCATATTTAATTATTTTACCAGTGCAAGAGTCTCGCGAGCGATAGCCAGCTCTTCGTTGGTCGGAACCAGGAGAACCTGAACCTTGGAGTCGTCAGCAGAGATAATTCTCTCCTCACCTCTTACGTTGTTCTTCTCCTCATCCAGTTTAACGCCTAAGTAGGTCAGGCTGCTGCAAACATCTTTTCTCATCTTGATGTTGTTCTCGCCGATACCAGCGGTAAATGCGATAGCATCTACACCGTTCATAGCTGCTGCGTATGCACCGATATATTTGATTACGCGGTAATCGAATACGTCCAGAGCCAGCTGTGCTCTCTTGTTGCCAGTCTCAGCTGCTGCTTCCAGATCACGACCATCGCTGGATACGCCGGAGATACCGAGCATACCGGATTTCTTATTCAGGACTTCGTTCATCTCATCCAGGGACAGACCTTCTTTTTTACCTACGAAATCGATGATAGCCGGATCGAGGTCACCAGAACGTGTACCCATAACCAGACCTTCCAGTGGAGTCAGACCCATGCTGGTGTCTACAGATTTGCCGCAGTTTACAGCGGAGATGCTGGCGCCGTTACCCAGATGGCAAACGATGATCTTCATCTGATCATACGGTTTTCCCACGATCTCAGCGGTTCTCTTAGATACGTAGCTGTGGGAAGTACCATGGAAGCCGTAACGTCTAACTTTGTATTTCTCATAGTATTCATACGGAATACCGTAGGTGTAAGCAACATCCGGCATGGTCTGATGAAAAGCGGTATCAAATACAGCTACCATCGGTACGCCTGGCATAAGTTCCTGGCAGGCACGGATACCGATCAGGTTTGCCGGGTTGTGAAGCGGTGCCAGATCGTTGCACTCTTCGATCGCTTTCATGGACTCGTCGTTGATTAAGCAGGAAGAAGTAAATTTCTCGCCGCCGTGTACGACACGATGTCCAACTGCACCTACCTCAGACAGGCTCTTGATAACGCCGCTCTTCTCGTTAGTCAGGGCTGCCAGAACTGCGTTGATAGCCTCTGTATGGGTCGGCATAGCGATCTCAGATTTCTCTTTTTCGCCGCCCTCCGGCTGGTAAGTCAGCATACCGTCGATGCCGATTCTCTCGCAAAGACCCTTAGCCAGAACGCCCTCTGTCTCAGAGTTGATTAACTGATACTTTAAGGAAGAACTTCCGCAGTTAATAACTAAAATATTCATGGTAATAGATTCCTTTCTTTATAACATCACAATTCAGCCGCAGGTATTCTCTATATGCGGTTCACACGGAAGCATCTGCAAAAACGTCTGCACTGCCCTGTTGTGAACTGCAGGATTATGTATGAATACCGGGCTGAACTGTAATTATCACTTTTAATTCTTAATTAAACGGATTTAAGATTCTCTGACGCGGTGCCAGTTCTCCATCCATTTGATTCCAATTGGTATTAATTATGCCTGCTGAGCCTGTACAGCTGTGATAGCTACTACGCCTACGATATCGTCTGCGAAGCATCCTCTGGACAGATCGTTTACCGGCATGGACAGACCCTGAAGAACCGGACCATAAGCGCCTGCTTTTGCAAGTCTCTGAACCAGTTTGTAACCAATGTTTCCTGCTTCCAGGGACGGGAATACTAAGGTGTTAGCATGTCCAGCTACGGAGCTGCCCGGTGCCTTAGCCTCGCCTACAGACGGAACCAGTGCTGCATCAAGCTGAAGCTCGCCATCCAGTTTCAGTTCCGGGAACTTCTCATGAGCAATCTTAACTGCATCTGCTACCTTGGTAACATCATCATGTTTAGCGGAACCCATAGAAGAATAGGACAGCATAGCTACCTTCGGCTCTGCGCCAACCAGCATCTTGAAGCTCTCTGCGGACAGACCAGCGATCTCAGCCAGCTTGTTGGAATCGAAGTCAGTGTTTACTGCACAGTCAGCGAATACGAACAGACCGTTCTCACCAAACTCGCAATCCGGAACTTCCATCAGGAAGAAGCCAGATACAGAGCTAATACCCGGTTTGGTCTTCAGAAGCTGCAGAGCCGGACGAATGGTGTTGCCGGTAGAATGGCATGCACCAGATACAGCGCCGTCAGCATCGCCGCACTTGCACATCAGGCAAGCATAGTACATATAGTCTTTCTCCATCTGCTCTTTTGCGACTTCCGGAGTAACACCTTTTTTGCCTCTTAATTCAACGAACTTGTCGATGTATTTCTGCTTATTCGGATCATTGTACGGGTCAACGATGGTGGCACCGGAAATGTCGAAGCCTTTGCCGTTTTTCTCAATCTCCTCCGGAGTACCGATGATGATCAGATTTGCGATACCCTCTTTCAGAATTTTCTCAGCTGCCTCGTATGTTCTCTTGTCCATTGACTCTGGAAGAACGATGGTTTTTTTGTCAGTTTTTGCTCTTTCCTTAATTTTGTCAATAAATGCCATGGTTATAAAACCCCTTTCATAAGTGTGTGTCTATTACTGCTAACATTATATACCAGTTGTTTATTGTATACAAGAGCGATTTTCAAATTTTTGATTAATTAAATTTTTAACAAGATGCACTATAATTTGTCCTTTACGCTCCCGCACTTCCACTATATAATGTAAATGAGGCAGAAAATGGCTGCTATTTTTTACAGAATTTTCTGCCGCAACAGCAACAGACTTTTGTTTTTACTTCTATTATAAAAGGCTGCTACAAAATTCTTCGCAAAAATGCAAAAAACAGGATTGAAATTTATGAAAATCGTAGGTTTAATTACCGAATATAACCCGTTCCATGCCGGACATCTGTATCATATGCAGCGGGCAAGGGAACTGACCGGCGCAGACTACTGCGTCGTCCTGATGAGCGGCAGCTTCGTCCAGCGCGGCGAACCCGCCATCTTTGATAAGTACCGTCGTACAAAAGCCGCTCTTCTCGCCGGTGCCGACCTGGTACTTGAGATGCCGGTCGCTTTTTCTACCGCTTCGGCGCATGAATTTGCCGCCTATGGAGTCGCGCTTCTGTCGGCGATCGGTGTGGATGCCGTTGTGTTCGGCAGTGAATGCGGGCAGATTGAATTCCTTAAGCAGGCTGCTTCTGCGCTGAACCACGAATCGGCAGAATTTCAGGAACGGCTGCGGAAAGGGTTGAAGGCGGGACTGACTTATCCGCAGGCACGGGCGAAGGCGCTGGAAATGGAGGATACATGGGCTTCGGTTCTGACTTCTCCGAACAATATTCTCGGGATTGAATATCTGCGGGCGGCGGAAGATCTGCATAGTCCGATGGAATTTTATACGATTTCGCGGAAGGGAAGCGGATATCATGAAGATACACTGGCAGATGCTAACTTTCCATCGGCTTCGGCAATTCGCGGGATAATTCGAAACTCACTTTCAAAAGACAAAGATTTGCTCGATATTCTGGCATCTCACTTGCCAGCCGTAACACATCCCGCATATACAGGTGCGGTTCCAGTTTTTGTGGATGATTTTTCAGAGCTTTTGAATGCTGCTGTTTTACAGATGCAGGCGACATTCTCTATCGCAGATCTCTCCCCGGAGCTTGCCGCCCGTCTTGCAAAACCACCTTACTTTCCTCTCTCTTTTGAAGAACGGATTCAGGCGTTAAAGACGCGCCAGCTTACCTACACGCGTGTCAGCCGGGCGCTTCTGCATCTGGTACTCGGTATGCGCGAGGAAGATATTTCCCGGTGGAAGGACGAGGGCTATGCACTCTATGCACGAATTCTCGGTTTTCGCAGGCAGAGCAGCCCTCTGCTCTCCTGTCTGCATAAAAAAAGCAGCATCCCCCTCATCACTAAAATGGCAGATGCCGCCCAGAACCTCTCCCCGTCGGCGCTCGCGCTGCTGGAGCAGGAGGTGTACGCCTCGCATTTATACCAGACGGTGCGGATGAAGCGCAGCGGCGTATTTCAAAATGAATATACAGAAGGACTGGTTTTTGTATAAAAATGAACCAATTTTCAAGTCGAACGTCCGTGAGACTTGGCGCGTGATTCTGGTCAGCAAAGCTGACATATTCCATACAGAATCACTGCGCATCCCCGCGGAGCGTTTATCTCAGTCGGAGACCCACCTCCCACTGAGACAAATTTGCTATTACTCGCCACCTAAAGAGGTGGGACTCTTCTCGACTGAGATAAAACTTACAAATGGAGGAAAACATAGTGAATAGAAAATCACCTATTATCATCGGAATTGCCGGAGGAACCGGTTCAGGAAAATCCACTTTTACAAACCGTCTGAAAGACGCATTTGGTGATCAGGTAACCGTGCTTTACCACGACAACTACTACCGCGCCCACGATGACATGCCATTTGAACAGCGCAAAAAGCTGAACTACGACCACCCGGATGCATTTGAAACAGAGCTGCTTCTTGAGCACCTTAATAAACTGAAAAACTGGGAGGCGATCGACTGTCCAACCTACAACTACGCCAACCACAACCGCGCCGAAGCAACCATTCACATCGAGCCGCGCCCGGTTATCCTGTTGGAGGGCATTCTCGTTCTCTATGACGAAGCACTCCGCAATCTGCTCGACATCCGCATTTTCGTCGATGCCGATGCCGATGAGCGAATTCTCCGCCTAATCTTACGTGACACGAAAGAGCGCGGACGCGATATCGAAAACATCATCGATCAGTACCTGACCACCGTCAAACCGATGCATGCCCTCTTTGTAGAACCGACCCGCGCCTATGCGGATGTGGTTACCAACAGCGGGCGGAATGAGGTTGCATTCTCGCTGGTGCGCGGGGAGATTGCACGGCTGCTGAATGAGGCGAAGGCGGGAGAATAATATTTCAAAATATTGGGATCATCGAGGTCACAAATGAGGTCATCGAGGTCATGATTTGATTTCTGACCTCAATGACCTCATTCTGACCTCGATTTACACACCAAAAAGCAGCGGTATCACACTGTCAGCGCTCCATTCTTTTTTGAATGTCTCGCTGCTGCCGATACCGCCGCTTTTTCCTATATACTTTTTCTATGATATCTGCTCTAACATAACATTTTGTTTAATTCATCATCACACAGCTCTGCTCGATCTCAATCTGGCTCTCCGCAATCACTCCCTGAAACCGTTCATATTCCGCCGGTTCCATCCGCCAGGCAATTCCACAGCCTGCTGAGAGTTCGCGTGGGACAGGCACCAGGCGCCCTCTGATTCCCTGTTCCCGGCAGAATGCCTCCATCTCCATCGCCGCAGCCGTCGTGTGAAAGGTAAAAATCCGATATTCCCGTTTCTGCCTCATCATTTCCACCTATTTAATATTCCAGAGCAGCATCACGCTTCAAAGGTAATGGTGAAACAGCCGTTTTCCAGCACCTCGGTGTGCCCCTCTTTTCCATGATACTCCAACGTGCGCTCAATATTCGTCCGGGTGTGTGCCTCATCGCCAAGCACACGGATCTGTTTTCCCGGATGTTCATCCATCGCATCCATCACCATCAAAACCGGTTCCGGACAGGAGAGTCCCCGCACATCTACCTCAACAAAATCTGACATTTTCCGTTTCCTCTTTTCTTTATTTCTTTCTACGTTTCATATTTGCCGCTGCAATCACGAATAACAGGGCAATACATACAATTACGGCAATTTTGCCCGGCATCGCCGGACCACCCAAAACGGCTGCCTCTGTCTCGGTTGCCGCTTTTGCTGCCGCACCAACCAGGTTAAAATTGTGTGCAAGTGCCGCCCCTAACAGCATTCCCAGAAAGGTTACCGCACTGTCCGAGGAGCCCTGCCCTGCCAGAATGATCTGACGCAGCGGGCATCCGCCAGCCAGAACGGCTGCAAATCCAACGGCATACATACCCAGAATATTCCAGAGATGCTGGGAGTGCGCGATCGGCTGACCGGAAAAGCTCAAATGGAAATTGTCAGTTGCAAGGTTAAAAATCAGCATGACTGCAAACAGTGCGCCGATAATGCTGAGCAGATCAAAGTTTTTCATCAGAATCACATCACGGATGCTACCTGCAAAACACATACGGCTCTTCTGTGCCAATGCACCAATCAGGAGAGCCGCAACCAGGGAAATCAGAACCGGTGCGTGCTTGCTTCCCGGTCCTTCCGTGCTGGCTGCGTATACGCCTGTTACTGCTCCAATGATAAAAAGCGCCAAAAGGAGCACCGGAAGCACATATCCGCTTGATTTCTGCGTCTCATACGCTCTGCCCAGTGAAAATCCCTTTTTCAGGAAGAACGAACCAGTTGCAATACCGCCTGCAAATCCAACCAGCGCTACATACGCATTCAGGTCACCGGCTGCCATACGCAGAACCATACGCAGCGGACACCCTAAGAATACCAGCGCGCCGATTACCATGATCGCACCCAGAACAAAGCGGATCATCGGTGAAGAACCTGCTGTCGCCTTATACTCGTTCGTCACCAGTGAGATCGCAAATGCTCCCACTGCAAATCCTACAATCTCCGGACGGAAATACTGAACCGGTGCTGCTGAGTGAAGTTTCAGCGCGCCCGCCGTATCACGTACGAAGCACGCAATACAGATCGCCATATTGGCCGGATTTCCAAAATACGCCAGCAATGCTGCCAGCACACCCACAAGCGCGCCTGCCACTGCCAGCTCCATGTCTTGTCAAATACTTTCATACCTGCCTCCTTTTTTATTTCATGTACTCTTAAAGTTTTTCTCACCCTCGTCATTGTGGGTGATTTCACGCACCACACTCGCATTTCATCAATACATATCAGAAATTTGAGTGCATCTGGCAAAAAAATCATCTCACAAAATCAAACAAGAAAAATTTCAAGCGCGTACATTTCATGGATCTATCCATACTTTCCGCAGACAAGTATAACATCCTGTATTTTTATGGTAAAATCGTTTATATTGATATTTGCTATAAACTTATTGATATTTTCAATAAATAAAGCTACACTCTTCTTTAGAGATTGTTTTCACCTGTCTACTATTCATTTTAATTTTGGATTTTATCACAGAATCATTAAAAATTGATTTTATCTATAGAAAGGATTTTAAATATATGGACATCCGCCAATTAGAAGCTTTCGTGTACACCGTCAAATATCAGAGTTTTTCGCTTGCCGCCCAGAAGCTGTACATCTCACAGCCGACTGTCAGCGCCCACATCCGCAGTCTGGAGGAGGAATTTCACACCCAGCTTTTAAAGCGCACCACCAAATCGCTCTCCCTGACTCCTGCCGGGACAAAATTATATTCCTATGCCACGGAGATTCTGACCCTGCAGCAGAAAGCAATCGTGGAACTCGCCAACGAGACGAAACCGCAGCTTCGGATCGGCGCATCCTCCGTTCCGTCCCTTTATTTTCTGCCGGAACTTTTAAGCGCTTATCACGCAGTTCATCCTGATATCCGTGTCTATGCCTCCTGCTCAGACAGCCTGGACGTTGTACATAAGGTGGATGACGGCATCTGCGACATCGGTCTGGTCGGAACTACTACCTCGGACACCTCCTGCGAATTTCTCCCATTTGCCTCCGATGAGCTTGTGATCGCTGCCCCCGCCACACCGCATTATCAGGCTTACCAGTCTATTCCATCACCGCTGGATGCCCTTTTAAAAGAACCGTTTCTGCTCCGGGAAGATAATTCCGGCACAAAACAGGAAACCCTTTATTTCCTGAAAAATAAAGGGCTTTCACTCGATGATTTAAATGTTATTGCCGTGATGGACGATGCCGCCGCCCTCAAGCAGTGTATCATGCTGGGAATGGGCATCTCCATTCTCTCAAAAGCAACTATACAGGCAGATGCACGGCAGGGGAAACTGCTTCTCTTTCCGCTTGGGGAAGCTGCCTTTCTCCGGAAACTCTATCTGGTGTATTCACCGGTTAAGTATATGGCGGAGGAAGGCGGGGTGTTTTTGGAATTTGCGAAGAGGTTTTATCAGCTATAACTGTCCAGCATTATCAACCCCCATAAAAGTGCTTTCTAAATTTCCTACGCCTCTTCCCCCACCAACAATCCATACAATGTCGGCTTCACATGCAATTCCTTCATCATTGTCTCTAATGCCGCCCCGTCTGCTTTCTTGCCCTGGCGGATCGCACGGATCATGATGTTTTTCGGTGTATGTTCCATGTCGATGAATTCGAGAATCTGCGTCCGGTAGCCGGACATTTCGAGGAGCTGCCCACGGATTCCGTCGGTCAGAAGCGCCGACATACGTTCTTTCAGAAGACCGTACTGTAAAACCGGCGACAGAAGGTCGTTCTGAATCTGCTTGTTAATCTCATGCTGACAGCATGGAACGGAAAGAATGACTTTTGCGCCCCATTTGACCGCTTTTGCCAGCGCATAATCGGTCGCTGTATCACAGGCGTGCAGCGTCACGACCATATCGACCTGATCGACGCCCTCATATCCGGCGATGTCGCCGTGCAGGAAGGTCAGGTTCTCAAATCCAAACTTCTTGCTCAGGCGGTTGCAGAGCGCAATGACATCTTTTTTCAGATCCAGACCGATGACACGGATCGAATATTTTTTCAGCACATGCAGATACTAATACATCGCAAACGTCAGATATGATTTCCCGCATCCGAAATCAATGATCGTATTCGTCCGGTTCGGATCGAGATTCGGAAGTACATCCTCAATAAATTCCAGGAAACGGTTGATCTGGCGAAATTTGTCGTAGCGGGATTTCACAACTTTGCCTTCTGCCGTCATGACACCGAGATCTACCAGAAATGGGACTGGGACGCCTTCCTGAAGGACGTATTTTTTAGTACGGTTATGGGATAACGAAGCCAGACGTTCTGAAAACGCTGCGGCATCCATGCCAGCCGACAGTCCTGTTCCTGCATTTTTCTGCTGTTTCGCATTGCTCTGCAGTTTACCATTTCCCTGTATTTTAGCACTTCTCTGCATCTTTCCGTTTTCGTGACTTGACTGACTCTGACCCGATTTTTCGAGCGAATTTTCTTTCACATCTGCATGACTCTTCGCCGGCATCTGCTTTCCAGCTTTCTGCACATCACCTGCTGCCACCGATACCGTCCGATTCTCTGCCCTTTTAACCCCTACCTTCTTCTCTTTGATCGTCACTGTCCCCTTCTTACTGATCAGAATATTGACAATCCCGTGAAGCGACGCGATCTCCGCATTGCGGTAACGGTTTTCCAGTTCTCCGAGCAGGTACTCGACGGTCTTTTCTGCGTTCTGATTTTTCTGAAATGCCTGTTTTTCCGTAAATTCTTCCGTCTGAAAAGCAAGCGCCCCCCGCAGAAGCAGAGGACGCACGGTTAATTTCAGATAGGATTCACGGGTTCTCGGGTTGCTGAAAATGATTCGCTCCAGATCGGCATCAAGATACCGCAGAAGCACCTCTCTCAGTTCCTGTGATTTATCCATATGAAACTCCTATTAGTTCTTAAAGCTGTGTACTGGTGCCGGGATACGTCCGGTACGTTTGACAAAGTTGTCGCAGGAGAAACGGTTGACCGGAATGATCGGCGCATAGCCAAGCAAACCGCCGAACTCTGCCGTATCGCCCACTGTTTTCCCGATGACCGGAATCAGGCGGACTGCCGTTGTCTTCTGGTTGATCATGCCGATTGCCGCCTCGTCCGCGATGATACCGGCGATCGTGGTCGCTTTCGTATCGCCTGGGATCGCAATCATATCAAGACCTACAGAGCAGACACAGGTCATTGCTTCCAGCTTCTCAATCGTAAGCGCACCCTCAGAAACTGCATCGATCATGCCCTGATCCTCGCTGACCGGAATAAACGCACCACTGAGTCCGCCAACATAGGAGGACGCCATGATGCCGCCCTTCTTAACCTGATCATTTAACATTGCCAGCGCTGCTGTTGTACCCGGGGCACCGCTGCGCTCTAAGCCGATCTCTTCCAGAATCTCCGCCACACTGTCTCCGACTGCCGGAGTCGGTGCCAGCGACAGATCAATGATGCCAAACGGAACGCCCAGACGTTTGGACGCCTCCTGTGCTACCAGCTGTCCAACACGGGTGATCTTGAACGCCGTCTTCTTGATCGTCTCACACAGCACCTCAAAGTTCTCGCCACGTACCTTTTCCAGAGCCGTCTTTACAACTCCCGGACCGCTGACGCCGACGTTGATGATCGCATCCGCCTCAGTCACGCCATGGAATGCACCTGCCATGAACGGGTTATCATCCGGCGCGTTGCAGAATACAACCAGCTTCGCACAGCCGAGGGAATCATTGTCCTTCGTTGCCTCTGCGGTTGCCACAACCATCTCGCCCATCAGACGGACCGCATCCATGTTAAGACCTGTCTTGGTAGAACCGACATTGATGGAGCTGCACACACGGTCGGTGCAGGCAAGTGCCTGCGGGATCGAGCGGATCAGAAGCTCTTCCGCCGGTGTCATTCCCTTGGAAACCAATGCGGAATAGCCTCCGATAAAGTTGACGCCCACTTCTTTCGCTGCCTTATCAAGTGTTTTCGCAATCTCTACAAAATCCTCGCTCTTCTTGCAGGCACTTCCACCTACCAGCGCGATCGGAGTAACCGAGATACGTTTATTGACGATCGGAACCCCAAATTCACGTCCGATGGCATCGCCGGTCGATACAAGATCTTTCGCATAAGTTGTAATCTTATTGTAGATCTTCTCATTCATCTTCGCCAGATCACTGTCCACACAGTCTAAGAGGCTGATACCCATCGTGATCGTCCGCACATCCAGTTTTTCATGCGCGATCATGTTATTAGTTTCCAGAACTTCCTGCATGTTAATCATTGGTTTTACGTCCTTTCTGAAAATATTTGCTTAGATTCTGTGCATACTGGTAAAAATCTCTTCTCTCTGACAGAGAATCTTTACGCCGATCTCCTGTCCCAGCTTGTCCAGCTCATGCGCCATATCATCAAAGGATGTCTTGGAACCGGAAATATCCACGATCATCATCATGTTGAAATATTCCTGCAGGATCGTCTGCGTGATGTCAAGAATGTTCATGTTGTGGTCAGCCAGATAATTACACGTTTTTGCAACGATACCGACGCGGTCCTGTCCAACGATAGTAATAATAATCTTACTCATAGGTTTCATCCTCCTGTGTGCTCTCCGTCCTATGGCGGAAATGTTTTTATGACTTACTAATTTCTATAAAAACTCAACTGCCATCCGGCTGCTGACTTTTACACCTAAAATGATATTCCGTTACTGGACACGTATGCGTGTACAGTAACGATATTTCTGTCAACCCCACACGTTTGTCCATGCCTCCAAGCCATAACCCCAAATATATCTTCTGGCTTATTTTCAGACTTTGTATAACCAATTTTAATACTTTTACGTCTTCTACACCGTCACAATCTGCGACACTGCATCGCGTTTTGCCACTGTGATCGGGAAATCATTCGCCTTATACGGCGTATCTCCCTCTGTGATCTCCAGACGCACCGTCTCATATGCCAGCTCTTCGTAATTATTTTCCTTACTCAGATGCCCCAGGAAAATATGCTTTAAATTGTCATGCAGAATGGAACTTAAAAGCCGTCCCGCATTTTCATTGGAAAGGTGTCCGTAATCGCCTAAGATACGACGCTTCAGGTAATACGGATACGGTCCTGCCTCCAGCATTTTGACATCGTGGTTGGCTTCCAGCAAAATCGCATCCAGCCCCTGCAGATGGTCAATGATGTACTGGGAATAATGCCCCATATCCGTCGCCACCGCCACCGATCTTTTTTCATTCTGAACCCGGTAGGCAACAGGATTCGCTGCATCATGGTCGATCCGGAACGGTTTGACTTCCAGATCTCCTACCATAAAATCAACATCCGGCGTAATCGGGTGCATCAGATCTTCCGGAATCTCGCCAAGACTCTTGGAATCCTGAATTTCCTCTAATGTCTCTTTTGTGCTGTAAATAGGTGTGCCATATTTGCGCGCCAGCACGCCGAGCCCTTTGATATGGTCGGAATGTTCATGCGTGATGAGAATTCCATCCAGTTCCCGCGCATTCAGCCCCAGGTCATTTAACCCCATCTCAATACGCTTGTTGCTGATCCCCGCATCCACCAGAACGTGGGTGTTGTCGCTTCCTATATAAATACAATTCCCGCTGCTGCCGCTGGCAATACTAACCATCCGCATATGTATCCTAATCCTCTTTTCCTAAAAATGACGCTATCTGCTTCCGAATATCCTCAATCCCGCCGTTGTTGTCCAGCACACGCGTCGCAAAACTCCGGTAATCGTCCTCGGATGCCTGATTTGCCATGATGCCCCGGCATTTTTCCTCGCTGTAGCCGCGGCTTGCCATCAGACGTTTGATGCGGTTCTCCACCGATGTGTATACATACCAGATTTCATCAAACATCGCATTGTGCTCGTCATCATAGAGAGCTGCCTCCACAACGATGATCTCCTTGTCGGAATGGTTGATCGCATAGCGGATCTCCTCCCACGCCATCGGGTGGATGATGGCGTTCATCGTCTCCACCGCCTCTTTATTCTGGAAAATAAGCGCCGCCAGCTTTTTGCGGTCAATGCTGCCGTCCTTATTTAAAAAGGAATCACCCAGCGCCTCTACCACATGCTGATAGCCTTTCTTACCCGGCTCCATGAGCTGGTGAGCCACTTCATCTGCCTTAATAATTTCCGCGTCAAATTCCTCCTGCAGCACACGCAGGACCTCACTCTTACCGGAACCAACGCCTCCGGTAATACTGATTATCTTCATGTTTATCTGTACCTTTCCATTATTTCGTTTCAAACCACGAATTTCCCATCTTCATATCGATTTCCAGCTCCACCTGCAGCTGCGCCGCACGTTTCATCTCCGTCGCCAGAATCGACTGCACCTGTTCCAGCTCTTCTTTCCAGGTTTCAATCAGGAGTTCATCGTGCACTTGGAGGACAATGCGGGAACGCAGTCCTTCGCGGCGCAGGCGTTGATCGACGCGGATCATCGCAATCTTGATAATGTCGGCTGCAGTTCCCTGAATCGGGGAATTCATCGCCACACGCTCACCGAACGAACGCTGCATAAAATTGCCGGATTTCAGCTCAGGAATCGGTCTCACACGCCCATACATAGTCTTGACCTCGCCGTATTTCCTGCCCGTTTTTACCAGACCATCGAGGAAACGTTTGACATCCGGGTAGGTTTCAAAGTAGCGCTCAATGTACTCGGTCGCTTCCTTGCGGGAAATGCCGAGATCTTCGCCCAGTCCAAACGCGCTGATACCATATACGATACCGAAATTGACTGCTTTTGCATTGCGGCGAAGCTGCGGTGTCACTTCCTCAAGCGGCACATGGAATACCTGCGACGCCGTGATCGCGTGGATGTCCTCCGCCTGCCGGTATGCCTGGATGAGGTTCTTATCATTCGACATATGCGCCAGCACACGCAGCTCAATCTGGGAATAATCAGCGTCAACCAGCACACAGCCCTCGCGCGGTACAAACAGCTTCCGGATCTCGCGTCCCAGCTCCATACGCACCGGAATGTTCTGCAGGTTCGGCTCTGTACTGCTGATACGTCCTGTCGCTGTGATCGTCTGGTTAAAGGTTCCGTGGATTCGTCCGTCCTCCCGGATAAATGCACCCAGCCCGTCCGCATAGGTCGATTTGAGTTTCGCCACCTGGCGATAGTCTAATACTTTCCGCACAACCGGATACTCCGGCGCCAGTTTTTCCAGCACATCCGCCGCCGTCGAATAGCCGGTCTTCGTCTTTTTGCCGCCCGGCAGGGACATTTTTTCAAATAAAACCTCACCCAGCTGCTTCGGGGAATTAATATTAAATTCACAGCCCGTCTCGGCGTAAATCTCCTGCTCCAGTTTCTCTACCTGCGTCTGGAGGCGTTCGCCGTAGGCTTTCAATTCCTCCCGGCGCACCTGAATACCTTCCTCTTCCATATGGTAGAGGCTGTAAATAACCGGCATCTCTATCTCATAAAAGAGATGCAGCATTCCATGTCTTCGAAGCCGCCCCAGCAGGATTTCCCGCGATTTCCACGCCGTATATGCCATGTAGCAGACACAATTCAACGCTTTCTCCGGCATTGTCTCAAATGCATCCGACAGCGCCGTTTTTCCAAGCAAATCGACCTGTGACGGCACGGTCATATCCAGGTAATCGCGCGCCAGGTCATCATATCCATAGGTATCCTTGAGCGGATTTAACAGATACGCCGCCACGCCTGCGTCCATAACCGCACGGTTTCCTTCTGCATTCCGGATGCCGTCCACGATCCGGCGGCTGTGATTTTTAAGAAATGGAAGCTGGATTTTGAGATCCAGAACCGTCACAGACGGAACCACCTCCATCAGGCGTTCCAGCTCCTCCGCCAGATACTGTCCGGTCAGGAACCCAACCGCCGGGATCGCATAGATCGATGTCCCGTCCAGGCAGAGTGCCAGTGCCACAACCTCTCCTTTTTCAATCACCAGCTGCGCGCCGATCTCCTCCGCCCGCTGTGCACGGTCAAAAATCACCTGTGCCTCGCCAAAATCATTTACCAGACGGAAAGATTTTTCCATTTCTGATGACGCAAAGGCGTCCTCACCAAATTTCTGCAGAATGGACTTAAATTCCAGCTGCTTCATATACTGATATGCCTCCGGCGTATAAAGCGAATCCAGCTTCGCCTCCTCCAGCGAAAAACCAATCTCGCAATTGATGCGGATCGTTGCCAGATCCTTGCTCATCTGCGCCATGTCATAATGCTCCCGAAGCGCTTTCTGTGCGCGCGGCGGCTTTACCTCATCAATGTGTGCATACGCATTCTCAATGCTTCCGTAGGTGGTAATCAGGCTGGTTGCCGTCTTTTCACCGATCGATGGCACGCCCGGAATATTATCCGAAGTATCGCCCATCAGCGCCTTTACATCAATAAATTCGATCGGCGTCACCTGATACTCCGCCTTCACATCCTCCGGGTAATAGTCGCGTATCTCCGTCGTACCTTTCGAAGTACGCGGCATCCGAATCTTAATGTGCGTATCTGCAAGCTGCAGCAGGTCACGATCTCCTGATACGATAGAAACCTCCACGCCCTCCGCCGCACAGCGTTTCGCGATCGTTCCCAGAATATCGTCTGCCTCATACCCCGCCTTGGTAAGAATCGGCACGCCCATCGCTGTCAGCACTTCCTTCATCACCGGAACCTGCTCATGCAGCTCCTGCGGCATCGGTTTTCTCGTTCCCTTGTATGCCGCATACATTTTGTGACGGAATGTCGGCTCTTTCAAGTCAAATGCCACTGCCAGATAGTCTGCCCCCTCATCTTCGATCACCCGGAACATGATATTTAAAAATCCGTACACTGCATTGGTGTGGAGTCCCTTCGAATTTGTCAACTCCGGCACCCCGTAAAATGCCCGGTTGAGTATACTATGACCATCTATCAGCACTAATTTGCCCATCTGTTTCCGTCTCCTGTTCTATCACTTGTTGCTTTTTTCTATGGTGCCAGCCAAATCCTGACCTGCAGCATCACCGTCACCAATACCGCCATCACGCCCAGCGTATTGACCGCATACTCCATTTTCCGGAAGCGCCACATCCGGCGCACACGGGCATATGACTCAGCGATCCGCTTCTGCAGTGCGCCCATGATATCAAAAGTACCCGATCCGGTGTCCAGCTGTTTCAGTCCGACATCCACCATAAAATAAATTTCCAATTCTTCCTGACAGTTGCGACAATGTTCCAGATGCTCCAGAAACGCTTCCAGCTCATCCCCGCTCAGTTTATCCTGGATATACGGCGTCACAAGACGCTCCGCTTCCCGACAGGTCACAGACGCCACCTCCTTTTCCAGTCTGTCATTCCATATGAATTATCATTCACGCATGACGCGTTCATAAACCCATTTGAACCTAATCATACCTTATTTTAATGAAACACGCAAGCCCCTGCGAATGCTTCGCTTCTTAATTTCAAAACAAACAAAAAAACAGTTGCAATCTGTCTCCAATTTTGGTAAGATAAAAAGCGTCGATAGACAGCCGGCTTGTCGGAATGGCAGACGAGGTGGACTCAAAATCCATTGGTGGCAACACCGTGCGGGTTCAAGTCCCGCAGCCGGCATATTTGAAACCCCTTGAAAATATTGGATTTTTCCTTTATTTTCAAGGGGTTTCGGCGTTTTAGAGGTAAAACATGTAAATGTAAAAACAGGCTTTTTAAAGGTATTATGCAACACGAATGCAACACGAAAAAAGGACTATTTTTACATCACTTCACACATTCTGGATATGACCGTCCTCTGCTATCCGGTCAGCCGTAATCATCCAGCCGTCAGAATCAAACGCATACGCCTGTCCGTCAATCTGGCAGACTGCATCGTGCCGGTAGGTGTACCCACTCAGCAGATACCACCAACGCCCGTCCTGGCACACCCAGCCAGTAAGATACTTGCCAGACACCCAGCCGTCCGCAGTCTGGATCCACGGATCGCCGTCGGCAAAGCATTTATTAATTGGCTGCACACGCTGATCCTTGGTGTAGCGCTTGCCTGTGTCTGTACCTTTTGGAGTTGTTCGTATGATAAGTGAGGACGCAGTGACTCTCAACCCGCGTATGCCGCTCTTAATTTCTTTAAGATCGGTGATCACCGTTTTTGACTGTTCTGGTACCGTGCTGTTCTCCACCGCCCAGGTCTTTTTAAACGCCTCAAATGTCCCATATTTCTGTTTCAAAATCCCAGTACCGCTGCCCCAATCCGGCAAATATACGTGTGGCTTGTCTACGATGCTTTTCCAATCGCCTCCCCATGCAAGCCCCAGCTGCTTGGCGATCGCTCCAACCCGATTGAAATAATCTCCTGCTTCGTTGTATGCACCTTTTCCGTCAGCGCGGTAAAAATCCGCTGCGATGCCCCACTGGTGCTGACTGCTGTAGCTGCTGCCTTTTGCATTCGTGACAATACTGCCCGGCTGCGTGCGTCCTTGTGCATACAGAGCGTCCTGTTCGGCGACGCTCCGGAAAGATTCCCCGATTTTAATCGGCAAACCTGCACCGGCACACTTATCGACGAGCTGCGCAGTCAGGGTCTGGAGACGCGGATGGCATAATGTAATATCTCTCATAATCTCACTCCTCATAAATAACAGTCAGACCGTAAGCTACAGCCGCCTCGTGCTCTAACCGGCAGCCCCGCGCTTGTTCCCATCCTTTACAAAAATACGCCGCATGACACAGAGACATATTTTCCAGTGACTTTGCAAGGAAGCAAAGCGGGATCTGCACCACGCCGCGTTTCTCCATGTTTTCACGGTTGTACCACTCATCTGTAAACAGGGTATTCACGATCTCGTATCCCCGCGCCTCCAGCGCCTTGATCGCCTTTTCTCTGGTTGCGATAATTTCCTCATCCGTTTTTCCAGCCATCGGCTGAGATAACATTGCTTTCATCATTGATTTGTCCTCTTTTCTTTATAATATGTAAGGAGCGGAACTAGGTCCGCCCTGTTGCGATATCGCAATGGCAGCCATGACCCAGGCTGCCGCGGGAGATATCCGGATCACCTCCTTCTATGCATGGTTGTCTCCGTTTTCGCCTTTGCTGTCAATCTTGTTTTTAAGGACGGCTATGTATTTTGCAAGCCATTCCGGCACTGGTGCTCCCATGCGCCCGGCATTTTCAGTAATCGACAATGCCTCATTGAGTAAATACCAGACCGTTACCAGTAATGACAGCATCGTATTAGGCAGCGATGCTCCCAGCACACTTGATGTCTGGATAATAACGTAATCAATTACCATCGCCACCGCGATCACAAACAGATAAGCCACTTTTTTGGCGATCCCGATCGCCCCCTTGCGGCTACTCCACCCATAAGTCTTATCGTTTGGATGCTCCAACGCCTCCACCCTGCTTGCTGCCATACCGGACAGATAATCAATCACCATGAGAGCCAGAAGCAACCCCAGCAAATAAAAAGTAACTCCCAGCTTGTCGCTGAGGTAGGCCACCAATCCGGTCGCCAGCATCTGCATTGTTACGCACGCATTTCTACTCATCTTTCCACCTCCTCCGGATGTTCTTTCAGCCATTTTTCAGTCGCTTTTTTCCAGTAAGTCGGCACCTCTTCCAGTGTCATTTTCCCGCTTCTGATTCTTTTCCCATAAAACGCCCCCATTACTCTACACCTTCTTTCTCTGCCAGCTCGCTTGTCGCTGTTCCAAGATCATTGATCGCCTCATCTTGCACCGCCTGTCCCTCTTCCAGGGCATCCAAACGTTTTTCCGTATCGGTTTTCTCACGGAAAGAAAACGTGGTCTGTACGCCATCAGATACTTCCTGCGAGGTTTCAGATTCAAGAATCAAGTCCGTATATGTCCCGACAGTCATTCCAGCATTATTCTGGAATTTTACTTCTGCCAGATTTTCCGGAGTCAGTGTTTTCCAAGCCACCAGCATAGCATCCTTGCTGTCAAACTTGGCTGTCACCGCTGACAGGGATGCGCCCGTCTGCAGTTCGATTGTTGTGTTGTCTTTGAGAATCATTTTGTCCATGTTCTTTTCCCTCTCTTTCTTTTTTTGATATATAAATAAAGAGCCTTTCGGCTCAGTATTTTCAAATTCAGTTATTCTTTTAAATAGCGAGGTCTCTGCCCGCTGGAACAATGCCACACCTAAAACACTATGGATAAATGTAATTCCAAGCGCAATAAATACGGACTATAAATATCAGCACAATAGTTTAATCGGCGCAAATATGGTAAGTTTGGCTTTTGAATCTGCAGTATACGACATACTTATCTTAACAGGCAATGGTCGCACATATGGAACGACAGTGGCAAACACATTTACGGATGATCCTTATTGGAAAAGCACAATTCAGGCTTCGTTCGATTCGAATACCGGAACCGTAACGTTTCGTATCTTGTTCAAAGGTAGTTCACAGATATTTAATAATTTGGCTTTAAAAGCGGTTACGTATTTAAAAATAGGATAATATGCCAAAAGGTTGTCCCCATGAAATAGCGAAATAGGGTATATCCAAAATTATGATATAGATACATTATCATCTCCATCTCAATTAACTCATTCTGGTTATTATCAATTTGTAAATTGTAGTTCAACAGT
>NZ_QUFZ01000020.1:0-53321 GCF_003478725.1 Clostridium sp. AF22-10
ATCATAAATATTTCCTTCGGTTTTCATACACAGAGGAAGTAAGCTTATCAAAAACAGATGTAAAAGAGCAGGTGATATGCAGCGTTGATTTAGGAATCAATACGGATGCAGTCTGCAGCATCATGCGTGCAGATGGCACTATCCTGGGACGTAAATTTATAAATTTCTCCAGTGATAAAGACCATTTGTATCATGTGCTTGGCAGAATCCGCCGTTTTCAGAGAGAACATTCCTCCAGACCGGTCCAACGCCGATGGAATTATGCAAAAAGGCTGAATATGGAGCTGTCCCGCAAAATAGCTGCGGAGATCACGAAATATGCCGCAGAGTATCAGGTAGATGTAATTGTGTTTGAGTATCTGGAAATGCAGGGAAAAATATCCGGAAAAAAGAAGCAAAAGCTTCATTTATGGAGAAAGCGGGATATTCAGAAACTGTGTGAACATCAGGCACATCGGAACAGAATTCGTGTGTTCAGGGTCAGTGCCCGGAACACCAGCAGGCTGGCCTGTGACGGAAGCGGAGTGGTAGTAAGAAACCAGGAGAACCATAGCCTATGTACCTTCCGGACCGGAAAACAGTATAACTGCGACCTGTCAGCATCCTATAATATCGGAGCGAGATATTTTATACGGGAACTTTTAAAACCCTTGCCGGAAACGGAAAGGTCTTCACTGGAGGCAAAAGTACCTGCAGTGAAGCGTAGAACCTCCTGTGTTTATGCAGATTTAAGAAAGCTTTATGTGGAAGTAAACAACTTAAAAGCGGCATAAACGCAGGCAGATATACAGCGGACTACCTGTAATGTGGAAACCAGCCGTATCCGGCATGGGAAAAGTGCGTATCCGCACAAATTCTAAGTTACTGGCGTATCCGCCGATATTTAGTCTTGCCGTTTAAAACGGCTGAGAAGCACGTGACTTTAGCCATGTGAGGTTCACTGTGGGATGGTTTAGATTTACGGCATATTTGGTGTCGGCGGTCAAGCGTCGCAGAAAAGATTATTTGCTCCAGCTTTATAAACGCAGCAGTATCGTACTGAAATAGTTGATCTCGCCCCGCTCGTTGTTCAGCACTTTCCGGGCTTTTTGAAATAGAATAGAACCCACCACCTTTACTGAAATTGACAACAGCCGCTCCAAACCGGAGCGGCTGCTATGCAAAGTTTTGACTGTACCAAGTATAACAGATATGGATTTACGGCGAAAGGGCAGGACTGTGCCAATGTAGAGACAATTTTGTGCCACCCATGTTTCTTTGAAACATTATAGCAGTGATTCCACCAGCTGATGGATGTCGGTAAATGGATTGACAGCAATTCCAAACGGTTTGCTGCTGTCATTTTGAAGATGGTATTCCACGGCTTTCCGGATCAGGCTGAGATAATCTGTTTCACCTCCGCTGGTGCGGCTTCCTACCACACGAATATCAATGTTTGTCTGACGGTTGCGGTAGTGTTAAAAATACTTAGGCTCAGTTTGAGAACCCTCCGTTACAATCAGAATGACAGGCTTTATTTTTCTGCGTCGCTGTCCACGCTTTTCAATTTTTCCACGTGCCATTTTACAGCCCTCCCTTGATAAAGGGGATCGCACCATAACGGCCAATCAGATAGCCCTTCTCCACCTTAGCATCCTTGCGGATGGAAAAATCGTAAAGGGAGAACAGATCGGTAGCTGCTGTTTGCTCGTCTTTTTCGGTAAACCAAATCTGATCTCTCCTCAGTACATCCAGGTCAAGAAGATTGGTGTTGTGTGATGTGAAAATCAACTGGGCTCCATTTGGATTGAACTCCACACTGTTAAAAAGCGAGACCAGATGCTTTGTCAGAAGAGGATGCAGATGAGCGTCCATCTCGTCAGCGACAAGAAGGGTTCCTTCATCCAGCACCTTTTTTACAACACCGATCAGTTTGAAATAACTGTTGGTGCCATCAGATTCCTCTGCCATGTTCAGCGGGTAGGAAGAAGTATTTCCCTCTGTATCCTGTACCGTGTGAATGGCCTCAATATTGGTAAAGATATCATTACGCTGAGAAGGAGCGGATTCTGCATCACGCATCTGAAGGGATTGTATGCCAAAATCTGCAACACGCAGCATAGAGGCGATCACATGCCGGTAGTCACCCTCTTTGAGTTGTTCTGCTTCAAGGCCGTAGGCGTCTGCAACAGAATGTTTCGTGATGATCTGGCAGGAAGCAAACCATTCCAGAACTGGAATCACTTTGGAATAGCTCCAGTTTGATGCGACAGACAGATAGAGCTTGTTGGCCGAAGTGCGATCCTTGAGAGTGTTTTGTTCATCGACATCAACGGTAAAGCGAAAATCTTTTGTGTCTTTTCGCTCAAAAATGAGTGCCTGCCTGCCATTGGATAGTAATACAGATATTCTTCGATAACAGCTTTGTCTGTTACAGAAAATCCATACGCATAGCGGATGCCATTTGTGGTGAAGATGACCTCAAAGCTGCTGGGGCGAGAGGGTGTTTCCCGGTCAAACTTGAAAGGCGAACGATCAATGGTTTTGTGGAGCTGCTGGTTATGCGAAGTCAGCACATAATTTACCATGAACCAAAACGCATTCAAGACATTGGACTTTCCAGAAGCATTGGCGCCGTAAATCACAGCAGACTTCAAATGCTTTTTGTTTCCGTCCACAATCAGGTGCTCTGGATGTTCGTTATCCTTACTGGCAAGCAGGGATAACACGACATTATCTTTGATAGAGAGAAAGTTCTCTACACTAAATTGAATCAGCATAAAACAACCTCATAAATCCTTGTTATAATATATTATATCCGCATTTTTGTGAAAAATCAACGCAAATGAAAAATAAAAATCTGTATAGAGGATTTAATAGAACAGCCGTGTGGAGAGGATATGCGGGGATCTCATCTTTCTTAGGAAGAAGCGGCTCTTTGATTTCTTCCTCGGAATTTCCGTTACTGGGCACGTATGCGTAAACAGTAACAGTACTCAATTTTGGGGATTGCCTATAAGCAGGAGAAAACGGTATAATTGAGGAAGGCAGTTGGGTATAAGGGGTACAAGTGGTGGAGATGAAAAATATTGTGAAGACGGAAAGAGGGGCGGTTGTCTGGGATATGGGATGATGCGGGTGATCGATGCGGTGCATCGCCGTTTACATAAATAGATAGAGGAAATACGATGGAACTGAATTTAAGCGAACCGGGACAGAGCCGGTATCTGAGAGTATATGAATATTACAAAGAATTGATCGTGTCCGGGCAGATGAAGCCGGGAGCGAAGCTGCCGTCGATCCGCAAATGTTCCCTGCAGCTGCAGCTTTCGCGGACGACGGTGGAGACGGCGTATATGCTGCTGGCGGCGGATGGCTATATCATTTCGCGTCCGCAGAGCGGGTTTTATGTAACGGATGCGGTGCTGGCGGCTGCAAACCGGGAGGAAATAGAGCACGGTGTGCCGCGTCAGGAGGAACGCCCGGAAATCCGGTATGATTTTGCGTCTTCAAATGTGGATCGGGAGAGCTTCCAGTTTGATTTATGGCGGCGCTATGTCAAGAGCGCCCTGCGCCAGGATGAGCGGCTGCTTTCTTATGGCGAACCGCAGGGAGAGCGGGAATTCCGGGAGGCACTCTGCGCGTATCTGGGGCGCCACCGCAATGTGATCTGTACGCCGGACAGTATCGTAGTAGGGGCGGGTGTGCAGAGTCTCTTGCATATTTTGTGCCCGATGCTGCGGGAGCGGGACAGCGCATGGTTTTTTAATCCGTCGTTCCGGCAGGGACGCCAGATTTTTGAGGATTATGGGTTTCGGACCGGGGATATAAGAGAGTATTGGGAAAATAATGATAGGAGGATTGAGTCCTCAAAAAAGGATTTGTGCGGAATAGAAAAGCCAGATGTATGTGCAAGAGAGATGAAACAGGGTTATCCGAACAGATGTCAGAGGCGATGAGACATACAGGGAAAAGTGTCTGCTATCTGACCCCATCGCAGATGACAGTCTGGGGCGAGGTCATGCCGGTGGGCGACCGGATGAAGCTTTTAAAGGATGCGGCGCGCGAGGATATGCTGATTATTGAGGACGATTACAACAGTGAGTTCCGCTATTATAACCGCCCGACACCGTCCTTGCAGGGGCTTTCCGGCGGGCGGGGCGTCGTGTATCTGGGGACATTTTCAAGGCTGCTTCTGCCATCGATCCGCATGAGCTACATGGTCCTGCCGCCGGATCTGCTGAAACGGTATCAGGAGCGGGGGCGTTTTTATAACCAGACGGCGTCCAAGGCAGAGCAGATTGCCCTCTGCCAGTTTATCCGGGACGGACATCTGGAAAGCCAGATCCGAAAGTCCAAGAAATTGTACGCGGCAAAGGCAAAGTGTCTGTGTGATGCGGTGCGGCGCATTTTTGGAGAAAAAGCGCGAACGCATCTGGGCGATGCCGGTTTTCTGGTTCTCATGGAGCTTGACAGCCCGCTTACATCGGCGGAAATTGCCTGGCGTGCGGCACAGGCAGGCGTCGCCGTCCGTCCGGTGGAGTCGGTCGGGAGTCTTTTGGAAAAACAGGAGCATCATTTTCAAGAGGGATATCCGAAGCTCCTGTTGTCCTGTGCCTCGATGGGGGCAGAGCGGTATGAGGAGGCGCTGGAGGTGCTGAAAGAGGTAGTGTATAAGAAAGAAAAATAGAAGATAGATATAGAAGTTAAAATGTCCGCATAAACCACAGCCAGTATCCGGAACCATCCGGGCAGTTGTGGGTATGCGGACATTTTATGCGACATTCTTACCCGTTTTTCTCCTCATGCGGCAGCCGGTTCCGGAGCAGCCGCTTTTTTAATTCACTCCAGTGAAATGGAATTAGCGGGTAAATATAACTTTTTCCGGCGATTGTCCGGTTAAAGACAAGGCAGCCGACGGCAATGAGTGTTCCGGCGATGAAGCCCCAGAGATTGAGGAAAAAGGTCAGAATCAGGAGCAGGACGCGCATGAATTTGAGCGCGTAGCCGAGTTCGAAGCTCGTCATCGAGTAGTTGGCGATCGTGACGAACGCCATATAGAGCATCGTCTCGCTGTTGAACCAGCCGGATTTGACCGAGTATTCCCCAAGCACGATACCGGCGATGACACTGAGCGGTGTCGTCAGCATGCTGGGGGTGTTGACTGCCGCGAGCCGCAGACCATCGATGGCAAATTCCAGGATCAGGAGCTGATAGATCAGCGCCACATGGATCTCGTCGGTGACACGGATAAAAGCGAGCCATTCCGGGATCCAGCCGGGATTCTGCATAAAAAGCAGCCACAGCGGTGTCAGAAATAAGGTCAGGAAAAAGATGACCGTCCGCGACAGGCGCAGATAGGTGCCGGTCAGCGGTGGAAAATAGTAGTCGTCGGCTTCCTCGATGATATCGAAAACAGAGGATGGCAGAATCATTGCGGATGGCGAATTGTCCACCAGAATGATGATATTTCCTTCCAGAATCGAGGCAGCGGAGGTATCCGGACGCTCTGAAAAACGAAATTTTGGGAACGGATTGAACCATTTGTGCGGATAAATACATTCGGCAAGGCTTTCCTGATTCATCGAGAGGGCATCGACATGCACTTTTTGAATCCGGGTGCGGATGCGGTTTAAAAGTTCGGTGTCCACCCGGTTTTCCATGTAGCAGATGGCGATATCGGTGTGCGAACTTTCCCCAATATTCATGATTTCCATCCGCAGCTTCGGATCGCGGATGCGCCGCCGGATCAGAGCCGTGTTGAACACAAGCGTTTCGACAAAACCATCGCGCGAGCCGCGCAATACCTTATCCTTTTCAGGCTCGCTGACTCCGCGGGCGGGATAGGTGCGGCAGTCTATCGTGAGTGCCTGTGCATATCCGTCGATCAGAAGAAAAGGAACACCGGAGAGAAGCTGGATAATCAGCGCGTCCGAATCTGTTTCCAGCCCGATTTCGCCGTAGGCGAGGTAGAGGGCGGCAAAATCGTTTGCATTGTCAGGCATCTGGCGGTTTCAATGCTGCTCATCGCCTGCAGCACTTTTAAAAGCGTATCGTCCTTGGTAAAACCATCAATACAGTAGAGGCAGGCATCGCGCCCGCCGATCATCAGGTTCCGATCTACGACATCAAAACTGATGTCCGGTCGGAGCTTTTTTTGAAAAAAGTCCGGTTATTTTCAATGGATGAAGAAATCTGCATCGTGTAAATCTCCTATCAGAGAAGCCAATATCAGTGACCGCGAAGGGACTGGAATGGAACAAAATGTTTACAGATGGAGTATGTGCGAAAAGGATAAAAATATACGAAATGAAGCAAACAGAAAAAAAATCTCAAAATATGTTTTTTTAAAAATTCATGGCAAGCGAGGCAATATCAGGGAAAAAGGCGGAAAAAATCGCTGCAAAATGAGACTTAACATGTGCTGAATGGAAAAAGAAATTTGCATGTTAGTTTTAGCAACTAAAAAACCAATGCTTTATTGAGAATAAAATTCAATTAAAAAATAGATAAAAATTCTCATTTTTAAATAGATTTAAATAATTGACAGATTTTATTAGATTAGTTTATACTAACCTCCTCGGTCACCTGAGTTAGGGATGCCTAATCTGGTGCGGAGAGTAAGATATTACAAAAGATTATATGGAGGAATATGTATGAAAGGTAAGGGAAGATCCCGGCAGGCAATTCTGGCGGCGGTGACCGTGTTAGCGGCGGCGCAGGCAGGTACTGCTTATGCTTCAACCGGACCGGCATCGGAGTCCGGAGTACAGACCGGTGCCTGGATTCAGGAAGGACAGGACTGGAAATATCAGGGAACGGACGGAACGCTTAAGACTGGATGGGTCAAGACCGAGAGCGGCTGGTATTATCTGGATCCGCAGACCGGACGGATGATGACTGGATGGATCACCGTCGATGGACGCCGGTACTATATGAACACAACAGCCGATGGCGTGGAAGGACAGATGCGCCGCGGCTGGTGGAAGGACAATGCAGGAAAATGGTATTTCTTCAGCACTGCATCCGATGGAACGGAAGGTATGACTGTGACCGGATGGCAGTGGATTGATGGAAAATGCTATTATTTTGATAACTTGAGTGCAGAAAACTATGGTCAGATGCACACCGAAGGTCGGACGCCGGACGGCTACAGCGTCAATGCGGATGGACAGTGGGTCAATGAAAATGGAGAGGTCCAGACCCGTGCGGATAGAGGTTACGCGAGCAGCCCGGCAGCAGACGGCAACGGAAGCAGCATATCAGGAGGCGGTTCAGGGAATTCTGGCAGTTCCGGCGGCAGCCATTCGGGGGGCTCTGGAAGCAACAGTAATTCTGGAAATAACAGTAATTCTGGAAATAACGGTAATTCCGGGAATGACGGAAATCAGAATGGCGGAAATGCCGGAGATAACGGAAACACTGAAAATCCAGACAAGCCGCAGATGGTTTCGCTGGTAGATGAGACGAAGACAAAGCTTACCGAAGTAAATTCCCTGGGCTGGTGGCTTCCGATCGCATTTGATGAGGGATACAATGCAGGCAATACGGTCGTTAAGGTCGATGGAAAAGATGTAACCAATCTTTTAACTCCGATCACAGATGACGGACGTATGGCAAAACTGGCGCTTCTTGGCACACCGGGCAAAGTAACCGTCAGCAGCAAAGAAGATGCAGCAAAGGAAGAGACGGTGGTTCTGAGCAATGAGAGCCAGGAAGATGCTGTATATGAGGAAAACGACGGCTATCTGCCTGAGAAGATTCTGACGCATGAGCCGGTTGCTTACTGGGACTATTATCTGACCAATTACGATGAAAACGGAAATGCCCGCATTTCTCCGAAAAAGACTACGTATAACTTGAATGAAGAGAAACAGACTCATCCGAGCTATTCGCCGGATGCGGTTCTTCCAAAAAATGGAAAAGCAGCCGTTACCATTCTGTTTAACTATAATACAGATGAGGAAAAAGAGTGGTTTGACGGCATCCGCAAACTGGAACTGGTTGAATACAATGAGCAGAAGAACACAATCAATTCGAGTCTCGTATTTGACAGTGAAAAGAATGTGGCGCACGGACAGGGACGCGTTGGACAGCTGACTATCCAGACAGGACAGAGCAATTTCTTTAATAATGGACGTTATTATGTGCGGGTTGTATCGTCGGCAGGCGGTTCCGCGCTCGTCCCGATTCATGTCGTCAATGAGACAGTACCGACACTGGAGCTTAAGGAAACACCGCAGTCCGGTAAGAATCTCCATTTTGCAGTCAGCGATCTGGTATACGCAATTGAGACACCGATCGAGCGTGTGACCCTGGAAGATCCGAACGGAACAGTAAGCGACCTTAAGATGCTCGATGACTGGTATCTCTACAGCCAGGATTTATTTGTTCTGTACAATGATAATACAGACCATCTGCCATACAAGGGCAATTACAAGATCACTGTATATGCAAATGGTTTCCGGTCATTCTCCAAGAGCTTCAAGGTGAAAACGGGCGCAGAGCCGGTAAAAGAGAAGGAACAGACCAATGGTCAGAAAATGGCGGCATACGGATTCGACGGTATCAGCACCGCATCGACTGGTTCCAGCGGAAGTGGAAGCTCCAGCGGCAGCAGCTCAGGAAGCTCTGCAATTTCTGCAAACCTGATTTTTGATTCAGATCTGCTTGTAAATGCACATCTCCTAGAACAGATCAAGATGGAAAATGATGCTTCTAAGGCCGTCATGAAATGGTGGGACAATGCGATTCCGGATGCAGTCTTTGATACTGGAGATGATGAGTTCTTCAGATGGACAGACTACGTAAATAAGAGCGAGAATCAGAAATACGAAGAGAACAGAATGCTTCCATTTGCAGATTACCGTGAAAATGGAGCATTGGATCCGAACCATCCGGCAACGGCAAAAGAGGTTCTCGAAGATGGTCTGCTCGGCGATATCCAGTACAATGGAAACTTCTCCCGTCAGGATGCACCGGCGATTACAGTTGTACAGAACAAAGAGGGCGAGCCGGTAGTCCTGCAGACAGAGGATACAGAGTATATCGAGGCGGTTCAGAGTATCGTTGTCAACGGAAACTGGCAGGCACTCAGCAAGACCAAATATTTCATCGATAAAGAAGCGAGCACCATTACCATTGATGCGGATGTATTCAAGGCTGGTGAGGAGTATAAGCTGACTGTCGATGCAACGGGATATAAGAGCCAGAGTATCGCATTTACATACGATAAGGTGCTGGAAAACGATTTATCGCTGACCGTTGATTATGCGGAAGATAAAGAGGCGTTTGCAGCTGAGAAAAAAGAAGATTCTAATAAGACTTACTATTTTGCAAATGCTGAATTTACCGTTAATGGCAGCAAGGGAGATTTCCTGAAGAACCTGAAATCTGTTACCCTGCTTTCTGACGAGGAAGATGCGGTTGAGAGAAATATCTACACGAAAGGCGTGTCCAGCAGCAACGATGTTTACTATGAAGTATCCGGGGATGGCAAGAAGCTGATTCTCCATCAGGTTCAGCCGGGAACTTATAAACTGACACTTCATTCGAATTACTACACAGAGACCCTGAGATGTGAATTTGTGGTGGAGAAGGAAAAGGAAGAGATTAAAGAAGAGATGCCAGCTCCAGAAGTGGTGAAGTTCAGCAAACATAAAGCCAGCTGGTCATTTGATCCGGATTTTGGCCGTGCTTCTTTTAAGAATTCAACAAAAACAAGTGTAAAAGATTATTTGACTAAGATTACGTCTGTGAAGGTTGGAAAAACAGAGTATACGAAAGCTTCTTACAGCCTTAGTTCGTATAAGCCTACATGGAAGATGTCGGATGCAGATGATCCAGATAACAATGTACAGAATTTTGATTGCATCGATTTCACCTTAGACGGTTTCAGCACCGAAGAAAGCACCGATGTAACGATCCAGGCAGAAGGATATGAAGAGCTTACATTTACAGTTACAAAGGATATGAAGTTAGCGGGTGACGAAGAGAAACTGCTTCCGGCACCGGAACTGACAGGCAGCACTACGGTTGATACGGGAGATCCGCTGGTTCTGACTGGTGATGAAGAGTATCTGAAAGCAATTAAGTCTGTAAAAGTAACTGGCAATGATGAGGAGGAAGATGCTGCACTTGAATTTAAAGTAAATGGTACAACATTGACAATTCAGACTGGCACACTGGATAGTGGATTGAATGAGGTTGTGATCGAAGCCAAAGGTTACGATAATCAGTCGATCACGGTTACAGTTGAGAGCCAGAAAGCAGATACAGAAATTGAGGTTTCCAGTGTTGTAAAAGAGCGTAGTTGGACAGGAGATTATTATTTACTGATTCGCTTCAATGGAGTTGAGGGAGAAAAGTTAAAAACCTTCTTAAAGGAGATTGATTCGGTTGCGGTAAATGGAACAGAGTATAGCAAGGCATCCGTTTCCTCGCTCCTTAGAAGTGGTGAGTTTGCACCGCATGCAACGGATACATCTTATAGCAATGATAATTATGATTGTTTAAAGGTTTCAGCGTCCGGATTGAGTGAAGAAGAGGATAATGAAATTCTTATCTACACTAAGAATAACGGAATGATTAAGTGCAAACTTGATAAAAAATGGAAATTAATCAAGGAATCCAAAACGCTTCTTGCCGACGAAGTCCTCCCAAGCGAGATCGTCACCACCCCAACCGAGGGAGTAACCACACCGGAGCAAACACCGGAAGAGCCGAAGACGAATGACGAAAACAAGGCAGATGTACCGGATGGCGATAAGAAGAACGAGACAGACGATGCGAACAAGGCCCCGGAAGTAGACGAGGACAAGAAAGAGGATTCGGACGAGTCCAAGGATACTTCGGATGAGAAGAAAGACGAAACTTCAGATAAAGGCGATGCTGACAAGGATGATTCGAAAGATGAATCCGGCGAAACTGGTGACGATTCCAAGAAGAATGAAACGGATGAATCTAAGGACAATGATTCCAAGAAGGATGAGACCGGTGACGTAAAAGATGATACTTCTGATAAGGAAGAATCCGACGGAGGTAAAGGCGATGCTTCTGAGAAAGAAGAGTCTGTTTCTGAAGAAGAGTAGTTGTATTTAAAGGAGTAAAAATTGAAACAGAAGTGGTGGATTTTATTAACCCTGCTGCTGTGTGGCTGCGGTGCTTCATCGCAGCCGGATCAAACGGGGACGGTCCAGAATGACCGTCCTCGTTTATCTGCGTCTACGGAAGAGACGGCAGAAAATGTGGCAGCAGTAGAAAAAAACGAAAATTTAGAGAAAAATCCCTCAAATTCGAACCAGAATCCGGGAGAAGGGCAGAATTGGACAGTGTTTGCGATGGATACTGTGATGCAGTTTGACGCCTACGGCGGAAGTGCAAATTTGCAGGAAAAAGTGAAACGGCGGGTGGAAGAGCTGGAAGGGGAGCTTTCGACAACGCAGGAAAACAGCGATATTTTTCATCTGAACCAGGAGAAAACGGCGGAACTTTCAGCGGATACGCGTTATCTGATGCAGGAGGCGCTGGCACTGGGAGCGGAAACAGATGGTGCACTCGATATTTCAATTTACCCGGTTGTGCAAAGCTGGGGATTTACAACGGGAAATTACCGGGTCCCCAGTGAGAGCGAGCGGGAAAGCCTGCTTAAATCGGTCGATTATCGTCTGGTCGGTTTAGAAGCAGATACGGCATCGATCGAGCCAGGAATGATGGTGGATCTAGGCGGTGTCGGAAAGGGATTTACCGGAGATGAGGTGGTAAAGGCTATGAAGGAGGATGGCGTGACGAGCGCACTGTTCAGTCTTGGAGGCAATATCCAGACGATCGGAACAAAATCGGATGGCGAGAAATGGTATGTCGGCATCAAGGATCCGGAGAGCGACGGCTATCTGGGCGGAGTCAAGGTGCAGGATGAGGCGGTCATTACCTCCGGCGGCTATGAGCGCTATTTCACGGATGATGACGGAACAATTTACTGGCATATCATGGATCCGTCCACTGGGGCGCCGGCGCATAGCGGGCTGATTTCTGTGACAATCATCGGACCGTGCGGGCTGCGCTGCGATGGGCTTTCGACCGCCCTGTTTGTCATGGGACGGGAAAAGGCAGCGGCACATTGGGCGGCGCATCAGGACTATGAGGCAGTCCTGGTTGACGAGAGCGGCACGATCTGGCTGACACCGGGCTTAAAAGACCGATTTATTCCGGTGGATCAGGGGGAGACGCGGGAGATTCGGATATTGTGATTCTGGAACAGATCTAGTATAATGAGCAGAGAAAAGTGCATGCGAGTCAGATTTACAATTTATAACGAAGAGGTCGAAAATACCGTGAATGATAGATTGAAAAAGAAGCTTCTTTGCTTTGAGCGCGCTCTCTCCACATTGGAAGGATACGAGGGCTGGATGATAGGCACAACTACACTTCATCTGGACTGGCAGCCCAAACAGGGGGAGAATGAGTTTTGCCATACCAAATTAACTCCAGAAATCATCAAAAAAGGCCGCTCGGCAATCCGGGTCCGCATAGCGGCAGCGGAGGAGGAAAAGGAACGGGAAAATGAGGAGATGGAAGTGCTGCTGGTAAAACCGCGCCAGAGCGTCCTTGTCCCGGAAAAAGAGAAAATGCCGCTCATGAAAGCAATTACGGAACTGGGCAGTGAGGATGATGATACGCTGGTATTTAGCCGCAGCCAGATGGAAGAATATCTCCGGGAGGCGGCAGATACCAATCCGATCCATCAGGGAGAAGCGGCAGTTTTGCCGGGGTTTCTTGTTATGAATGCCTGCCTGCTTCGTCTGTGGAAGAAGGGCTGGATGAAGAGACAGACCGCTCTGGAAGTACGTTTTCTTGCCCCACTTCGTCCTGATGAGGAGGTATATCTGTCGGATTCGGGGCAGGAGGGAAGAAACGCGGTGTATCTGAGAACGAAGCAAGAGGGAAAGGAAATTCTTTCGATTACAGAAAAATAGGGATGCCGATGATAAAGTGGGTGCAGAGGAGCTATGGATGCATATGTAAACCATCTATAAAAACAAGGTTGACAATCCTCTGAAATTCCGATATACTCTTTTCTAGCAAAGATTCTCTGTGTGTGATTCATAGGAAAATGCATTACACGGCTTAGAATTTTATCACTGAGGAGGTATATATAATGAGTTCAGAGACAAGTGCAGTGAACGTACACGGCGCATGGAGCGCGAAGCGGCTTACACTTTTGGCGATGATGCTGGCTCTTATCAGTGTGTCTTCGTATATTGCGATTCCGCTTCCGTTTTCGGATGCAAAGATCACAGCGCAGACGATGATTGTCAACCTGATCGGTCTGCTGATTGCACCACAGGATACCATTTTAGTTATGGCGAGCTGGCTGCTGTTAGGCTTATGCGGCGTGCCGGTATTCAGCGGCGGAAGCGCAGGACCGGGAAAACTGCTTGGACCGAGCGGCGGTTACTATATCGGATTTCTGGTTGTAGCGTTCCTGATTTCCCTGTTTTGCCGGAAATGGAAAAATGTTGCATTCCAGACAGCGTTCCTGATTGTAGTTGGTATTCCGGTGATTTACGCATTCGGTGCAGGCTGGATGAAACACGTGACCGGACAGCCGTGGGGTGCAGTTATCGTGCAGTCGATAATTCCGTTTATTCCGCTGGACATCGTTAAGTGTGTGGCAGCGGTAGCACTTGGAAAGGCGCTGAAGCGGACGGGCTTATTTGGAAATTAGATAGAAAATAAAGATGGGATGTGGTAGTGAACAGAATCAGCCTTTTAGTGCAGAAATGCAGCCAGGAGGCATGAGGAGTCCGTTGCCGCATCCCTTTAATTTTAATTAGGAATAGAAGAAAAACAGGAGAAAAGTATGAATCACGTATATATTCTGGGCGGTTTGCGCAGTTACATCGGGGTGAAAGATGGAATGTACCGTCATATCCCGGCGGAAAAGCTGGGGGCGGAGGTGCTGCGGGAGGTGGTTTCGCGATTTGAGCTTCCAACCGATGCGATCGACTATATAATAGGAGGAAATGCGGTCGGGGGAGGCGGCAATATCACGCGTCTGGCGGCACTTTCGGCAGGGTTTCCAGAGCGGATTCCGGCGGTTACTTTGGATCTGCAGTGCGGGTCGGCGCTGGAGGCGATCAGCGCGGCAGCAGCCAAGATTGAGAGCGGGATGGCGGATCTGGTCATTGCCGGGGGAATGGAGAGTTCTTCGGTACAGCCGTACCGCATGATGTCCCCGAACCATCCGGAGTATGACGGTGGAAAGGTGTATACGGTTGCACAGTTTGTGCCGGGAAAGCGCGGCGAGCAGGTTATGTTAGAGGGCGCGGAGGAGACTGCGATCCGGGAAAATGTCTCTAAGGAAGAGATGGACACCTGGGTGCTCCGGAGCCATAAGAGGGCGGCGCAGGCGCGCAAAGAGGGAATATTGGAGGATATAACGGTTTCCATCGACGGCAGCAGCCGGGATGAGGGAATCCGTCCGACAATGAGCCAGCGTCTGATCGACCGCCTGCCGTATCTGCTTCCAAATGGCACGAAAATCACGGCGGCAAATGCGTGCCTGATGCACGATGGCGCGGCATTTGTGGTACTTTGTTCGGAACGGTTTTTGCGGGAACAGGGACGGAAAGCAGAATGCCGTTTCCGGTTTGGTACAGCGATCGGGGATGATCCGATGATGAGTCCAAAATCAGCCGTCAGCGCTGCTAAGGCGATACTTGCAAAAACGGGGCATTCTTATCAGGAGATCGATGCTTTTGAGGTCAATGAAGCGTTTGCCGTTATTGATGTTCTATTTGAACGTGCATTTCCGGGGATTGAAGACCGTTATAATATCTGGGGCGGGGCACTTGCCTATGGGCATCCATATGGAGTCTCCGGCGCAATGATTCTGCTGCATCTGATGAAAGCACTGGAACATAAAAATGGGCATTTGGGAATGTGCTGCGTGGCAGCCGCCGGAGGGATCGGAAGCAGTATTCTGGTGGAGAAAGTAATGAAGTAGATGAAGACAGTGCTTGAATGATATAAAAAGTAAATGTGGTAAATTTAAAAGCTCAAATTGGTAAAAAGTTCTATATAAAAATAAGTAAAAGACAGGAATTAATCATGAAAGAAATACAGACACAACGTATAAATACATATCTGGATGCGCTCCGGGCATACCCGCCAGAGTGGGAAGCCCTGATCACGGAGAAAGAGCGCTATACGTTCGGGGAGCTCATCGAGGCGGCAGAACGTGTAAGGAAACATCCGAAAGAGATAGAAGAAAAACAGGGAAAACGTCACATCCACTGGATCCAGGAACCGACGATCGCGCATCAGCTTATTCAGTTTCTGGCATATGGAGACGGAAATACGGTTCCGGTGATTGCACCGTCCGATGTAAAAATTTCCGATGAATTGCGTGACGTGACACCTCCGGAAGGGGCATATATGGGTGTGATGACGTCGGGAACCTCCGGTCGTCAGAAAGTATTGTTCCGCTCCTTTGAAAGCTGGCACGATTTTTTTAAGCTTCAGAATAAAATTTTCAAAATGGGAGAGGGAAGCATTACGTTTATGCAGGGAAGCCTGGCGTTTACGGGCAACCTGAACCTTTATATGGCGCAGCTTGCGTCCGGCGGAAGCGTCGTTGCGGCGGATTCCTTTGATCCGCGCCTCTGGAAGCGGATGATCGAGGCAGAACAGGCGACCTGCGTCTATCTGATTCCTGTCAAGCTGCGGGCGCTGCGGCGTATCTATGAGCGGGAACAGGCGGTCAATTATCGGATTATTTCTTTTGTCAGCGGCTCCCAGAGTATGGGCGGTGCGGAGGCAGTGCAGTTTAAAAAGGCATTTCCCGAAGCGGAGATTACATTGTATTATGGCGCCAGCGAGCTGAACTATATTACCTATATCCGTGGAAGTGAGATGAAAGAAGATACGACGCTGGTTGGCCGTGCATTTCCAGAGGTGGATGTCTGGATTGAAAACGACCATTTTCATGTAAAAACGCGGTATGGAATCCTTGGAATTGGAAATGACGCGGTGATTGGGGATTGCGGTCACACAGATGCAGAGGGACTCTTCTATTTTGATGGGCGGGATGATGATATCTGCAACATAAATGGGAGAAAAGTGTCATCCTCCGGGTCGAAGAAGCGGTGCGGACATTTCCGGGAGTGGCAGAGACGGCAGTGAAGGCAGTCCATGAGCATGGGCGCGATTATCTGAAAGTGTGGATTGTGTGGGAGAAAGAAGCTGAAAGGGAAGAAATTGCCGGAAGTGACAGCGAAAAAAGTGGTTGTACCAATAGGGCAATTCGGGAATTTTTGGCAGGAAGACTGGCAGATTATGAGATTCCACGCGAATTTGTCTTTCTAAAGGAGTTTCCAAAGACTGAAAGCGGAAAGATTCGTAAAAAAGAACTGTGAAAATTGCTTTTTCTTGTCAAAAAAGAAAATGGCTTATTGTGCAAAATGACAAAAGAAAGACATAGGGGCAGCTTATGGAGATGCACTGATGGCAGCGATTGGAGTCGGATTCTACCAAGGTTTTCAGATTTGCGCCAAGTAATCCAAAAGAAATGTATTTATAAGCCGGATTTAGGACAATAAGCGGGAATCCTCGGCAATTCAATTACCGAGATGAAAGCGCAGGAGTGTGCATATCTGCACAATGCAAATAGTATAATAATTCTCATCCTTTGAAAAGGCTTTTTGACTGTAATCATTGATATTACAATTGAAAAGCTTTTTCATTTATAGGTTCCCGATAATGTGTAAAAATGAAATTCAATCAACCGGGCAGAATATATGTTCGAAATTCCGCACTTTCCTTGCAATGAAAACTGTGCTATGGTATACTGAAAAGAAGATTTGGAGGCATTTTGAAGCGTTCTTTTTTTAGTTTGAACCAGATCTTGAACCAGTGAGAAAAGAAAGGAATTTACCGTGATTTCGTATGTAAAAGGCATCCTGGCGGAGAAGGCAAAGGACCGTATCGTGGTCGAGTCCGGCATGATGGGGATCGGGATTTTTGTCCCGATGTCGGTGCTGGAAGTTTTACCGCCGCTCGGGGAAGAGGTAAAGATATATACGCACCTGCAGGTGCGGGAGGATGATATGAGCCTGTACGGCTTTTTAAGCCGTTCGGATCTGGAGATGTTCCGCCAGCTTCTGGGGGTCAACGGCATTGGTCCGAAGGGGGCACTTGGCATCTTGTCGGCGCTGCGTCCGGAGGATCTGCGTCTTGCGGTTATGACTGGGGATGCGAAGGCGATCTCCCGTGCACCGGGCGTTGGGGCAAAGACGGCACAGCGGATCATTCTCGATTTGAAGGATAAAGTACAGGCAGAGGATCTGCTGACACCGCTGTTAGATGGCAGTGCGGCGGTTTCGCCGGCTGCGGGAAACGGGCTTTCAGGCAATGCGGCGAAGGAAGCCGTGGAGGCGCTGGTGGCGCTGGGATATACGAATGCCGAGGCGGTGAAGGCGGTCAAGAGCGCCAATGTGACGGAAGAGATGGATTCCGAGGCGGTATTGAAGGCATCGCTGAAATATCTGGCGTTTTTGTAAAACAACCTATGTGTCGGACATTCGAAATTGCAGGATCATAAAAAATAGTGATGCTTGTGCGTCAGATGAAAATTTGGAATGTGTGGCAGATATGAGAAAATGGAACTGTCATGGCTTAATTGAATGAGAGAGAAAAACAGGAAAGACAGGAAACAAGTATGAGCAGAAGGACGATTACAACCGAGGTGACGGAGGAGGATAAGCGGATTGAGGGAAGTCTCCGCCCGCAGACCTTAGACGAATATATCGGTCAGGAGCGGATCAAATCGACGTTAAAGGTATTTATCCATGCGGCGAAATCCCGCGGCGAGGCGCTTGACCATGTTCTTTTCTATGGACCGCCGGGATTGGGAAAGACGACACTCAGCGGCATTATCGCCAATGAGATGGGAACCCGTATGAAGGTTACTTCCGGTCCGGCAATCGAGAAACCAGGGGAGATTGCGGCGATTCTCAACGGGCTCCAGGAGGGAGACGTCCTCTTTGTGGATGAGATTCACCGCTTAAACCGCCAGGTGGAAGAGGTGCTTTATCCGGCGATGGAGGACTATGCGATCGATATCATGTTGGGAAAAGATTCGACGGCGCGCTCGATTCGTCTGGATCTGCCGAAATTTACGCTGGTAGGCGCGACGACACGCGCGGGGCTTCTGACGGCGCCGCTGCGCGATCGCTTCGGCATCGTGCAGAAGATGGATTTTTATACGCCTGAAGAGCTGCAGACGATTGTCCTGCGGACGGCGGGAGTTCTGAATGTGGAGATTGATAAGACGGGCGCCTATGAGATTGCGAGACGTTCGAGAGGAACGCCGCGTCTGGCAAACCGCCTGTTAAAACGTGTGAGGGACTTTGCACAGGTCAAGTACAACGGCGTGATTACGAAAGAAGTCGCGGATTTTGCACTGGATATCCTTGATGTGGACAAGCTGGGACTTGACAACAACGACCGTGCGATCTTACATATGATTATCGACAAGTTTTCCGGCGGTCCGGTCGGGCTGGAGACGCTGGCGGCAGCGCTGGGCGAGGATGCTGGGACACTGGAAGATGTGTATGAACCGTATCTTCTGATGAACGGTCTGCTCAACCGGACTCCGCGTGGGCGGATGGCGACCGAAGCAGCGTATCGGCATCTCGGGTATGCCTGGAATCAAGCAAAAAACGGTATTTCTGAGATTTGATATTTGATTGATTTGAAGGTGGTATTTCTGTGTGGGTGACGTGACAACGTCGAACCATATTTATTAATAGATAGAAAGAAGAGAATGCGATGGCAAAACAGTATATAGATGTATTAATTGATGGAAAAGTGTATAGCCTGGGCGGCAGTGAGACGGAAGGATATGTACAGCGGATTGCCACGTATCTGAATGGGAAGATTTTCCAGCTCAAGGCGCAGCCGGGATTTTTGAAAATGCCGGAAGACTACCAGAGTATTATGACTTATCTGAATCTGGCGGATGATTATTTTAAAGAAAAAGAGAGTGCGAAGGCACTTGCATCCGACAAAGAGAGCATGGAAAAAGAGACATATCGTCTGAAACATGAGATGGTCAGCACCCAGATGAAACTCGAGAGTCTCCGCAATGAGCGCACCGTCAGCGAGGAAGAACTGGAGACAGCAAAGAAGGCGGCAAAAGAGGCAGCTGAGCAGGCGGAAGCTGCTAAAAATGAGGTACAGGCGCAGATTGAGCGTGTGAAAAAAGAAGCGCAGGAGCAGATCGAGGCTGTGAAGAAAACAGCACAGGAACAGGTTGAGTCTGCAAGAAAAGAAGCGCAGGAGCAGATTGAACGTGCGAAGAGAGAGGTACAGGATCGCGTGGAATCCGCGGAAAAAGCAGCCCAGGATCGCGCTGCCAGGGCGGAGCAGACAGCCCGGGAGCAGGCAGAAGCTGCAAAGAAAGAGGCATTGGAACAGATTGCGGATGCAAAGAAGGAAGCAAACGATTTCCGTGGAGAAGCAGAGGTTTGGAAACAGGAGGCAGAAGATCAGCGTCTGGCGGTCGAGTCATCCCAGAGTGAAATCGCTTCTTTGCAGGACAAGCTGGAGATTTTCAAACAACAGCTTGAAGAAGCAAGACAGGCGGCGACAGCTGTGCAGACGGAAAAATCGCAGCTGGAAGCACGTCTGATGCAGACGGAACAGGAAAAACAAAGTGTAAAAGAGCAGCTGAGCCAGCTGGAGCAGGAAAAACAGACGATAAAGAAAGATCTGGAAGAGAGCCTCCAGGAGGCAGGGGCAGCACGTGAGGAACTGGCAGCTGTCCGTCAGGCACAGGTGGAGGCATATATGAAGCGGAAGCCATTTCCCAAGAGACAGGGAACGGTGGAACTGAAAGATGCAATTCTGCGGTTATAATGGGTGAAATGATATGAAAAAAAAGGTGGAAATTCTGGCACCGGCGGGTTCCTTCGATAGCATGAAAGCGGCGGTTGCTGCGGGGGCGGACGCAGTCTATATGGGCGGCAGCCGTTTCGGAGCCAGGGCATATGCGGAAAATCCGGATGAAACGGGGATGCTGGAAGCGATCAACTACGTGCATCTGCATGGGCGCCAGCTTTATATGACGGTCAATACGCTGGTAAAGGAAGACGAGATGGATGACTTATACGACTATCTGCTTCCGTATTACCAGGCGGGACTGGATGCCGTGATCGTGCAGGACATGGGCGTATTTTCTTATATCCGGGAGCATTTTCCGGATTTGCCGGTTCATGCGAGCACACAGATGACGATTACCGGACCGGAGGGCGCGGCGCTTATGACTAGAATGGGCGCGGTCCGCATCGTCACAGCGCGTGAACTTTCATTGGAAGAGATACGCCGCATTTATCAGGAGACGGGCGTGGAGATAGAGAGCTTTGTTCACGGGGCTCTCTGTTACTGTTATTCGGGACAATGCCTGTTCAGCAGCCTGATCGGCGGCAGAAGCGGCAACCGGGGACGATGCGCTCAGACCTGCCGGCTTCCGTTTGATGTCCTTCGGCGGCTGGATGAGAACAACCCGAATGAAAACAAAAAACAAAAGAAAGAAAATGGCGTGTTAAATCCGGGCGATTCCAAGTATGTGCTCAGTCTCAAGGATCTTTGTACGCTGGATATTTTGCCGGATATTCTGGAAGCAGGCGTTTATTCCTTGAAAATCGAGGGACGCATGAAGAGTCCGCGCTATACGGCAGGCGTGGTGCGCCTGTACCGGAAATATGTAGATTTATATTTAAAGAATGGCAGAAAAGGTTACCGGGTTGACCCGAAAGACCGGAAGGAGCTGCTGGATCTGTTTGACCGCGGCGGTCAGACGTTAGGCTATTATACCGAGCACAATGGACGCGATATGGTGGTCTGCCATGAGAAACCGGCATTCCGCCAGGAAAACCGGGAACTTTACCAGTATCTGGACAAAACGTATGTGGAAGCAGAGGTGAAAGAACCGGTTCAGGGGTTTGCGCGTGTCTGTGAAGGCGAACCGCTGCAGCTGACGCTTCAATACGAAGATCCGCTGACGGGAGAAAGCCGGATGGCAGGCGGAATCGGAGCAGTTGTCCAGACGGCAGTGAAACAGCCGATGAGCAAGGAACGGATTGAGAAACAGCTCGGAAAAACGGGAAATACGCCGTATTATTTTGAAAATCTGGATGTGGAGACAGGCGGCAGCCCCTTTGTGCCGGTGCAGGAGTTAAATGAACTCCGCCGCTCTGCGTTTGAGCAGCTGACCGAGGAGATACTGCGTCCATACCGCCGGGAGATACCGGAAAATAGGGCGTGCGGGACAGGAAAAGGATGGCAAAATCCGGAAGAAAAGAATCTGGAAGAAAATAACCAGACAGGTTCGGAATCAGAAAAAACCAGCCCGGCTCAGGACGTTGAACTCACAGCAGATTTACCTGTACAGAGCCAGAAAACGCTGTTTGAGAATAAAAAAGGGAATAAAACAGCTCTGTACCACATCCACGTTTCGGTCGAACACCCGGCACAGTTAAAAGTGGCGTTATCCGTACCGGAAGTCGGCGCCATCTATCTGGATAGTGCTGAATTTGGCGTCGAACAGTGGAACGAATGGGTATCGCGCTGCCATGAGGCAGACAAGCAGTGTCTTTTGGTAATGCCGCATATTTTCCGCGATCGGGCAAAGGAATATTTTGAAACACATCGTTCCAGGCTGGAATCGGCGGGATTTGACGGTCTTGTCATCCGGGCATGGGAAGAGCTGGAACTGGTGCGCGAGTGGAAGATTTCCATCCCGCTTGTGATGGATTATGGTATTTATACGATGAATCACCGGGCGGAGGATTTTGTGCGGGAGATGGCGCCGGAGTTTTCGATGCGTTTTACCCTTCCGGTCGAGCTCAACAGCCGGGAGTTGGAGGCGCGCGACAGCCGGGAACGGGAACTTCTCGTATATGGTTCGATCCCGGTCATGGTAACCGCCCAGTGCATCCGGAAAACAGTGGAAGGATGCAGTAAATGTCCGGAATATCTGTATCTGCGGGATCGCAAAAAGAAGGTATTTCCGGTAAGGAACCAGTGCCGTTTCTGCTGCAATACGATCTACAATTCCAGCCCCCTGTCGCTTTTGAAGGATAAAAAGCAGATAGACCGCCTGCAGCCGGAGGTGCTGCGTCTGGCATTTACGTCGGAGAGTGCGGCACAGACCGGGGAAGTGCTGGATGCCTACGTGAAGACCTTCCTCCATCAGGAACCGGTGGAGCTGGAGGGCGAATTTACAAGAGGTCATTTTAAGAGGGGCGTAGAGTAGCGTGTGTACCGGGAATCTTCCGGGTACACATGAAAAGGAGGATCACCATGATAAATCTTGTGACAACGATGTCCAGGTATCTGATGATATTGCTGATACTGATTTATACATATTATAATTTCCGCTTTTTTTCACTGCCGGATGACGAGTCGAAACTCCGGCTCTGTCGTCTGCAGAATGTACCGCTGTTTTTGATATTTCTTCTGTCGGGTACGATCATTTATCTACAAACCGAGGATGAGGCAGTTGTGCTGTTTTTCGGCGCGCAGCTTGTCTTTTTTGTCCTGTACCAGCTCTTATACCGGCTGTTTTACCGGAATGCGTCGAGACTGTTGCTGAACAACACGTGTATGCTTCTGTGCACCAGTTTTATCATGCTGACGCGCATCTCGATGGACAAGGCGGTCCGCCAGTTTATCATCATGGCAGTTGCAGCGGTTATCACAATGATTATACCATATGTGATAGATAGAACCTGGCAGCTCGCTAAGATACCGTGGATGTACGGCCTGATAGGTCTGGCGCTGCTGCTGGTTGTCTGTGTGATCGGCAATACCAGCTTCGGCGCGCAGCTTTCGATCAGTATCGGCGGATTTTCGTTCCAGCCGTCCGAGTTTGTTAAGATCAGCTTTGTATTCTTCGTGGCGACGATGTTTTACCGCTCAACGGAGTTTAAAAATGTGGCGATCACGACCGGCGTGGCGGCGGCGCACGTGTTGATTCTGGTGTTATCCAAGGATCTGGGAAGTGCGCTGATTTTTTTCCTCGCCTATGTCCTGATGCTGTTTATTGCAACCTCCAACTGGCTGTATCTGTCAGGCGGTCTTGGAAGCGGCTGTGCGGCTGCGATGCTGGCGTATAAGCTGTTTTCGCATGTGCGTGTCCGAGTGGAAGCATGGCAGGATCCGTGGAGTGACATTGCAGGAAAAGGATATCAGGTTACGCAGGCGCTCTTTGCGATCGGCACAGGCGGCTGGTTTGGCATGGGACTTTACCAGGGGATGCCGAAGAAGATACCGGTTGTCGAGAAGGACTTCATTTTTGCGGCGATCTCGGAGGAGCTGGGCGGCATCTATGCGCTCTGTATTCTCCTGATCTGTCTGGGCTGCTTCATGCAGTTCATGCTGATTGCGACCCGGATGCAGGCATTATTTTACAAGCTGATCGCGTTTGGTCTGGGAATTGAGTACGTGGTGCAGGTGTTCCTGACGATCGGCGGCGTGACCAAGTTTATCCCGTCCACCGGCGTGACGCTGCCGCTTGTCAGTTACGGAGGCAGTTCAATTCTCAGCACATTTATCCTGTTTGGCGTGATACAGGGACTATATGTCCTGAAACGGAATGAGGAAGAAGAGGAGGAGCAGCAGTTTGATGAGGCAGAAGGATGAAATGGAAAGAACTGAAAATGCGAGAGCGCGTTCAAACCGTCATATTCTGTGGCTGACCTATGGGATTGCGGCGCTCTTTATCGCGATGGCCGTTTATTTTGGCTGGTTTATCCAGTTTAAGAGTGAAAATGTGATCGGCAGCTCTTATAATGCGAGACTCGATCTCCTCTCAGACCGGGTGACCCGCGGTTCGATTATGAGCAATGATAAAACGGTGCTGGCGCAGACGAACGTTGCAAGTGACGGAAGCGAGAAACGCTATTATCCGTATGATTATCTGTTTGTCCATTCGGTCGGATATTCCGGCAAAAATGGAAAAACAGGTCTGGAGTCGCTGGCGAATTTCTACCTGCTTTCCTCCCATGTGAATCTGATTGAGAAAACGATCAATGAATTTCAGGGGAAGAAAAATCTGGGCGACAATGTGATTACGACGCTCGATGTGGATCTGCAGCAGACGGCATCCGACGCGATCGGAAAACACCGGGGCGCGGTGATCGTTATGGAACCGGATACGGGAAAGATTTTAACGATGGTTTCCCAGCCGAATTTCAATGCGAATCTCGTCGATGAGCGCTGGGCAGAGTTGATATCGCCGGACAATACGAAGGCGCAGTTAGTCAACCGCGCGACGCAGGGCTTATATCCGCCGGGATCGACGTTCAAGATGCTGACGGTGCTGGAATATATGAAAGAGAACCCGAATACCTGGCAGGACTATGTGTATAATTGTAATGGCTCTTACCAGAATGGCGATTATACGATTAAATGTTACCACGGGACGGCACACGGGGCGCAGAACCTGATTCAGGCATTTGCCAATTCCTGCAACGGTGCGTTTGCGGAGATTGGAATGCAGATTAATTCAGAAAAATTCCGGGCGCTGGCAAATCAGATGCTCTTTAATTCGGAGCTTCCGTACACACTTCCGTACAACCAGAGCACATTTTCGCTCGACGGCAGTTCGGATGACTGGGAAAAGCTTCAGACCGCGATCGGACAGGGGAAAACCCAGATTACGCCGATGCATAACCTGATGATCGTATCGGCGATCGCCAACGGCGGCACGCTGATGAAGCCATATATGATCGATCATGTTGAAAATGTGGGTGGTCAGACGGTCAAGAAGTTCCTTCCGTCCGCCTATGGAACCCTGATGTCTGCGAATGACGCACAATTTCTGACGCATCTCATGAGCCAGGTGGTCGAGATTGGTACGGGTTCCGCGATGCGGGGGGCATCCTATACGGTGGCCGGAAAAACCGGTTCCGCCGAGTTTGAGACAGGTAAGGAGACACATTCCTGGTTTGTCGGTTTCGCTCCGGCAGACAAGCCGAAGGTGGCGATCTGCGTGCTGGCAGAAGAGTCTGGTTCCGGCGGTGCGGTCGCTGCGCCGATCGCAAGACAGGTGCTGGATCGGTATTTTGCGAAATATGGGCAGTAGGACAAAAGAAAAGGGCAGGAAAGCGATTTGAAGCTTTTCCTGCCCTTTTTGTCTCAAATATGCATAGTCACATTTTATTTACACAGCCGTTCCAGATCCCCATAGAATCCCGGATAGGAGATGTTCACGCAGTCTGCATCCAGAATTTCGGTCTCGCCGGAAGCGCCGAGTGCGGCAACGGCGAAGGTCATGGCGATGCGGTGATCCTTCTTGCTGTCGATCACAGCACCGTGCAGCGGCTTGCCGCCGTGGATGATCATGCCATCCTCGGTCTCGGTCACATCCGCGCCCATAGCAGTTAAATTCTCTACCATGACAGCAATGCGGTTTGACTCTTTTACCTTCAGTTCCGCGGCATCGCGTATGACGGTGGTTCCCTCGGCATAGCACGCCATCGCAGCGATCACCGGAAGCTCGTCGATGAGAGTCGGGATGATCGCACCCTCGATCGCGGTTCCAGTCAGCTTACCGGAGCGGACGAGCAGGTCGGCGGTCGGTTCGCCGGAGGCGGTGTTTACATTGAGAAGTTCGACGTCCGCGTTCATCGCCTTGCAGACGCGCAGGATGCCGTCGCGGGTCGGGTTGATACCGACATTTTTAATTAAGATTTCTGAATCCGGTACGATGAGTCCGGCTGCGATAAAAAAGGCAGCGGAGGAGATATCGCCCGGAACCTGAATTTTCTGTCCATAGAGCTGTTTGCCGGCTGTAAAATCGCGGTGGTTCCTTCTGTGTGGATGTCTGCGCCGAATGCGGACAGCATCCGTTCACTGTGATCGCGGGAGATGTACGGTTCGGTCACGCGGGTTTCTCCGTCGGCATACAGACCTGCCAGCAGAATCGAGGATTTGACCTGGGCGGAGGCAACCGGAGAATTATAATGGATGCCGTGCAGCGGTGAGCCGGTGATATGGAGCGGCGCGCAGCCATTTCCATTGACACTCTCGATCTTTGCGCCCATCTGAGAGAGAGGATCGATGATGCGCTTCATCGGACGTTTCTGGATGGAAGCGTCGCCGGTCAGTGTTGTGTCAAATTTCTGGGCCGAGAGAATGCCGGAGATCAGGCGCGTTGTGGTGCCGCTGTTGCCGCAGTCTAAAACGGAGTCTGGGGCAGTCAGCCCGTGCAGTCCACGTCCGTGGACGAGAACGGTCTCGCCTGATTTTCGATCGAGATTCCCATTTTGGAAAAACAGGAGATCGTGGAGAGACAGTCTGCGCCCTGCAGGAAGCCGTGGATTTCGGTCAGTCCGTCCGCAAGAGCGCCGAACATGACGCTGCGGTGGGAGATGGACTTGTCTCCCGGAACGGTCAGTTCGCCCCGGAGAGAAGATGTATGGGTAAATTTCATTGAGTTCATAGTTGTACCTGCCTAAACATTAATGTTGAAAGTTAAGTTTGAAACATACATTGCAGTCTACGCGAACAGCGTGTAATTGTATTTCTTCAAACGCGCCCACGCCGCTTCCATCGAAGCCTTGTCGTAGAAGCTGATCCGCAGCGCGCCCTCGCCATGCTCACGGTTGTGGCTGATGCCGATATTTTTGATACTGATTCCTTTACCGGAGAGGATCGAGGAAATGATGGAGATAGCACCTGGCTCGTCCACCACGTCGGCGGAGAAGGCGTATTCCGGCTGTATCGATCCTTTTGGAGTTTCTGCAAACGAATTCCGGTAGTCGCGGGAGGACTCAAACAGCTGGTAGATGGCTCTAGACTGGTGGTCGGACAGTTCTTCCCGCAATGTCGTCAGGGAATCAATGTAGCGATCCAGCACCTCAGTGATATTGCCTGTGTTCGTCATGCAGATCTGTTCCCACATGACCGGAGAAGAGGAGGCAATACGGGTGATATCCTTGAAACCTCCGGCAGCCAGCCGTTTCATCATCTGATCCTCGCTGTCGCAGTCGTGTACCAGGTTGACCAGGCTGGAGGCGATGAGGTGCGGCAGATGGCTGATCGCCGCGACAATGAAATCATGACGATGGTAATCCAGCACCAGGGGCAGCGCACCGATCGCCTTTGCCACATTCACCATACGGTCAGTGTGGGAAGCTGGGGTGTGCGGTGTCGGGGTAATGATATAGTATGCATTTTCCAGCAAATGGTCGGTTGAACTCTCGTAGCCGGTCTTTTCCGAGCCAGCCATCGGGTGTCCGCCGACGAAGCAGCTTTCCATGCCAAGCGCGGCAACGGTCTCATGAATGCTGGTCTTGGTGCTTCCGACGTCAGTCACAACCGCGCCTTCCTTTAAGAACGGCCGGATCTGGCGCAGATAGGATTCATTAAATTCAACCGGTGTGCACAGGAAAATGATGTCGCACTTGCTTAAATGCTCGTCCACGCCGTCCAGAATCAGGTCAACAATGCCGTCTGCATGTGCCTGTTCCAATTTTTCGCGAGTCCGCATATAAGCCATGATCTGAATATCCGGGGCGCTGCGTTTCAAACCTCTGGCGATAGAGCCGCCGATCAGACCGAGTCCGATGAAACCGGCGGTAAGATGATTAATCGGTGTATTCATAGCAATTACGCTCTCTTTCATAGGTAGTATAGTAAAAAATGAAACTAGAAATTATTGTAGAATAGAACAAGTCACTTGTCAACGATTTTACGCGTTGAAGTGAAAAAGAATTTTTTTTACATCTGTTTATTACTAAATTTGCGAAAATGCGATTGATTTCACCGCCTTTGAACAGGGAAATTGTCGCATTTTCAATGCTTTTCAAAATAAAACGAATAAATTTTGTATAAAGGTGTTGTTTTGCTTGAAATTTTCTCTATTTTCTTGTACAATATGAACAGAGGTTAAAATACAAGAAAAAAACATCAAAATAAATAGACGGGAGGACTTAACTATGAACGTGTATGGGACAAAACAAATCCGCAATGTAGTGTTACTGGGGCACGGCGGTGCCGGCAAGACAACGGTAGCAGAGGCGCTGGCACTGGTAACAGGTACTACCAAGAGAATGGGAAAAGTTCCGGAAGGAACCACCATCAGCGATTATGATAAAGAAGAAATCAAGAGACAGTTCTCTATCTCCACCACGCTGATTCCGTTGGAGTATCAGGGAGAAGATGGACCGATCAAGATTAACCTGTTAGATACCCCTGGCTATTTTGATTTTGTGGGAGAAGTAGAGGAAGCTATCAGTGTAGCAGATGCAGCAATCATCGTTGTAAACTGCAAGGCTGGCATCGAAGTCGGAACCGAGAAGGCATGGGAACTCTGTGAAGAGTACAACCTGCCGCGCCTGTTCTTCGTTACCAACATGGATGACGATCAGGCAAGCTTCCGTGAGCTGATCTTAAAACTGGAGAAACAGTTTGGCCGTAAGATCGCGCCGTTCCAGGTGCCGATCCGTGAAAATGAAAAATTTGTCGGCTTTGTCAATGCGGTAAAGATGGAAGGCCGCCGTTTCACCCATTTAAGCGAATATGAGAAATGCGAGATTCCGGAGTACACCAAGAAGAACCTCGGCATCATCCGTGATGCGCTGATCGAGGCAGTGGCAGAGACGAGTGAAGAATATATGGAGCGCTATTTCTCCGGTGAAGAATTTACACAGGAAGAGATCGCACAGGCGCTGCGTGAGCACGTAAGTGAGGGCAACATCGTTCCGGTTATGATGGGTTCCGGTGTCAATGCACAGGGCTTCGCATATTTGTTGCAGGCGATCGATAAATACTTCCCGTCACCGGACAAGTTCGAGTGTGTCGGTGTCGATGTATCGACCGCAGAGCGCTTTACCGCTAAATATAATGACGATGTATCCCTATCGGCACGTGTTTTCAAGACTGTGGTTGACCCGTTCATCGGCAAATACTCCCTGATGAAGATTTGTACCGGTACCTTAAAACCAGATACCGTTATCTACAATGTAAACAAAGATGCTGAAGAGAAAGTTCAGAAAGTATATGTTCTCCGCGGCAAGGATGTCATCGAGGTTCCGGAATTAAAGGCGGGCGATATCGGCGCGGTTGCCAAATTAAACGTTACTCAGACCGGCGATACCATCGCAGTCCGCACGGCTCCGATTGTATACCACAAACCGAAGATTTCTACCCCGTATACCTACATGGCATACGCAGCTAAGACCAAAGGCGATGAGGACAAGATCTCCAGTGCACTGGCGAAGATGATGGACGAAGATCTGACACTCAGAAGCGTCAGCGATACCGAGAACCGTCAGACCTTACTTTACGGCATCGGCGAGCAGCAGCTCGAAGTTGTTGTCAGCAAGTTGCAGGCAAGATATAAAGTAGACATTGTGCTCAGCAAACCGAAATTTGCATTCCGCGAGACACTTCGCAAGAAAGTAGAAGCACAGGGCAAATATAAGAAACAGTCTGGTGGACATGGACAGTACGGCGATGTTAAGATGTCCTTCGAGCCGTCCGGCGATCTGGAGACACCGTATGTATCGAAGAAAAGGTATTTGGCGGTGCCGTTCCAAAGAACTACTTCCCGGCAGTTGAGAAAGGTGTTCAGGAATGCGTACAGAAGGGTCCGTTGGCTGGATATCCGGTTGTCGGTGTGAAAGCAACCCTGTTAGATGGTTCCTATCATCCGGTTGATTCCTCCGAGATGGCATTCAAGATGGCAGCGACGCTGGCATTCAAGAAAGCGTTCATGGAAGCGAATCCAGTTCTCCTTGAGCCGATCGCATCTCTGAAAGTAACCGTTCCGGATAAATTCACCGGCGACGTTATGGGCGATCTGAACCGCAGAAGAGGTCGTGTTCTCGGTATGAACTCCAACCATCACGGCAAACAGATCATCGAGGCAGATATCCCGATGTCCGAGCTGTTTGGTTATAATACCGACCTTCGTTCCATGACCGGCGGTATCGGTGAATTCTCCTATGAGTTCAGCCGCTACGAGCAGGCTCCGGGCGATGTACAGAAGAGAGAAGTGGAGGCGAGAGCAGCAGAAGCTGAATAATGGCAGATGAAGCGCTTACCGTTTCGGTCAGAAATATGATATTCTTATATAAATAAGCAGAAAACCGCCGCAGGCGGCTGAGTGGATCGATACCGATTCATCAAGGCTGTCAGCGGCGGCTTTCTCTTTCTGTAAGGTCTTTCGGATCGATATGGTTATAGGCTGTGCTTGAATTGAACAAAGCGCTGCGAATGTTATCGATGGGACAGGCGAGAAGTTAAGGCAGTGAATGCGGATGCCAAATTGCTACGAATTGCGTTCTTTTGCAATTTTCAAAAAGAAGGCTATAAATTGTAAGAAAATAGAAAAGACTACCCACCTGTAAAAAGGTATAATGTTGCAAAGAGAACAACTTATACAGACAGGTGGGTGGCCTTTTTATGATAGAGAAAAATGAGAAAAGCGGGGAACTCATGGAAGTAAAAGAACAGGCAAAAACAGTTCGGAAACATCCGGAGCGGATGATCGTGCGTATCTGGCTGGTGCTGGCGCTTATTTGTCTGCTGGCGGGTCTGATCGCCCAGTATACGTTCCGGCTGAAAGAACCGCTGTTTCTGCACTACAGCCAGTCGGCCTATCTGGGCTGTGGGCTGGACGGAGTAGAAACTTCGGAGGATGGAATCGTTCCATCTGTGTCAAGTGAGGCGCTTGAAGAAGAAAGTACCGATTCCGATGTGAAAGTTGGAGTTTTAGACAAAGGTGTGAAAGACCTGAATGCGAATATGGAATTGGAGAATACAGTGTCCTTATATGCACTAGGGGAAGAAAGTGTGGATGAGACAGATGAAACTTCGGATGTATGGTATACACAGGTAAATTTTGCCTATCTGACGGATGTGACGGATGAGATCTGTGTGAGAGAAATTCGTTTTTCAGAGTTGCCTGAACTTCAAATGCAGGAAATGCGGGAGACAGTCCAGTCAGCGGGACAGTATGCGCTTCATCGCCTGGATGCTACGCTTTCGATTGAAGATCCGCAGCATAACGGGATCCGTCAGTGGAGAATCCTGACGCGGGCGCAGGTGCTCTATTCAGATGGAAACACAGCGGACGTAAAAATTGGTAATCTGGTACTGATTGCAAATCCGGAGGGCGGGAGCGCCCTGGAAAATCCAAGTTCCAGCGCCAATTCAGATGGAACGGCCACACAGGTTTACACCGTTCAGAAAGATGGAACCATCGAAGTAAAAGGCTGCATTGCGTCAGCCGGGGAGATGGAAAATTTTTCGATGACCTTAAATGGAGAGCCCATCCCAGCCCAAAAAGAAGGGGAAGAGCCGAAACGGATGACAGTAAAAACGGGTGATGTGCTGACGTTCCAGAGCCATTGGATTGGCAAAGAGGAAGACCAGTCGCCGCAGGTATTTCATTCAGGAGTTGCAGTGCTTTCATATATCGGCAAAGATGGCGGGGAGCAGGTTCTTTCATTTGAAAATGAATACAGGAAGAGAAGGGAGCTTCGCTTTATTGATGTGTGGAAATATCTGCTGAAAGAGGAGGCATTTAAGTGAAAACGGGAGATCATAAGATTTTAGCCGGTCTGATTCTTGCTTCGATTCATATTAATCTGTTCCATGTGATGCTGCTGCCGCCCTGCATCGGGTTTCTGATTTTATATATCGGGATTCTCCAGAAAGAGCGGCAGGCGGGATTTTTCCAGATGGATGTAAAAGAGATGAGAGTGTACCGGGCAGCAGGGGCGGCGCTTGTGCTGGTGACTGCTTTTTCTAGCTTCCTGTCCATGTTCTGGAGGCGGCCGGACGGAACCATCTGGTCGCTGATTCCGTGTATGCTGGAATATGTGGTGCTCTATGGACTGATGGAAAGCTACACCGCAGGTTCGCCCAGACATTCCTATCACTCCGAACTGTGCTGTGGATATGCTATGGTAATGGGAGCAGCACTGTGTGGGTACGCAGTCAGCCTGATTCTGCATATCGCGCTGTGGCAGCTCTTTGCGTCTATGATTATTCTGGTCTGCCGGTTTATGGTGGTTATGGTTGTTATAGGGGCGAAGAAAGAGGCATAAAAAATAAAAAGCCGTAATCAGATATACTCGCCCATGGGATTAAACTCATGAGCGAAAGTATAAGGTTACGGCTTTTCTATGTTGAAAATTCTGGTTTTCAAATAATCAAAGATAACATGGAATGTTGATGTTTCGGTTCCGATGTATCTTTCCAATTTTTATTTAAAATTCTCCTCCGCATACCGGCGCAGCTCATCACGGAAATCCGGGTGTGCGATGGCGATCATGGCATCCGCTCGTTCTTTTAAGGTAAGCCCGGTCAGTTTTGCGATACCGTATTCGGTCGCCACGTACTGAATCATGGTACGCGGTGCAGATACGGTGCTGCCGCCCGGAATGAACGGTACGATGTTGGATTTTAAGGAGCCATCTTTTTTCTTGTGGGTGGAAGCAAGGCAGATAAAGCCCTTGCCTCCCTCGGAGCGGAATGCGCCCTCCAGGAAATCCATCTGTCCGCCGATACCGGAGAGCTGTCGGGTGCCGGCAGACTCGGCATTTTCCTGTCCCATCAGATCCAGCTCGACACCACCGTTGATACTGATGACATTTTTCATCTCACCGATGCGGTACGGGGAGTGGACGTAATCGACGTCAGCCGGATGGAAGAGCTGCGGCTCATTATCCAGCCAGTCATATAATTCCTGAGAGCCATGGCAAGGTTCCAGGTAGAATAACCGTTGTCAATTTCCTTCTTCTTGTTGGTCAGCTTGCCAGCCTTATGGAGGGCTAAAAAAGCATCGCTGATGGTGCCGGTGTGGCAGCCGAGGTCGGTTTTGTCGGACTGTGCCAGCATATTGGCAACGGTAAACGGAACGCCGCCGACGCCCAGGGAAAGGACAGCGCCGTCCGGGATCTCCTCAACGACACGTTTGGCAATCTCAATATCAATGGCGCTCGGATCGCGGTAGGTGCGGATCGGAAGCGGCTCATGCTCGCCCTCGACGATGAAATCTGCCTCTGAGAGGTGGACACGGTGGGAACCATCGACGCCCTGTAAGCGCGGGAGGCGCTCATTGATCTCGAAGATGACGGTGCGCGCATTCTCAAAGATGGTGCGCCATGCATAGTTGGAAATACCCAGTCCGCAGCAGCCGTCCGCATCCGGTCTGGAAACCGGTACAAAGGCAACATCCACGCGAATGTGGTGGCGGTACATTTCCGGCAGGGAACGCAGCATCATCGGCATAAACTTGCAGAGCCCACGGGTCTGCAGCTTGCGCTCATAATCGCCGATGTGCCAGCTGTAGTAGCTGAATGCTTTCTGATCCGGGTCGCTTTCGACAACCTCGATGCGCGGGCGGATGACTAAACCACCGCGGATCTTGACATCGGTCAGCTCATCCCTGCGTGCTGCCAGCGCACGGTCGAGAAGCTCCGGAAATCCAGCGCCAAATCCATAATCCACCCAGTCGCCCGGTTGAACGGCCTTGACGGCGGTCTCAGCACTTACAAATTTGCCTGCGTAATTGTTAGACATAGTAAAAATCCTCCATCGGTATGAAATTCATAATTTTCTAGTTTCCATCATATCCCAGAAAGCGCTTTTTTGCAACTTCCAAAGACAATTCCAAAAGACAATTTTTAAGCTGGGTTTTAAGATAAGTTTAATACGGAAATAGTTGACAAAATAGGTGTTTATGATAAAATTAAGTGTTTATAATTAAGAGTTGGTCTTTTACACAGCAGGCAGAAGTGCCTGTATTTTTATGTAATAGGAAATTCCTTGGAATCCCCTATTACACAAAAAGGCACTAACGTGCCAATGATGTGCACTTGCGCGAAGCAGAAACATGTCGCAAGCGACCGCGCTCGGCGCGAGAATGTGACTGTAAAGAATACAACAAATATAGAAAGAGAGGAGTTACGACAAATGAAAACAAATACGGATTTATTTGAAAAAACACCCGTACCGAAGGCGGTCGCAACCATGGCGGTTCCGACCATGATTTCCATGCTGGTGGTTGTTATCTATAACATGGCGGATACATTTTTCATCGGTCAGACGAAGGATCCGCTGCAGGTGGCGGCAGTTTCGCTGGCAACGCCGGTCTTTATGATTTTTATGGCATTAGGCCATCTGTTCGGTATCGGCGGCAGCTCAGCGATATCGAGAGCACTGGGAGAACGCCATAAAGATCGGGCATGTCATATCAGTTCATTCTGCTGCTATGGATCCCTGGGGCTGGGCGTCATAGTGGCTATCCTGTCTGTACTTGGAATGGAAACCATTCTGCATCTCATCGGTGCCAGTGTAAATACGATCGGTTTTGCGAGACAGTACCTGGCGATTATTGCAATCGCGCGCCGTTTATTATGTTTTCAACTGCATTTGCGAATATTCTGCGGGGAGAAGGCGCATCGAGAGAATCGATGGTCGGAAACCTGATAGGTACCGTAGTAAATATTATTTTGGATCCGATCATGATCCTGGTGCTTGGCTGGGGAGTGACCGGTGCAGCGCTTGCGACGATCATCGGCAATATTGCGGCCTGTCTTTACTATATTGCTTATTATCTACGGGGAAAATCGACACTGTCGATTCATTTTCGTGATTTTAAGATGGGAGATGGAATCGCTTCCGGCGTGGCAGGGATCGGTATTCCGGCTTCCTTAAATAACATCCTGATGAGCTTTGCCAATATTATCCTGAACCAGGCGCTGGTCGGCTACGGTGACACACCGGTAGCGGCGATGGGGGTTGCGATGAAATCCAATATGCTTGTTGTCCTGCTGCAGATTGGTCTCTGCGTGGGAATCCAGCCGCTGGTCGGTTATAATTATGGAGCGCGCAACAAGAAACGCCTGATGTCGGTATTCAAATTTACAGGACTTGTATCGGTTATTATGGGAACGATTCTGACATTGATTATGATTGTCGCAAGAAAGACAATGATTCAGATGTTTATTAATGATGCGGAAGTTGTCCAGTATGGTATTCAGATGGTGGTTGCCCTGCAGCTTTCTGCGCCACTCCTTGGTATCTTATTCCTCTGCATCAATACGATCCAGGGAATGGGAAAAGCGCTTCCGTCGCTGATTCTTACGATCTGCCGCCAGGGACTGATTTTTATTCCGCTGATTTTCGTGCTGAATGCGATGTTTGGCCTGGATGGAGTTATCTATGCACAGCCGGCGGCGGATTATCTGTCGATTGTGGTGGCGATTTTGATTTGCACACATCTGTTCCGGACGATGGATCATAGAGAAGAGAAAGCAGAAGGCTGAGAAGATTCAATAGATTCAATAAGGAAAAATATGCTTAAAGAAAATAAAAGAGAAGAAATCACAAAGAACATAGAGAAGGGGGAAGCCCTTGTAGAACAGGTGGCAGATGGAATCTGGCGGATCGGTGTGGAATTGCCGCAGAATCCTTTGCGGGAACTCAACAGTTACCTGATCAAGGGGAAAGAAAACGGGCGCGACCTTCTGATTGACACCGGATTTCGGCGCGAGGAATGCCGGGAGGCGCTGTTTGCCGGGCTTCGGGCACTTGGCAGCAGTCCGGAGCGGCTGGATATTCTTCTGACACACCTGCACTCGGATCACACAGGACTTGCCAGGGAGGCGGCAGGGACGGACAGCCACATCTATATCAGCGGAACCGATCTGGCAATCTTAAAGGACGGTTTTACACCAGAGCGTCCGCTTCGGCTGGCGGAGCAATTCCGTGCCGGGGGATTTCCGGAGGATGAAATGAAGAAAACGCAGGCGCTCAATCCGGCAGTCCGCTATAAGCTGGATCAGGTTGATGACCGTTTTGTTCCGATTGAGGCAGGCTGGAAATACACGGTAGGAGATTACACGCTGGAAATGATCTCCGTGCCGGGGCATACGCCGGGCAATGCGATGTTCTGGGCAAAGAAACAGGGCATCATGTTCACGGGCGATCATATCCTGTTTGATATATCGCCGAATATTACTTCCTGGCTGGAATCGGAGGATTCATTAGGTGATTATCTCGATAGCCTGCGCCTCGCCAGAAAATATCCGGTCCGCCTTGCCTTGCCGGGACACCGGAAGACGGGCGATTATGCAGCGCGCATCGAGGCGCTGCTGGCACACCATGAGCGGCGTCTGGCGGAGACGGAGGCGCTGCTTGCCGAACATCCGGGTATGACGGCATATGAGACGGCTGGAAAGATGCGCTGGAAGATCCGTGCCGCCAGCTGGGAAGAATTTCCACCGTCCCAGAAGTGGTTTGCGGTGGGCGAGTGCATGGCGCATCTGGACTACCTCCGCCTGCGCGGCAGAATCCGCCGGGAGATGGACGGAGAAGTGTGGAGATGGTTCACGGTAACGGCTAAATACTGTTAGAATTAACTAACAATTATTACTATTGACTAACAATAGTCTGACTGCATATAATAATAGTAAAGAAAGCAGTAACTGTTCAGTAGGTCTGCGCATTTACTGCGCTGACCGTACGAAAACATGGACCAGCAGACAAAAATCCCATTGCCGTAGGCAATTTTTAATGGATTTTTGCGCGTGACTGTGAAGGTACTGAACAGTTACAGAAAGCGGAATATCAGTCAGGAGGTCGTTGTATGCAGTCGTTGGCAAAGGTGCAGGCGGGAGAGTCCTGTGAAATCAAGTGGATGTTTGGAAATGCGGATGTGATGAACTTTTTGGAGCGCTATGGAATCAAAGAAGGAAGCCGTATCCGGGTCCTTGGACGTGTGCTGGATGGTCTGATCATCGGAAATGGAAAGGTTCGGCTGGCACTGGGCGATGAAGTGGCAGAGCGGATTCAGGTGTAGGTTTGACGGTGATTGAAAGATTGTCGAAAATGTCATGTATTGAAAGAACGTCGAATCTGTCACGTGCAAGTTTGAGAAGGTCACGTTACTTGACATTTCTTCCCATTTATGCTATTCTACCAGATAGCACAAATGCAATGAACGGAAGTAGTAAGCCGCGAAATTTCTACAGAGAGCTGCCGGATGGTGTGAGGCAGCGGAAGGAAGCCGCCGAACTGGTCCGGGAGCAGCCTGTTGAAAGAAGTGTTTTTGAATACCCGAGTAGACAGAGCCGGTCATCCGCCGTTACAGGACGATGAGGAGCACACGGATTCCGTGTGAAATAGAGTGGTACCGCGCAGTTGGAATTTTCGCCCTGCGTCTCTATACAGGTAATGTAGAGACGCAGGGCGTTTTTGACGTTACCGGATTGAAAGAATGTCCGCAAGGGTTGGATGTTATGCAACTGCCAACGGATCAGTCGATTGCAATAATGAATCATCATTTTAGAGACTGGAGCCGGATTTTGACAGGAAATAGCAAAAAATCAGCGTGGGTTAAGCAGAAAACAGGAGGAACAAAGATGTCACAGTACAATCATACCGCCATTGAGAAAAAATGGCGCGAGAACTGGGAAAAACATCCCATCAATGTAAACGATGGAAAGAAAGAAAAATATTACTGCCTGGATATGTTCCCATATCCGTCCGGAAGTGGTCTGCACGTTGGTCACTGGAGAGGCTACGTTATTTCAGATGTATGGAGCCGTTATCAGCTGCTGCGCGGCAAATACGTGATCCATCCGATGGGCTGGGACGCATTTGGTCTGCCGGCAGAGAACTACGCGATCAAGATGGGCGTACACCCGGCTATCTCGACCGAGTCCAACATTAAAAATATTAAACGTCAGATCAACGAGATCGCAGCCATCTATGACTGGGATATGGAAGTAAATACCACAGATCCGGCATTCTACAAATGGACCCAGTGGATCTTCGTCCAGATGTTCAAAAAAGGCCTGGCATACGAGAAAGAATTCCCGATCAACTGGTGCCCGTCCTGTAAGACAGGTCTGGCAAACGAGGAAGTTGTCAACGGCTGCTGTGAGCGCTGCGGTACCCCGGTTACCAAGAAAAACCTGCGTCAGTGGATGCTCAAGATTACCGCGTACGCAGACCGCCTCTTAAATGATCTGGACAAACTGGACTGGCCGGAGAAGGTTAAAAAGATGCAGACTGACTGGATCGGTAAATCTTACGGTGCAGAGGTTGATTTCGGCGTAGAGGGACGCGATGAGAAGATCACCGTTTACACCACCCGCCCGGACACCCTGTACGGTGCAACTTTCATGGTACTGGCTCCGGAGCACGCGATGGCAAAGAGCCTGGCAACCGATGAGACCCGCGAGGCAGTTGAGAAATACATTTTCGATTCCTCCATGCGTTCCAACGTAGACCGTCTGCAGGATAAGGAAAAGACCGGCGTATTTACCGGAACTTATGCAATCAACCCGATCAACGGTGCGAAGGTTCCGATCTGGCTGTCTGATTATGTATTAGCTGACTACGGTACAGGCGCTATCATGTGCGTACCGGCACACGATGACCGTGACTTCGAGTTTGCAAAGAAATTTAATATCCCGATCATCCAGGTTATCGCAAAAGATGGCAAAGAGATCGAGAACATGACTGAGGCGTATACCGAGGCATCCGGCACGATGATCAACTCTGGCGAGTGGAATGGTATGGAATCTTCCGTACTGAAAAAAGAAGCGCCGGAAATGATTGAGAAGAGAGGTATCGGTCACAAGAGAGTCAATTATAAGCTGCGTGACTGGGTATTCTCCCGTCAGCGTTACTGGGGCGAGCCGATCCCGATCGTACACTGCCCGAAGTGCGGCAATGTACCGGTTCCGGAGGATCAGCTTCCGTTAAAACTTCCGGAGGTAGAAAGCTATCAGCCGACTGGTACCGGCGAATCCCCGCTGGCAGCCATCGACGAGTGGGTCAACACCACCTGCCCGTGCTGCGGCGCTCCGGCAAAACGTGAGACAAACACCATGCCGCAGTGGGCGGGATCTTCCTGGTACTTCCTGCGCTATGTAGATAACAAGAACGATAAAGAACTGGTATCCCGTGAGAAAGCAGACAAATATCTGCCGGTTGATATGTACATCGGCGGTGTTGAACATGCAGTACTGCATCTGCTGTATTCCCGTTTCTACACCAAGTTCCTGTGCGATATCGGTGTTATTGACTTCGACGAGCCGTTCAAGAAGCTGTTCAACCAGGGTATGATCACTGGTAAGAATGGTATCAAAATGAGTAAGTCGAAAGGAAATGTCGTATCCCCGGACGATCTGGTACGCGACTACGGCTGCGATTCCCTGCGTCTCTATGAGCTTTTCGTAGGACCGCCGGAACTGGATGCAGAGTGGGATGACCGCGGTATCGAGGGCGTATCCCGTTTCCTGAACCGTTTCTACAACCTGGTTATGACCAGCAAGGACAAAGATATCAAAGAAACTAAGGAAATGGTTAAACTGCGCCACAAACTGGTATTCGACATTGAGCAGCGTTTCGAGCAGTTCAGCCTGAATACCGTTATCTCCGGTTTCATGGAGTACAACAACAAGCTCATCGATCTGGCAAAGAAAGAGGGCGGCATCGACAAAGAAACCCTCAAGACCTTTACCATCCTTCTGGCACCGTTCGCACCGCATCTGGGCGAGGAGCTGTGGCAGGAGCTCGGCGGAACCGACAGTGTCTTCCACGCTTCCTGGCCGGAGTGTGATGCGGAGAAGATGAAGGATGACGAGAAAGAGGTAGCCGTTCAGATCAACGGCAGAGTCCGCGCGACCATTACCGTACCGGCAGACATCTCCAAAGAAGATGCCATCGCCGCTGGTAAGGAGGCTATCAAGGACAAGCTGACAGGAAATATCGTAAAAGAAATTTACGTTCCGGGACGGATTGTGAATATTGTTATGAAATAAATAAAAACGGCATGGGAAGAAGCAGAAGAATCTGTGACTTTTCTGTGCAGATAAGGTCAGCGGCCATACAGGGGAGAAAAACTGTGTGGTCGCTGTTTTTTGCCCGCTCCTTTTTCGCGTGCCTGCTATTTGATTTCCTAAATGATAAAATAAAATTATGTGATTTCAGAAGGGATAGGTGAATATGGGAATGTTTGTCAACCCGGACAATTCGGCATTTCAATCAGCCCTGAATGCAAAAAGCATTCTTGATGAGGAAAAACTCATTTGGAATGCTTTTTTGCTGTCTATACGAAACATTCCACATGAAGCTTCTGGGAGGAAGCGAAGGTGTGGAGTGCTATCGTTCAATAAAATTGTCTAAAAAGTCTACCAATTCAAAAGATAAATTTTATATCATAAATGCAACATAATAGCTTGTAGCTAGAAAAATCAGAATAAAAAATTTCGCAGATATCTAGTTCTGCGAAAATAAAAGGTTTTATATGCAGAACCCAAATGCCGTATTGACAAAAACTTCAAAAGCAAAGGGAAATATTATATGAGAATTTCAGAAATTTTTGTTCAGAAATGATGACTTAATAATTTCATAAGAGATTCTTGGGAGAAACTTCTATTGAATTAACCTTGAAAGTATCGTATAATGATTGAAGATTTTCGCAGAACTAGATATTCTGCGAAAATCGCAAACATGAAAGGGAGAACGCCTGTATGTGGTACGTGGTGCAGACACCTGTGGGACGCGAGGCAGAAGCGGCAGAAAAACTGAATCATTTTTATCGGGATAAGGCTGAAAAGCCTTGTTTTGTGTTGTCCAAAGAACGGACCTGGCGGATGGGCGGTGTCTACTATGTAGATACGGAAGTCATGTTTCCGGGCTATGTGTTTGTGGACACGGCGGATGAGCCGGTTTTGGAAGACGGAGTGAAATGTCTGGCGGGGCTGGGTCGATTTCTGAATGCTGGTTCGGAAGCGCATCCATATGGAACGGCAGTCCCCCTAAAAAAAGAGGAAGAGAAATTTCTGAAAGAACTTCTTCGGGAGGATTCTTCTCACACCGTCCGGCGGTTTTTGGTGCGGGCAAATGACGCGGGGGAGATCGAATGGGCGGAAGGAGTGCTTGGTGAGATGCTGCCAAAGATCATCCGGAAGCGGCTGCGGAAACGAATCGTGACGATTCAGGCAGAACTGCTGAACGAAGCACGACAGGTAGAGCTGGCAATCCGGATGGAAGATGATCCGGAGGCAGTTTTCCCAAAGAAAGGACCCCTGAACCCTAAAAATCTTTCAGGAGATTTCCAGGAAAACGATTTTAGCCGGGTATCGGTCTCTGGAAAGAACCCATCAAAAAAGATAACAAGATTACATGGAGCGGAGAACGATGGAACAAAGCTGGCAGCAGAATAATGAGTATGAGTGTATGAAATATTCGGTTCTGATGCCGGTATATCACAAAGAAAATCCAGCGTATTTCTATCAGGCGACAGCCAGCATGATGAATCAGACGATTCCTCCAGATGAATTTGTCCTGGTATGCGATGGACCATTGACACCAGTGCTGGATGAAACGATCCAGACGATTGATCGGGAATGGCCGGGAGTTCTGCAGGTGCTTCGCCTTCCCGTATGCGGCGGAATCGCACGGGCGCTGGCAGCAGGTGTAGAAGCGTGCCGAAATGAATGGATCGCCCGCATGGACAGTGATGATATTGCCTGTCCGGATCGCTGTGAAAAGCAGCTGAGACGATATGCAGAAGAAGCAGTGGGCAAATCGCTGGGAAAGAAAGCAGAACAGGGAAAACTCGGATTTCTGAGCGGAAAAATTGCAGAATTTGCCGCAGCAGAAGTGCCAGAACAGGAAAATGTAGATAACCTAAATGCGCCAGATAGAGGTGAAATTGGAAGTGGGATGAATGGAAAATTGTTTCCGCCGGGCAGAATCACTGGAATTCGGTCACTTCCCTGCCAATATAAAGAAATTTTAACGTTTGCCAGAAAGCGCAATCCGATGAACCATATGGCCGTCATGATGCGGCGTTCAGCTGTGCTGGCGGTGGGAAACTATTATCCGGTTCCGGGGGCGGAGGACTATGAATTGTGGGTCCGTCTTTTGCAGGCAGGATATAAAGCAGAAAATCTTTCGGATATTCTGGTGTATGCGAGGACGGACAATGGGATGATCAAACGCCGCGGCGGTCTGTCCTATGCCAGGGCCGCTCTGAATCTGCAGAAAACGTTTTTTAAAAGTGGATTTTTAAATAGAAGAGAGTATCTGCGAAACTGCGTGATCCGCGTTACTGCAAGTCTGATTCCGGCATCCGTGCGTGGAATACTCTATCAGAAAAAATTGAGAGGAACGCTTTCTGAGGATGCTTAGTGTTCCTATAAAAAGAAACAGGCAGATTACCTGGAATAGAATTACACGTTGGGTTCTGTGGAGTTCGGCCTGAATAAAAACAAAAAGAAGAGGAACTATTTTGAGACAATATGAACCATTCAAACGACTGTTCCGTCTGATAGGTGCGCTGCTCCTGATGGGGGCAGAAGTTGGCGCTTATGGATATGTCTGGAACGGATATTTCAACAAAATGATCGAATTTCCGTTCTGGAGAAGAGGAAACTGGCTGATGATTGCCCTGTATGCGGGACTATTACTATTTTTCCTGCTGACTTACGGGGGATTCCGGATCGGATACCTGAAAAAAGGAAATCTGCTCTGTTCTCAGATCCTTTCGATCGGACTTTTAAATCTGATTACGTATATTCAGATTTCTCTGTTAGATAAAAAATTTCATGATCCCCGGATACTGCTTGGGATGACGGTTGTCCAGCTTTTGATTGCACTGATCTGGACGTTCCTGTTTCAGCAGATATACAGGATTCTGTTTCCGCCAAGAAGGATGCTTTTGGTATGCGGAGACCGTCCGGCCTTTCACCTGATGGAAAAGATTCATTCCAGAGAGGACAAGTATTATCTGGAAACGGCGATTCATATCGGCGTCGGCATAAAAGCCATTCTCGAAGAGGCGAAAAAATATGATGCCCTGATTATCGGAGATATTCCGGCGAAGGATCGAAATGCGCTTTTAAAGAAATGTTTTGAGCAGGATATCCGGACCTACACGGTGCCGAAATTATCGGACATTCTGATCCGGACTTCCCAGGAATTAGATATCTTTGACAGTCCTCTGCTATTATCGAGAAATGATGGCATATCGGATCTTCAGCGATTTATTAAGCGGGCGATGGATTTCATCTGTTCGAGCATCGGAATCGTGGTATTATCCCCATTCTTTCTTCTGGTGGCGCTGTCGATCTACCTGACCGACCGCGGTCCGGTCTTTTACAAGCAGACCCGTCTCACAGAGGGCGGAAAAGAATTTCAGATCTGCAAATTTCGGACGATGATCCAGAACGCGGAGGCAAAAACCGGGGCGAGACTGGCAGCGGAACACGATGACCGGATCCTGCCGGTGGGACATTTTCTTCGGAGAACCCGCCTGGACGAGCTGCCGCAGCTTTTCAATATCTGGAAAGGTGAAATGTCGATCGTAGGACCGCGTCCGGAACGCCCGGAGCTGGCGGCGGAGATCGAGAAAGAAATCCCGGAATTCTGCTACCGCTTAAAGATGAAAGCCGGACTGACCGGATATGCGCAGGTCTATGGAAAATACAATACAACGTCCTATGACAAACTGAAACTGGATTTGACTTACATACGAAATTACTCTCTGCTTCTTGACCTGAAGCTCATCCTGATGACACCGAAGATCATGATGCTCAAAGAGAGTACGGAAGGAGTCGCAGACAATGGAAAAGCTTCTGACAGTCGTCATCCCGGCGTATAACGCAGAAAAATATATCACATATACCCTGGATTCACTGTGCGCAGGGTGCAGAGACCGGAATTTGAAAAAGAAAAATCAGAGCAGGACAGGAAATGAAACGGAATCAAGCATTCAAACCGTATCAGCAAGAATGTCTGATTTTCAACCAGGTATGGATTGGTCCGGATACCTGGAAATATTGATTATAGACGATGGATCAAGGGATCAAACCGGTGCGATTGCCGATCAATATGCGGAGCGCTATCCGACCGTTGTCCGTGTCATTCATAAAGAAAATGGCGGTCATGGATCTGGGATCAACTGCGGCATCCAGAATGCATCGGGGCGATATATGAAAGTAGTCGATGCCGATGACTGGGTGGATCCGGAGGCATTGGATCATCTGATTGCTGCGCTGAAAAACTGTCGGGATGATGTGCTGGTCAGCGGTTTCTACTGGCGGTTTGACAACGGAAGCGGAGAGGAAAGTTCCTTTCCGAAAAAAGCAGAAATTCCAGAACCATTTTCAGGGGTGAAATATGGGATTTCCTATGGATTCGATGGAATCGCAGACCAGATTTACATGAAAATGCATGGAATCACATGGAAAACAGAGATCCTGCGGAAGATGCCGCTTTCCATCGATGAACACTGCTATTACGTTGATGCCGAATACATCCTGTATCCGATTCCGTGGGTCAAGACCGTATCCTTTATCCCGGACTTTGTCTATCAGTACCGGATCGGCCGGGAAGGACAGAGTGTCAGCCCGGAGAAGATGATCAGGAATAAGGAAAATTATGACCGGGTGATGGAATCCCTGCTGTCATTTTATCGTCTGTATCAGGGTGGAACACTTACCGGAAAAGACGGAAAGAAGCTTCCATGCAGTCAGGAAAAGCTACAGTATCTTGAAAATGGAATTGCCAGGGTGGCAGCTGGGAGAGTGAAGATACTTCTGAGCCTTCCGGCAGGCAAGGAAGTAAAGCATGCATTGATGCAGTTTGAAGATGAATTACTTCGGGACTATCCGGAGATTTACCATGCGAACCGAAATAAGGCGGTGAAGCTGCTGCGGGTAAGCCGGTATGGGCTGTATCGGGCGGCGGTGTGGGCGCTTAGTAAGATGAATAGGAGCTTTTAAAAATGGGTCGATTGGGACAAAGATTAAATGGATTATATAGCTATAGAAATCTTTTGCAGCAATTAGTTGAACGAGATGTCAAACTGAAATATCGAAGAAGTTTTTTGGGGTATTTGTGGAGTATTTTAAATCCCTTAATGATCATGATGATTATGGTAATTGTTTTTTCCAATATGTTCCGCTTTGATATTCAGGATTATCCGGTTTATCTGATTATTGGTCAGACTGTATTTAATTTCGTATCAGAATCAACCAATCAGGCAATGTGGTCTATCACAGGCAATGCATCACTGCTGAAAAAGACATATGTGCCTAAATATATTTTTACACTTTCTAAAGTCACGAGTTCCTGTGTGAATATGCTGTTTTCATTGGGAGCTATGCTGATTGTCCTGCTTGTATGCAGAGTTCCTTTAAATTGGTATATGCTTTTTATTCCGGTCATTATTTTACAGGTATATGTATTTAGTACAGGAATTGGTTTGTTTTTGTCGCAGGCAACCGTGTTTTTCAGAGATGTTCAGTATATATATGCAGCTTTTATGACGGGATGGATGTATCTGACACCTATTTTTTATCCGATCAATCAGCTTCCGGAAGGAATACGGTGGGGGATTATGACATTTAATCCTCTTTATTCGTATATCACCCAGTTTAGAACGGTTGTATTGATGCAGCAGCTGCCGGAATGGGGGATGATACTGCAGGGGAGTCTGGTTGCCTTGGGCGTTTTGATTGTCGGAACCCTGTGTTTTATGAAAAATCAGGATCGTTTTATACTGTATATTTAACTGCTTGAAATAGGAGAAACCTATATGGATATGAATAACTGTGCTGTAAAAGCGGAACATGTAGTAATTCGCTTTAATATGGCGTCGGAAAAAATCGATAATTTGAAGGAATATTTTATCAAACTTGTAAAGCATGAGCTGATGTTTAAAGAGTTTCTGGCGCTGAACGATGTTTCGTTTGAAGTAAAAAAAGGAGAAGCTGGGGAATCATTGGAGTCAATGGTTCTGGAAAATCGACCCTTTTAAAAGCAATTTGCGGGATTCTGAAACCGTATAAAGGGAAAATCACTGTCAACGGAAGCATCGCACCGCTGATTGAGCTGGGAGCTGGATTTGATGGGGATCTGACAGCCAGAGAGAATATATTTCTGAACGGTGCTGTATTGGGTCATGATAAGAAATTTATGGAACAGCATTTCGATGAAATTGTTGAGTTTGCAGAACTGCGGGATTTTCTGGATATGCCGATTAAGAACTATTCTTCCGGTATGGCGGCGAGACTTGGATTTGCAATCGCTACGATTGTGAAGCCGGATATTTTGATTTGTGATGAAGTCCTTTCGGTTGGAGATTATGCATTTCAGAAAAAGTGCGAGAAACGGATGAATGAGATGCGGGCAGCAGGAACAACGCTGCTTTATGTTTCACATTCGATTGAATCGGTTCAAAAGATTTGTGATCATGCGCTGTGGCTTCAAAAAGGCATAGTGAAAGGCGCAGGAAATGTGGATGAGATAGCGAAACAATACATGGACAGTTTGGCATAAAGATAAGAGGAATAGAGAAAAATTCAATGAGTAATATAAAAATTCTCATAGCGTGTCATAAAGATACGGCCCTGCTGGACAGTAAAATTTTGATTCCAATCCAGGTGGGGGCAGCTGGATCAGCAAGACGATTTGAACAAATGCTTTCAGATGATACAGGGGATCAGATATCTGCGAAAAATCCAATGTATTGTGAATTGACAGCGCAGTACTGGGCCTGGAAAAATCTGGAGGCAGACTATTACGGATTTTTTCATTATCGCAGATACTTAAGTTTTTCAGAACAAAAATATCGGGAAGATCGTTGGGGAAATGTGCGGGAAGATACATTCTCTGATGCAATAAAAGAAAAATATGGGCTCTCGGATAAACAGATAGAGAAAGTGGTTACTTCCTATGATTTGCTCATATCAGAAGAGAAAAACGTAGCATCCATGCCTGGAAAGGCGACGAATGTCTATGAACAGTATCAATACGGGGATTCTCTTCATATAGAAGACCTGGACTGCATCGTTTCGATTGTACAGGAAAAACATCCGGAATATGTACAAGATCTGAAAGAATATCTGAACGGAAAATATACTTGTTTTTGCAATATGTATATCATGAAAAAGGAGTTATTTCATGAATATATGGAGTGGCTGTTTGATATCTTGTCAGAATTTGAAAAACGCTCCAATCTGCACGATTATTCCATAGAAGGCCGAAGAACACCAGGGCATCTGGGAGAACGCCTTTTGACGCTTTACTATCTGCATCTTAAGAGAACCCGACAAATAAAAATAAAAAGTTTACAAACAGTTATCCTGTTTCATACAGAGCCTGCCTTGCAGGGAAATGTATCTCCAGCGTTCGAGAAAAATAATATTGCAATCGCAGCTGCCTGCAACGAAAAATTTGTTCCATATATGGCAGTCCTCCTGCAAAGTATTTGCGAACAGGCGGAGCAGAAAAATAATTATGACATCCTTGTACTGACACAAGATATATCGGAAAAAAGTAAAAAAATTCTTTCACTCATAATAGGGGATAAAAGTAATTTTAAAATCCGCTATCTCAATCCGACGCCGTATATACAGGGATGTTCTTTTTATATCAGAGGGCATTTTAGTATAGAAACCTATTTCAGACTGGTTCTTCCGGAGTTGCTGCCAGATTATAAAAAAATTTTGTATCTTGATTCGGACATGGTTGTACTGGACGATGTTGCAAAATTGTATAACGAATCAATTGACGGCTATCTGCTGGGAGCGTGTTACGATGCAGATACAGCCGGGCTCTATAACGGTTATGAGCCAAATAAAAAAGCATACATGGATCAGGTGCTGCAATTAAAACATCCTTATCAGTATTTTCAGGCCGGAACGTTGCTAATAAACCTGGAAACGTTTCGGGCAACCTATACGGTAGAGAAAAAGCTTCAATATGCAGCATCCAGGAAATTTCAGCTCTTGGATCAGGATATCTTGAACAAACTCTGCGAGGGCAGAGTCCGCTATATAGATATGTCCTGGAACATGATGGTCGATTATGCCGGAATACGAAAAGAGCAGATTATAACAAAAGCGCCGGCATGGTTAAATGAAATGTATCTGGAAGCCAGAAAACATCCGAAAATCATTCATTATGCAGGCTCAGAAAAACCATGGAAGCATCCAGAGATGGATTTTGGAAGTGTATTTTGGCAGTATGCCAGACGCACACCGTATTATGAAACACTTCTTAGAGATATGACGCTTGCTTCGATTCAGGAAAAAGAAGAAAAGCGGAAGTGGAGCAGAAAAATTCTGGGAGGTATCCAGTGCGTCAGAGATCATGGGATTGGGTATACGTTGTGGTATTTGAAAAAAAGTGGAGGTCGTAAATGAAAGTATTATCGATATCAATTGCAGCTTATAATGTTGAATCTACGTTAAAAGAATGTTTAGATCCTTTTTTAAAATCTACAGTATTGGATGAATTGGATATTATGATTGTAGATGATGGTTCGGGTGATCATACGACAGCTATTGCACAAGAATATCAAGAATTGTATCCGGATACTTTTCGATTAATAAAGAAGAAAAACGGGGGATGGGGTTCTACTGTAAATAGTGGTATCAAAGAAGCAAGAGGAGTGTATTTTAAACAATTAGATGGTGATGATTATTATGAGCCAGAAGCTTTAAATAAATTTATCCAATATTTAAAAAGTGAGCCTAGTGATTTAGTTATTTCTCCATATATTACATATGATAGTGAGACGGGAAAAATTATTACAACAGAAGATTGTAATCCTGGTTGTGACTTATTGAAAAAATATCTGATAAAAGATATTCCTGAATTTGCTCCATTTATGCACAGTCTTTCAATAAAAACAAAATTACTTCAAAAAGGAGGAGTAAAAGTAACAGAACATTGCTTTTACACAGATACAGAATTTGTTTTGAAAGCATGTAATCAGGCTGATTCGATATCATTTTTTGATAAACCAATTTATTACTATCGCCGTGCAGCTGTGGGACAGAGTATGAGCCTTAGTGGTTTTGAGAAACATTATATGGAACAGTATAAAGTAATAGAGGTTTCGTTGGATTATTTACAGAAGAATGTTTCACGACCGGAGATTAAGAAAATTTATGACAAATTATTATTAGGAACATGCTTTTGGCAATATTTAATTATGTTTTACATATCGGTTAGTAAAGAACATAAAAATAATTTGATTAAATATGATCTTATGTTAAAAGAAAAAGCACCGTTTTATTACAATCAAATTCATTTTAAAGAATTGGATATTTTGAGAAAGACACATTTTTGGGGATATTCAATTTTAGCGTCGTATAAAAAGAAAAAGGATAATCGATTCACAAAAGATGGAAAGTTGACAAATTAAGATGAAAGAAAATCAACCCCTTATTAGTGCTATTATGCCAATATATAAGACACCAGAACCCTTTTTAAGAAGTTCGATTGAAAGTGTACTGGGACAGACTTTAAAAGATTTTGAATTAATTTTGGTAGAAGATGGATCACCAGATAATTGCGGAGAGATATGTGATGAATATAGGCTGAGAGATGAACGGGTAAAAGTAATTCATCAAAAAAACTCAGGAGTTAGTGCGGCAAGAAATACTGGATTAGCTCAAGTTCAAGGAAAATATTTAACATTTATTGATTCGGATGATAGATTAGTTTCAAATGCATGGGAAATAGCCTTAAAAAAAATACAAAAGTCGGAAGCTGATTGTATTGTGTTTGGATGGAAAGATTTTACAGCCGAAGGAGAAATAACGGATCATCAAGTGACAAATAAGGATATAACATTGGATGCTTCTGAAATGGCATTTCAAATAGCATCGGATAATTTTTTGTGTGGTGGAGGGTATCCATGGAATAAAATATGGAATGCAGAAAAAATAAGAAGAGAATATGGAAACATTGTAAAATTTACAGATAGAGTTTATACATACGAAGACAAATTGTGGATTATTGAAGTGCTTGAAAAAATGGATCGAATTATCTTGATACCGGATGTGTTATATGAATACCGGTACCTTCCGTCCAGTTTAACACAAAGTCCTGAAAAATGGGAGAAACGTCAATTTAATGCATATGATGCATATGATATTATATTGGACAAACTGCGAGGAAAGAATGAAAAGGCATATAGAGGTGCTTTAAAGTTTTATTTTGGTTTTAATTTTACTGATTTGCGAAATATGTATCCATATCGAAAAGATGATATTGAGAGATTTAAAAAAACAAAAAGAAGGTTATGGAAGTTAAGCAAGAGAATAAAAATGGGAGAATTGCCTAATTTTAAGTACAATTTAGCATGGCTGTATTTTTTGCTTTTAGGATGGTTGTAAAAGCGGATAGTATTAGAAAGAGAGTGAACTATGGTTGAATATAAAAACGAGGAAAATTTTTTATTAAAAGAAATAGAAGATTCTGATAAGTTTTGTACAGGATGTGCGGCATGTGATAACGTATGTCCTGTTGGGGCAATTGAGATGATACCTGGTGAACTCGGTTTTGTAAGTCCATTCATTAATAATACATTATGCATCCAATGTGATATGTGCAGAAAAGCTTGTCCGGTACTGAACTTACCGGAGAAAGAAGATAAGATTCTTAAATGCTATGCTGTACAAGCAAATGATGAAGTAAGAAAAAAGAGTTCTTCAGGAGGTGCATTTACTCTTTTTGCGGAGGAAATTTTAAGATGTGGTGGTGCTGTTGTTGGAGCAGCGATGGGAGATGATTGTAAAGTATCCCATATAGAAATAGAAAGTATAGAAGAATTAGGACGATTGAGAAAATCTAAGTATGTTCAAAGCGATATAGGAAAAGTTTATAGACAAGTTAAAAAACTAAGAGCAGAGAATAGGTTGGTGTTATTTAGTGGCACACCCTGCCAGGCTGCGGCTTTGAAAAATGTGTTAGATAAAGATGAGGGTGAAGGAGTTTTTATAATAGACACGTTGTGCCATGGAGTTCCATCATATCAAATGCTTCGGGATTATATTGATGCTTCTCAAAAAAAAGAAGTTGAATCAGTAGAATTTAGAACGAAAGAAAAAGGGTGGAGAAATAGTTCTAGGAATATGTTCTTGAATTATAAAGATAATACAAGAATAATGGAAAAATATGAACTGAATGAGTATGAGCAAGGATTTCACAGTGAATTGATATTAAGAAATTGTTGCTATGAGTGTCAGTTTGCAGAATTACCACATGTGTCTGATATTACGTTAGGAGATTATTGGGGAATACGAGAACGAGATGCGATGCTCGATGATGATGGTGGAACCAGTGCAGTTATCATTAATAGTTTAAAAGGTTATCAATTGTTTGAAAAAATATTAAAAAATATTTCTTTGTATCGTGAAACACCGGTTGAATGGCTTGTTGATAACCGAATTCATGATGAAATAAAAGGAAATATTAGTAGAAGATATTTTGAGCATCTATATAAGAAAGGCGATTTTATTAATGCTGTCAAATGTGCGCTTGCACATAAATACCAAATAGGAATCGTGGGTCCTTGGATGAATATAAACTGTGGAGGTGCATTGACTTATTATGCACTTTACAGGACATTGGTTAATATGGGATATTTTCCAGTTATGTTATCGCAACCGAAAGGAAGTGAATGGGATCCGACGTACAAATATTGTAGATATAAAGAAATACCATATCCGGAATATGCTATTTTACCTGCGAAGAATGGATATCCTGGACAAAGAGAATTTAATAATTATTGTGACACTTTCATTGTGGGTTCGGATCAATTATTTACTGGAGAAATGTTTCAGCTTCTGGATGGGTATGCAGACTTAGAATGGGTAAATAATAATAAAAGAAAAATTGCTTATGCAGCCTCATTTGCAAAAGACCATTTTTCTGGAAGTCAGGAACAGAAAGAAAGACTTTCTTATTTTTGCAAAAGTTTGATTGTTTTTCTGTGAGAGAAAAAACAGGGATAAAATTAGCAAAAGAGGAATTTGGTGTATCAGCTGAGTGGGTTTTGGATCCGGTCTTTTTATGTGATAAAAAGAGCTGGGAGGATTTGCTTGAAAAAGGAAAAGAAAGATTAAATAAGAATCCGTCTATTTTTGGATATATTCTTGATCCGAATGATGAGAAAGAAAAGTTGATGCATTTGGCTGAAAAAATATTAAATTTAAAAAGTTATGCAGCTTCAGATGTATGGAACGAGGAAGATACATTAAAATGGATGTGGAATATACCAACATTAAGCAATTTAGGAAATGAAGAGTTGCTGGCGCATATAAAAAATTGTGAATTTGTAATGACGGATTCATTCCATGGAGTTTGCTTTGCAATTATTTTTAATAAACCATTTGCGGTATATATAAATAAAGACAGAGGAGCCAGTCGTTTCTATTCGTTATTAAAATTATTGCATTTAGAAGAGCGGATTATAGATTCAGAAGAGAAACTAGAAGTACTTTTGCTAAAAAATAAAGAGATTTCTTATGAAAATGTAAATGTTTTACTTGAAAAAGAGAAAGAACGGTGCATAAGCTGGTTAAAAAATGCAATAGAGAATCCGATTCCAAAACGCGAAGTTTCAGATTATGATATGGCATGTACTTATAGCGATCGATTAGAGAAAATGCAAAAAAAACGTAGGAAGTTTGAGTATGACAGTTTAAACGGAAGGATCGATTGGCTGATAGGACATGTGGACAATGATTTAATGGTGACGGATCAAAAACAATGGGAGCAATTAGAAGATCATAGATTGCGATTGGATGGATTGGATTCATATATAAAACGCTTAGAAGAAAATTTGATGGAAACAAACAAAAAACAGTGGGAGCAACTAGAAGATCATAGGCTTCGATTGGATGGATTGAATTCATATATAAAGTACTTAGAAGAGAAACAGCAAGAATATTTAAAAAGAATAGAACAATATGAGATTGAATCTTCGTGGAGTTATAAAATTGGGAAGATGATTACATTTTTTCCGAGAATAATTATGAAGAAAATAATATGTAGAAGGAGGAATAAATAAGTGTGAACTTATTGAAAATGATGAGATGAAAGAAAAATATAAATATTATATTGATGTTTTAAATGTTATCTCTTGTTTGTCTGTGGTTATTCTTCATACTAATAATGCATTTTGGAAATTTAGTTATGAATCATACTGGATTTCTGCCAATTTTATTGAGTGTATTTTTTACTTTGCTGTTCCAGTGTTTTTTATGATTACTGGTGTTACTACAATTGATTACAGAGAAAAATATGGAACAAGAGTGTTTCTCAAAAAAAGAATACAAAAATCTTTAATTCCTTTTGTTTTGTGGAGCATGATTGCTACTTTGTATTTTGCGATATTTAAAAGAATGGAGCAAGATACATCTTCTGTTGTTGCAATAATAGATGGTATAATAAACACAAAATTATGTATCAATATATTTGGTTTTTATTGGACT
>NZ_QUFZ01000021.1:0-41981 GCF_003478725.1 Clostridium sp. AF22-10
TGATTGGATAGTATGTGGGTTATGTTATGGAAAGATGTTTTATTTAAATATGGATACTCTTACATGGTCTTAAGTTTAAATATTCTCATCTATTATTAAATAACAATTTAACAAAATAAACTTCATAGGCTTCCTTTTAGGAGAAGATCATAGTAGGAGGAATTTATTTCTCACCACATATCTAGGAGGAAGCTTATGCTAAATAGAATTGTAAAAAGTGTTGTTCAGGCTATGAGTGATACATTAACATCAGAACAGTTACAAAGATTACAGGATGTGTTATATATTAATTTTCAAGGAACAAAAGTTACGAAGGATGAAACAGAGATCGTTGAGATAGATGGAATATCAAGCGCTTTGTTCCTAACTCTTGAAACAAATTCTCTACTCTCCCATCATAGAGAGAGACACAAGGATTTCATAATAAATTTCTGAGCGGATAAAGAATGACCTTTGTCTGCTTTTTTATTACCTAAAACCCTATTAAATTCACTAAAGGAGGACTTTAAATGATAGGATCTACAAATTTAAGCACTGGTGGCGGAGTTGGCTCCGATGAATTAACAGCTACCAGTGCAAATGTACTTGAAAATACAACTTATGTCGGCGCGGATACTGATGACGAGCTGGCAGAAGGTACAATGCAGCATCTCACCAGCCGCGCTACGATTACTCATACGGCAGAAAATGCCACGAAAGTAATCGAGGGTGATGCAGCTTTTACATCTATTAACAGCGATGGAACGGCGCGTGCAGAAATTAGATATAATGGCACTGAAGGATTTATTACTCCTAATACATTATTCGCCGTACCACAGGGAGATATGGCTACTGCTGGTGGATTGACTGCCGAGAAATTATTAGAAGGACAAAGTGCATTTGGAATCGCTGGTGCTGCCACTTCTGATGCGACTGCGACAGCAAATCAAATTTCAAGTGGAAAAATTGCTTATGTCAAAGGTTCTAAGATTACAGGTACTCTTGCAGAACGCGGACAATCTCAATATGGTAATTTTGGGCAAGGTAATGGATATGTAGCCATCAATGCACTTCCAGAGGGCATTTATCGGTCAAATGGAGCTGCTTGGGCACCAGAGGCACGTATCGCAACCTCAACATTAGCAAGCGGAATTGGGCTTAATGCCAGTGTTATTAAGAAGGGTGTTTCCATATTGGGTATTACGGGAAGTTATGAGGGTTATTATTCTGGTAATGGAACTATATATAATCGTGGTTCTTGGGGCAGTGGATATAACATTGGATGGTTTACTTCGTATGTTCAGGGTGTTGATGACTCTGGTGGAGTTTCAATTACGCAACAACAAACTTCTATTGCTATTACTACAAAAAATAAATACAGACAATCAACTGAAGCAGTTGATATTGGAAAAAAAAAATTAATCGTGGGAAATCCATGGAATAACTTAACTGTCATCATGTTCTCGAAGAGAAACGTTAATTGCACATTAAAAGCTGAAATATATAACAGCTCTGGAAGTATAATTGCTCAATCTGGTCAAGTTGCTGATGGCACAGAAAAAACTATCTCAATAAACCTTTCTAATATAAACACAAGTTTTTATATTCGTCTGGAAAATAAATATGTTAGTAGTTCTTCTTACTGGTATAGTGAAGATTTTACAATATTAAAAATACAACTATCTTAATTAGTTGAAAGATATACTTGAAATATAGATACAGATTTTATACTACTTCCAAAAACATTACCAACAGATATATAAATCCAATAATTTCCAGAAAAAGAAGATATATCACAAATACAAACACCATTTCCTGATATAACCTCAGAATTGCCCCAGTATGCTTCGGCTTTATATGATGATATATATACTTCATTATTTTAGTAGAAACTCCACCGCCGATTCTAGCCCACATTTCGACATTACCATATATTTTTAAGTAATTCCAACCAGAAAGATTTTGAATATTATTAAATCGTATTATAATATCTCCCTTATATAACTTAGAACCTTGTATAGAGGAACCAAAAGAAACAGAACCATAAGCAGTGTGGTTGCTCATTATACTAATCCCCGATTGTCCACCGCCATAAGAACCATTATTGAATAGATAAAGTGGATTGCTTACATATCCTTCGAATCTTCCTGTAATACCCATTATCTAAATAGCATATTTAGGAACATATGTTCTGTAAAATTCTTGACAACTTAACTAGCCTATATTATGATGTATTTAAAATCATAACATAGGAGGATTGAACAACATTATGAAGGCATCGCGTCAAATAAAGAATTGTTCTAAATGTGGTCAAGTATATATATAAATTCTACGGGACAGAACCTTTGTCCAAATTGCAGAATAAAATACTATCAACCAAATTATAATAGACACCCCATCAAACGCACAGAATTAGTCCTAGAACGCGGCAAAATACTCTCATTGAATATTTTTACGTCTAACGAATAAATCCCTCAAATAAGTCATTCTGAGAGCTTACCACGTTACCACCCTGTCTATGATCGCTCTTTGTTCGGTTGATGTCTTTCTGAGATATATTCTGGTTGTATCAATGTTTTCATGTCCCATCAAATCTGCAAGTAAAGCTAGGTCATTATGCTTATCCAAAAAATTCTTAGCATATCTGTGTCGGAATGAATGCGGATATACTACCTCGACTGATACCTTTGATTTTTCAGCATATCTTTTAATCTGCTGTGCCAATCCGCGCGTTGTAATTTGATTCCCAAAACGGTTCAGAAATATAAAGCCGCTCTTTCTCCCTGTTTTTTCAATCCATATCAATGCTTCTTTTTGAAGTTTTGCTGGAATAAAGATTCTGCGAAGTTTACCGCCTTTGGTATATAAATCCACATATCCCATCTCTACATTCTCGCCCTTAAATCTAACAAGTTCACTAACACGCGCACCTGTCGCAGCCATGAACCAAATCGCAAAATACCATTGTTTGTTCTTCATTTTCTTAAATTTGCGTTTTAAATAGATATAGTCGGCGTTACTGATTACATTCTCAAGAAATGTCTTGCGCTGGATTCGAACGGTCTTTAATCTGAGCTTTTCTTTTCCAAGATACTGTAAATACTTATTGATTCCCAAAATTCTGACGTTGACAGTGCTGGGCGCATAATGCTCCATTAAATACTCTTTGTATGATAAAAGATTGGTCTTATTCACTTCTGGATAATGTGTTTTAAAATAATTTGCCGTCCAAACATAGTTCTGGATTGTGCTGTCGGTTAAATTTTCTCTTCTTAAAAATGTCTCGTATTTCATAAATGATATTCTCCTTTTTCTTCCGTATATCATTTATGTTCTCTTATTCTCATTGCAATGTAGGCGAATCGCGCCAGAAAGGAAAACCACATGAAAATTTATGTTAATGAACGATATGAAATTGTGGATGTAAATACCACAACTGATGAAACCCTGAAAGAATACGAAATTTCCGATGAACAATTTAAAGGAAAATGCATCGGATTTATTCGTGGATATAAATACGAACCAGTTTGGAAAATTGCCATTGATCCTGAGACGAACCTGCCACAGGTCGATGAAGAAGGTAATCAGGTTTATGAACTTGATGAAGATGGAAACAAAATCAACGCTGGATGGAGTTTGTATCCGTACTGGGATTATAACCAGCTCTGTCAGATGCAGCTTGAATACGAAAATAAACAACTTGTGCTGGCTATGGCAAATATGATTGGAGGTGTTGCAAATGATTAATGATATGCAAAAAAAGATTCTGGTAAAAGCAATCGAAATCGGTGTGGAAAGTGGTGAAGATGCACTGGAAATTTTAAAGTCTTATCCAAACTTATCCATCGCAGAGAAACAGGAAATAGGCAAAGAGGTTGGCATTGAATACTCTCCTACTCTCGCGGAGGCTCTGACGGAGAAAATCGCGGAATTATCTAGCGTTTGCAATAAAGCCATTGAGGACGGTGTAACAATTCAAATTAACGGAGTAGATGAGCATTTTTCTTATGGTATCGCATCTGGAGATCAGAGTAACATTGATTCCTTGTTCCAGCTCTCAGCGGCGACAAAGCTTCAACAGCCATATCACTGCGATGGAGGTTCTTGTAAGTTATATACACCAGAACAGATTGCGTCTATCTATATCGCTGAAAAAATGAACGCTACCGTTCAGACTACATACTTCAATCAATTAAAGCATATGATTTCTGATACGTATAAAGAAGAATCTGATGTTGAAACCGTCCTTGATATTACCTACGGTGTTTCTCTGACAGGAAAATATCTGGATGACTACAATCAGATCATGAAACAGAGCAACCTTATCGTAAAGGCGGTGTCTGGTAATGAAACAACAACTGAAGCTACTGCTTAAATATGGATTTTTATACTATGTAGGTGGCAGTATTTATTATAACATTGAGGTTCTATGGCGCGGATACAGCCATTGGTCTATGTTCTGTTTGGCTGGAATGTGTTTTATCTTTGCTGGACTACTCAATGAAATAGAGTCTTGGGAAATACCGTTATGGAGACAAATTCTACAAGCGTTAGTATTTACTCTATGCGGAGAATTTATATGTGGGTGTATTGTGAACCTATGGCTTAAATGGGATGTTTGGGATTACTCAAATGTTCCATTTAATTTGTTAGGTCAGATTTGTCTGCCATATGCTTTATTATGGATTCCACTTATTTTGATTGCTATTGTTTTAGACGATTATTTAAGATATTGGTTTTTTGGTGAAGAGAAACCAAGGTATAAGTTGTTTTAGAAAGGGATGATTTGAAATGAAGACTTATTCTTCTGTTACAAATGCAATTGATGCGGTAATTAATATTGCTCTTGCTGAAGTTGGTTATTTAGAGAAAGCATCAGGTGTTAATTTATATAATAAGACTGCTAATGCTGGTGATAAAAATTATACGAAATACGGATATGAAATGAATAAGATTTATCCTGCTGTAATGGATTATCCGGCATATTGGTGTGATAGTTTTGTTGATTGGTGTTTCTATAAAGCATTTGATGTATGTAATGCTAAAAAGGTTTTATGTGGAGATTTTGATGATTACACTATAGCTTCTGCTCAATTATATAAAAATAAAGGAGCATGGCACACTTCTAAACCACAGCGAGGGGATCAAATTTTCTTCACAAACGGAAAACGTATTTGTCATACCGGATTAGTTTATAAAGTAGATTCAAAATATATTTATACTGTTGAAGGTAACACATCTGATGGAACTGCTGTTGTGCCTAATGGTGGTGCTGTGTGTAAAAAAAAATATATCTTAAATAACAGTCGCATTGCAGGCTATGGAAGACCATTATATAGTCTTGCTGTGTCAGAAGGTAGTCAGTTGGTTACATATGATATTAAAACTGGTTTTAGAGGTGTCTCAGTGTGTGTAGATAGTGGTTTAAATATTCGTTCCTACCCTGTGTCAGGTTCAATAATTGGCACTGTACAAAATACTGTACTGGTTCATCCAACGAAAAAGACATTTGTATCAAATGGAGATGTTTGGTATTATCTTCCAGACAAGGATGGTTGGATCTCTGCAAAGTATATTGATGGTGGTTGGGTATATGAAACGACAATTTCATCGCCTAGAAAATGGTGGTATATCCATAAAGGATACACCTGTACAACCAATGGATTCGAGGTAATTAACGGTTTAACCTATGCTTTCGATAAAGATGGTTATATGTATGAGAACGAAGAGATTCCAGCCGAAGCTGATTCTGAAGGTATAGTAAAGATTAAATAATAAATAGTAGTAAATAAAAATACTTTGTTAAATAATGTTCTTATAGGGATAGTTGAGTTTAAATACTCTTCTATCCCTATTTTTTACGATTTTTTGAAAATTATTTCACTTGACTATGAGAAGATCCTGTGAGATACTAATTTGTGCAATCTGCCATTTCTGGGATTCAAACAGATTGCTTTTGGGGAATGTCAATAAATGGCGTTCCCTCATTTTTTACGATAAAAATATAGTACAAAATATAATTGTTTTTATCATACTCTCTACTATATTTTTTCCGTACATTTGTTCGATTTTCTTCTAATATTCTGCATAAGGCTTCTCTGTTTTCATGTACCACTCATGTACCAATTTTTGTGATCTTATGTGAAATTATAATAATTTACATGAAGATGATATTTCTTAAAAAAGCTAGTAATATCAATGCTTTACGGGCATTTTATTAGTGTTTTGAATATCGGCAATTTTAGGGGCGTTTATTTTATACTATAAAATCTTCTTTTTCAACTACTTTTTTGAAAACGCAGGGCACATCATGTCAATTCCGCCCCTTATTTTTCTAAAATTGCCGATATTTTTTCTAAAACAACTGATTTTCCACCGTTTCCAGCACTCCTGTCAGCATCCGGTTCTGCCGACTGGCAAGCTCTTTCAAACCGTTCAAAAATCCCCAGCTGCAAACTTCCGCTATTTTTTTTCCTGTCTTCTCACATAGAACCACAGGACAATTTTCTCCAGATACCGCTTTAACACAATCTGGATCTCTTCCTTCGGATTGATCGGCTTTACAAGAATCGAATAGATGCCTGTCCGCCTCGCCCCGTACACATCCGTAAAGAGCTGATCCCCGACAAACATCGTCGAGCGCTCGCCCGTTCCCATCCGACGCATCGCCTGCCTGTATCCGCTGCGCTTCGGTTTTCTACCCTTGTAAATATAATCCGAACCCACCTGTCCGGCAAACGGGGCGACCCGCGCCTCCTTATTATTCGAGAGCAGACAGGTGTGGAACCCTATCGCCCGCAAACGTTCAAAAAGCTGTACTGCCCGCTCGTCCGCCGGGGCACCGTGCGGCACCAGCGTATTGTCAATATCAAATATGATACCCCGCATTCCCTTCTGGTAAAACTGCTCATACGGGATATCATACGCAGAATCCAGCCATTCATCCGGATAAAACGCATTTCCCATCATCTGGTCTCTTCCCCGTTCTTTCCAGGCTCATACGACGGCACATTCCGCTGCTGTATCTTCTGCAGTTCCTCCATAAATGTATCGACGTCTTTAAACTCCCGGTATACCGATGCAAACCGCACATAGGTAACCACATCCAGATCCTTTAACCGCTCCATCACAAGTTCCCCGATCACCGCGGTCGAGATCTCCCGTTCTTCCCGGTTAAATAAATTGTTTTCCACATCGTCGATCAACGCCGAAATCTGTCCCTGAGAGACTGGGCGCTTGTGGCAGGAATGCAGGATTCCCGCCTCTATCTTCGCCCGGTCGTACATCTCCCGGGTATTATCCTTTTTGACAACCATCAGAGGGATCGTCTCAAGTTTTTCATATGTGGTAAAACGCTTTCCACAAGTCTCGCACTGTCTCCGGCGTCTGATAGAACTGTTGTCATCCGCAGGCCGTGAATCGATTACTTTCGTGTCAGCCGCGTTGCAAAATGGACACTTCAATCGCTCTTCCCCTTTTCTGGTTTTATTGATATGCCCCCGCCAGGTTTTCATAACATATCATACTTATTATAATATCGCAGGAAGTGCGCTTCTGCAAGCAGAAGTTTTCCGCTATTCCTTCTTTATTCCTTCTTTTCTCTCTCTTCTTTCAGCCTCACCAGAATAATGTCATCCCCTATCTGGCAGATGTCGCAGAATGGAATTATGTACTCTTTTTCCCGCCCCAGAAAGCCCCAGACACAGCCCGGTCCCGGCACGATGATCGCAAGCATTTTTCCCGTGCTGATGTCAAAATCGACGTCGCCCACAAAACCAAGGCGCTTGCAATCTTTTACATTTATAACTTCCCGCTGTTTGAGTTCACAGATACGCATAGACATAAACCTCCCGGATCCTTCTGTAATCAAAATATGTACAAAAGGACCGGGAGGTTCTTCCTGGACAGGTATTTCTATCTACTTTTATTTCGTAACTTCTGATAACGTCACGCTGTCAAAATGCAGCGTATAATCAATCAGATGCGGCTGGCTCATCGCCACCGTCAAGGCACTGACCGCTACATCCTCATCCAGCGTTACCGGAATCTGAAACTCGGAATTGCCCTCGGTCTGGATCGGATCATACTGCACGTCATCCACCAGCATATACTCATAGTTCGGGCTGCTCCAGACAATATCGGCAGTCACCTTTCCATCCTTGACGATAATGGTCGCCGGGCTATCCACCGATGCTCTGCCGGAACCTCCCTGCAGGGTTACCTCACAGGTATAAGTGCCGTCTGCCACATCTGCAGTCTGCCCTGCCGGTTTCTGGGCATCTGCCGCATCATCGCTATTCTCCGTCTCGGATGATGCCGCTTCCGCGTCCTCTGCCTCTCCGGAAACCGGATTTTCTACCCTTACTTTGTGGTCGTACCAGGTGCCCTTCTTACCAATCAGAGCCAGGTCAAATTCTTCTCCGAGCGCCGGAACCGGCACATCGAAGCCGTTGACCTCCTCGCTCAGACCGTCGCTGTAAGTAACCGTGTCTACGGTTGGCTGCAGCAACCGGCTTCATCTTCCTTTGCCTCGTCCGCAGTACCCAGATACAGGTTCACGATGTTTTTCGAGGTCAGGCTGATATGAAGTGTCACCTCGCCATCCTTGACCGTCAGGACACCTTTTCCATTTTTCGATTCATTGACCTTGAACATACTGCTGTCCGTCTTAAAATCGACGGTGTAGATGCCGTCTGCAAGGTCAATGCTGCTTTTCTGTTCGACATTCTCGGTTTCTGCGCTCTCTGTCTGCGCCACGGTGTCGGCTGCGTCCTGTTTCTGTCCTCCGCACGCTCCGAGAAGAGCGGCAGCAAGCAGAAGCGCCGCTAAATTTAATTTCTTTTTCATATACATTATTCCGAAATAGACTCAATGGCTGTCCGTGTATGAGCAACATAGAATGATTCTACTGCTTTAATTCTGCCCAGACCGGAAATCTGAGTATCTACCTTGTCAAATGCACCTGATGCCTCAAACTGGCTCTTCCAGGAATCCTCGTCATCGCCTGCCATGTCGTTGTTTGCGTGATCACCTGCAACTACCATCAGCGGACGAAGAACGACATTCTTATAACCTGCTGCCTTCACTGCCTCGATAACAGACTCACAGGAGGTCTCTTCCGGCTCGCCCTCTACGGTACCGATAAATACATTGCTATATCCAAGATTCTGCATCTGGGTCTGCATCTGGCTGTAGGTTACCTTTGCAACGTGTGCGGTACCATGCCCCATCAGAACGAATGCAGTTCCCTGATCGGCTGCGTCAGCTGCATCTTTAAAACCAGCTTCCGAAGCTTCTTCTGCTACAACTGCTTTTGCAACTGCCTCTTTATCTGCATTGATAACGGTTGCATCGTCGCCAACCTCACCCAACAGCGGCTCTGCGACAGCTATCTGCTCGAATTTATCCTGATACTTCTCGAGCGCCTCAACCATCTCGTCATACTCAGCACCGTGCATCAGGTGGGTCGGCTGGACAACCAGCTCTTTAACTCCGTTCTCCACGGCGCGCTCCAGTGCCTGATCCATATTGTCGATGCACTCGCCGTCACGAGCCTCAACGTGGTTGATAATGATCTGTGCGGTAAATGCACGGCGGACTGCCCAATCCGGGAATGCATCCTGGATGGAATCCTCGATACTCTTGATATCTTTCACACGGCTGTCGTTGAAGGAAGTACCAAAGCTGACTACCAGGATCTCTTTGTCGCCAATCTCATCCTGATTGCGCGGATCGTCCAGGCTCGCGTCGCCGGTATCACGACCAAAATAATCTGGATCTGCGTTCTCGCCTTCTACCAGCTCCTTCTGCTCGTCAGTCAGGGCATCCCATGCCTCTTTGGCTGCCTTGCACTGCTCATCCGTATCATCGGTGCGCTCCTGTACATAGATGTCATCGATCAGCTTTGCCACCTTATCTGCCGCTTCCTGATCGGAATCGGCGCTCTCAGCTGCCTCGGTCTCTGCCTCAGAAGCCGCCTCCGTCGAGGTTGCCTGGCTGGATGTACTGCCGCCGCAGGCTCCAAGCAATACGGACATCGTAACTGCCGCTGCACTTACAACTACTTTTTTGTTTTTTCTCATGTTTTCCTCCTTGTGTGACTCGCACAAAAATAGTTTTAACCGATATGTTCACGACAGCCGGCAGGTTTCCTGGCTTTCGGGTCATCATGCACGCCGCGCCTTCTCACTTTCGCAATGGCATCTGCAGCGCCACTCTCCGGTTCACAGTGACGAGATCGCACAGGTTTTGCACCTGTTTCCCTTTTACCCCCTGTCCATGCCTGTCAATCCGAGCAATCTGACTGGTCTGGCACAAACAGCGGCACCCACTGCCCATATCAGCTTGTTTCATTATAGATGGGGTATGTTTAAAAGTCAATTTATCCCGGAAATTATATTGAAAAAGAATGTGCCTTGGCACATTCTCGCGCCGAGCGCGGTCGCTTGCGACATGTTTCTGCTTCGCGCGAGTGCGCATCATTGGCACGTTAGTGCCTTTTTGTGCAACAGGGAGTTCCAAGGAATTTCCTGTTACACAAAAAAGCACCTCTCATCCGGATAAAAGGTGCTCTCCTCCTCTTAATGATTTTATATCTTTTATGGCATAAATTTCCGGTAAATCGAAATAATTTTCTCATTCTTCACCGTCACAGCCGTGTTGTATGGCTTAAACTCCCCGATCAGCCGATCACGGATCGCGAATAATTCTTCCGCGGTATACACCTGCGGCGGTGTATCCGGGTCAGAATCATCTGTCAGGACAAAGTTCTCATCCATCTGCAGCGTAACCTCTCCCAGCTATGGTAACTTCTCCCGACTGCCATCTCCGAGCCATAAAAGGAATCCTCCTCTACCATTCTCAGCTCTTCTCCCCCCTGTGCCGGACCGCCATTGATCTCGATCCGCCCAGACTCCTGTCGGTCAATCGAAGTAATGAGACATTCTTTCCCATCGATAAGCAGCGTATCTCCCGCCTGCAGTTCATCGATATCTGCCTTATGAAAATGCTCATAGTCATAGACCGTCAATGTGATGATAACATTGCTTTCATCCTGATGGATCTGCTGCGGTTTGAACCCAGCTGCAAAGGTACAGTTGTCAAAATGCGTCATATTGAGGGTTTCCCGGACTGGTTCAACCGTGAGCGGTTCCGTCCGCTCAGTTTCCTGCGTTTTATCCCGTTTGGGCTGCTCCTGCGCCTGATCATTTTCAGCCACAGCCTCACGGATCGCCCCCTGGCTCTCCTCATCGACAGCCCCTTCCTGTGTGGCTGTCTCCGATGCCGCGCCCGCACAGGCGGTCATCCATACACTCATCCCAAGTGCTGCGGCGATCCATGTTTGTTTCAATCGTCTCATGTTTGCTGCCGCCCCTTTTCGGCTTCTCCTTTTTCCTGGCATTTTCGTAACTGTTCAGTACCTTCACAGTCACGCGCAAAAATCCATCAAAAATTGCCTACGGCAATGGGATTTTTGCCTGCTGGCCCATGTTTTCGTACGGTCAGCGCAGTAAATGCGCAGACCTACTAAACTGTTACACATTTTCAGCAAAGTCTTATGCCTGCTTTTTCTTCGCCGCCTCAACCAACTTCTCCATCTCCCGCATTACCTCTTCAAAATCCAACGCAGAAGTATCCAGTAAAATGGCGTCCTCCGCCTGCTTGAGAGGCGACAATTCCCGGTGCATATCGCGGTAATCGCGCTCGATAATATCCTGCTCGATCGCCTCCAGGGAACAGCTTTCCCCGCGTTCGGTCAGCTCTTTATAACGGCGTCCAGCTCTCACACGGCTGCTCGCGGTCAGATATACTTTCAGGGTCGCATCCGGCAGAACCGCCGTTCCGATATCCCGGCCATCCATCACGACATCCCGGCGTCCGGCTAATTCACGCTGCAGCTCCACCAGTTTTTTGCGGACCGGCGCATAGACAGAGGTATTCGAAGCCATATTTCCAACCGCCTCCGTCCGAAGCTCGCTGCTGACATTCTCCCCATTTAAATAAACCTGCTGGATCCCATTTTCATATTCCAGTGAAATGGAAACCGTCTCACAGGCGCGTCCGATCGCCGCCTCATCATGGCTGTCGATGCCCTGGCGCAGAAAATACAATGCCATCGCCCGGTACATCGCCCCCGTATCAACATAAATATATCCATAATCTTCCGCCAGCTTCTTTGCCACTGTGCTCTTTCCAGCCCCGGCTGGTCCATCAATCGCTATATTAATCGGCATTTCGTTTCCCCTTTTTCATATCGTTATAATTCATGATTTTCCGCTGCGCTCCGTCCCGCCAGCATGCCAGTCGACCACGCAATTTGTAAGTTGTAGCCGCCGGTGACTGCATCGAGATCCAGCACTTCCCCTGCAAAATAAAGCCCTGGAAGCTTCTTCGACTCCATCGTGGATGGATTCACTTCTTTTACCGTCACACCGCCCTGGGTAATGATCGCCTCATTGAAACCTCGCAGCCCGGTCAGCGTCAGGGTAAAATGCTTTGTCACCTCCGCCAGCCGTCTCCGCTCTTCCTTCGTCACGGCGTTGACCTGCTTGTCCGGCTCAATGCCGCTGCGGCGAATTATGACCGGTATCAGTTTTGATGGGTACAGATGGTTCAGCGCATTTTTAAACTGTTTATTCTTCTCCGCCTCAAAATCGCGCAGAATCCGCGCATCGAGCTGTTCCATGGAAAGCGCCGGTTTCAGATCGATCATCAGAGTCAGCGGACCCTTTTTCAGTTTTTTCGCCGCATAACTGCTGGCACTCAAGAGTACCGGACCCGAAACGCCGTAATGGGTAAACAGCATCTCACCAAATTCACGGTAAACCTCTTTCTTTCCATTTAAAACAGCAGCTTCCACGTTCCGCAGGGAGAGCCCCTGCAGCTCTTTCACATCTTCCTTCGTCTCAAACGGAACAAGCGCCGGCGAAAGTTCCGTCACCTTGTGCCCTGCTGCCTCCGCAAACCGGTAACCATCGCCGGTTGAGCCGGTCGTTGGGTAGGACAGACCGCCCGTCGCCACGATCACTGCATCCGCAGCTATGTAGGAGTCCTTTTTCCCACGCTCATTACCGCCCTGCGCCAGAATCACACCTTTTAATACACCATCCTCCAGCCACAGTTCCCGAACTCCCTGATTCAATTCTACTTTCACGCGCAGTTCCCGCAGCCGTCTTGCAAACGCCGATGTCACATCCGATGCCCGGTCAGACACCGGAAAGACACGGTTGCCGCGCTCCACCTTAACATGACAGCCGTTCGCCTCCAGAAAATCCTTCATATCCTGGTTACTAAAACCGTAAAATGCACTGTATAAAAAGCGGCTGTTTGTCACAACACTGTCAAACAGACCTTCCATATCACAGTCATTCGTCACATTGCAGCGCCCTTTTCCCGTGATATAGATCTTTTTTCCCAGTTTCTCATTCTTTTCATAGATCGTTGCCGCGCAGCCATTTTCCGCCGCCGCAATCGCAGCTGCCATGCCGGCTGCCCCGCCGCCGATCACGATTATTTTTTTCATATTGCTATCCTTTTCGTTTTTATATCTCCTGGTGCTATCAATCCTGTACCAGGTGGATCGCAAATCCGCCGACTTCTTCTTTAAAATAGGCGAAAATACAGCGACCCTGCTCATCAAAGCGCTTCGTCTCTTCCCGAAGCGTCATACCGCGGTTCACAAAGTATCGGATCGCCGCCTCGCAATCATTTACGCCAAAGCCAATATGACCGTAGGTTCCGTGGCTCTCCACCTTCATATTTTCCGTCAGGTCACCGCTGAACACCGCTTTCTCCGTCTCGCGCGGCATCAGCCCCATCAGGCGCGCCAGTGTCTCAGCAACCTCCCAGGCCTCGTCTTCCGATTTTGTATTGATTCCCACGTGTTTTACGTGCATATGAAATAGTTCCATCGGGGTTGGATCCCCCGCATGCTCTGCCATAAATGCTAGTGTGCGCTCTTTTGCTGTCTGCTCCATTTTGTCCGCTTCCTTTCTATCGCTACATTTAACGCAAAGTTTACACAAATGTTTGTATTTTTCAAAATTGCCGTCTTTTTCTTTAAATATTGATTTTACTGTATCTTACGAAGAATTGCAACCGCGCTTCTTCATATTTCCACACATGATTACCAAATCGGCCGTCCGCTTCTTTCTATCACTTACGCAGCTTTTTTACCTCACGGATCTTCTCCTCCATCGCCTCCACAACCGTTTCCAGCACCTTGACGCGCGCGAAATATTTGGAATTTCCTTCTATGATCGTCCACGGGGCATAGGTAGTAGAGGTCCGCACCAGCATCTCATTGACTGCCTGCTCGTATGCGTCCCATTTTTCACGGTTGCGCCAGTCTTCGTCCGTGATTTTCCACTGTTTTGCCGGATCCTCCATGCGCTCCTTAAAGCGGCGTTCCTGCTCATCTTTATCAATATGAATCCAGAATTTCACGATCACCGCGCCAAAATTCGCCATGTGCTCTTCCATCTCGTTGATTTCCTGATATGCCCGTTTCCAGTCCGCCTCACCGCAGAAACCCTCGATCCGCTCCACCATCACACGCCCGTACCAGGTGCGGTCGAAGATCGCAATATGCCCCGCTTTCGGCATCTCCCGCCAGAAACGCCACAGATAATGGTGTACCTTCTCCACATCATTCGGTGCCGCCGTCGGATTGACCTTGTAGCCGCGTGGATCCAGGTGGCTTGTCAGGCGCCGGATCGCACCGCCTTTTCCCGCCGCATCCCAGCCTTCAAAGCCGATCACCACCGGAATCCGCAGCCGGTACAGCTCGCCGTGCAGCACCTCCAGCTTTTTCTGCAGCTTATCCAGACGTTCCTTATATTCCTCGCGTGTCAGCGTTTTCGTCAGATCCACGCCGGAAAGCACGCCATTTTTAAACCGCTCATCTGGAAGTTTGACCGGCGGATGCACCGCCCCTTCCTCGCGTTCCATTCGGCGACGGTTCAGCTCATACTCCAGCCGGTCTGTGACGGTGGATAAAATCTTGACCGCCGCATAATTTTTATCAGTCGCTTCCACGATCGTCCACGGCGCGTACCCGGTATCCGTCCGCTGCAGCATTTCCTCATTCATCTCCAGAAATGTATCGTAATCCTTGTTGCGCTTCCAGTCCGCCTCCGTCACACGCCACGCAGTCTCTTTGCTTTCTTCCAGCCGTTTAAAGCGCTTTTTCTGCTCGTCCCTGGAAATATACAGAAACAATTTGATCAGAATCATGCCGGAATCTGCCAGCTGCTTTTCAAATGAAAGGATATCCCGGAACGCCCCGTTTAGCTCCTGCCGCTTCGTCTCTTTGTCAAACCGGTCAACGGTAACCTTATCGTACCAACTCTTGTCAAAGATCATCATTCGTCCATCTTCCGGTGTCTTCGTCCAATACCGCCAGAGAAATGGACGCATCCGTTCCTCTTCTCCCGTCTCCCGGCTCGCATAAACATCAAAGCCGCGCGGATCCAGCGGCTGGATCAGGCGGTTGATCTGCGTTCCCTTACCGCCTGCCCCGAAGCCGTCAAATACGATGACAACCGGGATCTTTTCCGCCTTACAGGCGCGCTGCAATTCTCCCAGCTTCACATCCATCTCTTCCCGAAGCTTCTTGTAGTTTTCCTTATCCACTGATTTATTCAAATCTACTTTTTCCAGCATCTTTCCACCTCCACATCAAGCAGTAAAATGACCTTTCACCAATCTCCTGGCATCACAATGCTTCGTCTTTACCTTTCCCCGTCATCATCTCATGCTCTTTTTTGATCTCTTCGTATAATTGTACCGAATCCCACTTCATATTATACGGTGTCAGGACTGCTTTATAATCAATCCGTCCGACTCCCTTTTTTCGGAGTGCATGGATAAATGCATCGATCTGGCGGAAGAAAAGCCTGCCATGATCGCCATCTCATCTGAGAAATCCATTTTCCTGGAAGAATCGTTCTCCGGCACTTCTCGCTGCAGCCTCCCGTCTGCCTGTTTCTGAGCGGACTCTTCTTTTTGCGTTTCCTCCCCAGCCTCTATTGCTTGTCCGGCTTCCTTGAGGACATCCTCATTCAGTCCTTTCACACCAGCCAGCACGCCCACCGGCAGCCCGTACTCCTCCTTTTTCACTGCCCTTAAACGGAATCCCAGCGGCATAAGCGCCTGCTGCACCTTCATTTTTCTTTTGGAATCAGTAAAATTATACAATAATACAGTTGGTTTCATCGTAATTTATCGATTCTCCTCTCTGTTTCTTATTCCCGCCTCATCAATTCTCCGGCTTCTCAATATGATTCTCTATTATATCCTTTTTCCCCCCTTCTGTGCAAGAAAAACAAAAAAGCAGCGGCATCAGCCACTTGCTTTCGCTCGTCCGCTGTCTGCCGCTGTCTGATTTTTATCTCAGTCGAGAAGACTCCCACCTCTTCAGGTGGTGATTAATAGCAAATTTGTCTCAGTGGGAGTTGGATCTGCAGCCAGATATCTCCTTAGTGAAGAACACCATTTGCATCCGCTATCATACCGTTCGGAGCTACCATGTTAGTCCAGAGTGCTCCGCTATTCAGGTCAAACAGATACCATGCGCCATCGATGAACTGATAGCCTGTCTTTCTTGCACCACGGGTACCGTCGGATACCGGATTCAGATAATACTTATACGGTCCAATCTGCTGCCAGCCGGTCAGCATCTTGCCTCTCGTACCATCGGATACCGGGTTTAAATAGAACCAGTTATTATCAGTATAGATCCAGTCTGTATCCATGAATCCGTTTGCATTCAGATGATACCACTCATTATCAACATATACCCAGTTGTTCTTAACCGGTACACCATTGATGTAGTAAGACCAGCCGTAAATGCTGTTTACCCACTGACCATTCGCATTTGCCGGAGTGGAACCACCAGAAGAATTATCGGTCGGAGGTGTACCTGTATACACATCTGAAGAATTCATATAATATTCATCGGACTCGTCACTCCACTCACCCTTATCGCTTCCGTCAACCGCGCGCACCTTAAAGGTATAATCGCCGGATTTCGTCATGTATGGGTAGAAATTGTAGCTTGTGCCTGTAGTTGTAACAGTCGTTACGGTAGAACTGTTGCGGTACAGTTTAACTTCATACTTGCTTGCATCCGATACGCTGTCCCAGGTTGCGGTACGATTGCTCCAGCTAAGATCTTCGACCGTATCCAAATCGCCGTCAACAGCTGACATCGTAATCTTAACTTTCCACTCGCTCTTATCGCCAGATCGCTTCGTAACTTTGTAAGCCGACTTGGTTGCAGAAAGCTTTGTGCCGGATAACTGATAACCGTCCTTTGCCTCGATCGTCAGGTAGATGACCGGCTTATCACCTCTCTCCCACTCGCTGTCGTCATTGTCAAACTCCTGCTCGGTAATCTCAACATTACCCTTCGTAACTTGTACATCCGGATCCCCGATGCTGTCGCCCGCTTCCGGTTTCGCATTGACACGGAACTTAACTTCCGAGATCTTTTTGTCAGCCGCGTATGCCGGAATACTCATAGCCAGTGCCGCCATGATAGCAAGAACGGAAACCGCCGCTGCCTTCAGGTTATGTCTCATATCCCATCCTCCTTTTTTAATGTACTCTCGCGTACAAAATCTTGTTTTCATTATAACAAACATATCCGCCTGCGTCAAAATAAACTGTCGGTATTTTCAAAATTTTCCCCTTGTTTTTTTGAAGTAGATGTCTGCTTTCTGTTATTGACAGGATACCACACTTTTATTACCTGAGAATAACTTTTTGTTTAAGGTTTTCTGACATTTTCGTCAATGGTAGAATTTATATCATAATTGATATTTCCTGTGACATAAAAAAGAATGTACCTTTTTGTGTGATGGGGAATTCCAAGGAATTTTCTATCACACAAAAAATAGACCGGGGCAGATTTCTGCGATCCGGTCTATTTCTACCTTACTTAAAAGCAGGTGTTCATTTTATTTGAAATACTCCACACCTGAAGCAAACAGCTGCATATCCTGATTTCCATAGATATTCATGCCTGTATCGCTCCAGCAGCGCTCGTTGTGACCCATCTTACCAAGAATACGTCCATCCGGGCTTGTGATACCCTCGATGCACTGGTAGGAACCGTTCGGGTTCCACTCCTCGCTGACGGATAAGTTTCCGTTCGGATCGCTGTACTGGATCGCGATCTGACCATTTGCGCGAAGTTTTGCAAGCCACTCCTCGTTGGCTACGAAACGTCCTTCACCATGGGACATCGGGTTGCAGTATACGCCTCCCAGCTCTGCTTTTCTGAGCCACGGGGACAGGTTAGATACAACCTTTAAGTATGCCATGCGGGAAATGTGGCGTCCAATGTTGTTGGTTGTCAGAGTCGGGGAATCTGCTTTCTGAGGCTCAATCTTGCCTCCGGTTAAAAGTCCCAGTTTGATTAATGTCTGGAAGCCATTGCAGATACCCAGTACCAGGCCATCCCGGTCATGAAGCAGTTTGTCGATCTCCTCCATCATCGCCTCGTTGCGGAATACCGTAGCGAAGAATTTAGCCGAACCATCCGGCTCATCACCTGCGGAGAATCCACCCGGGAACATGATGATCTGGGATTTCTTGATATCCTCTTTGTACTGCTCGATGGAAGAACGGATATCGGATGCATTCTGGTTGCGGAATACACGCACAATCGTCTCCGCTCCGGCTGCCTCAAACGCTTTCGCGCTGTCCAGCTCGCAGTTGGTACCCGGCATTGCCGGAATAAATACAGTTGGTTTTGCCACTTTATGTTTACATACATATACCTTATCGGTATTGTAAAGTGTCTCTTCTGCTGCCTTCATCGGTGCGCCGGAAGCGGTCGGGAACACTTTCTCCAGGGTTCCGGTCCATGCTTTCAGAGCCTCTTCCATGGAGATCACGGTACTGCCATACTCGAGGTTCCCTTGTCGGTTACCTCACCGATCACGGTGTACGGAATGGACAGCTCGCCTACCTTGCCGTCCGGAACCTCGCAGACAATATTGCCCCAGCCAGCAGCGAAGAAGTCTCTCGGATCTACATTGTGCTCAATCTTTACGCCCAGGCGGTTACCAAATGCCATCTTGCTGACAGCCTCTGCCACACCTGCACCCTCAACCGCATATGCGGAAATAATCTTTCCAGACTCCATATCGCGGTAGATTTTCTCGTAACCATCCATGATCTGGCTGTATACCGGCAGGTCATGTGCATCTTTCTCGATGGTAAAGAGAACAATCTTGCTGCCCGCTTTCTTAAATTCCGGAGATACCACGTGTTTGGTATCGGAAATATCAACTGCAAAGGAAACCAGTGTCGGCGGTACATCGATTTCGCCGTGCTCTTCATCATAGAAGCTGCCGGACATGCTGTCCTTGCCGCCGATGGACGGAAGTCCAAATCCGAGCTGCGCACTGTAAGCACCGAGCAGAGCGGAGAACGGTGTGCCCCATCTCTTCGGATCTTCCGTCATACGTTTGAAGTACTCCTGGAAGGTAAAGCGGATCTTGTGGAAATCACCGCCGTTTGCCACGATCTTAGCAACAGAATCCAGCACTGCGTAAGTAGCGCCGTGGTACGGGCTCCAGCTGGACAGGTACGGATCATAGCCGTAGCTCATCATGGTAACAGTATCGCATTTGCCCTCGCTCATCGGCAGTTTTGCCACCATCGCCTGTGTCTCGGTCATCTGGTGGACACCGCCGTATGGCAGGAATACACTGCTTGCGCCCACGGTGCTGTCGAACATCTCAACCAGACCCTTCTGGGAGCATACATTTAAGGAAGAAAGCATGGACAGCCATTTTCCTTTGACATCCTTTACTTCCTGTTTATCAAATACATTGCCTTCCCTGGTCGGAACCTCAACGGTAACGGTTGTCTCCTGATGAGCACCGTTGGTATCCAGGAATGCACGGCTTAAATCTACGATCGTCTTGCCTCTCCAGTTCAGAACCAGGCGCGGGGACTCGGTAACAACGGCAACCGGAACTGCCTCCAGGTTCTCTTCTGCTGCATAAGCAAGCATCTTATCAACATCTTTCGGGTCTACCACCAGAGCCATACGCTCCTGTGACTCGGAAATCGCAATCTCCGTTCCGTCCAGACCTGCATATTTCTTCGGAACCTTATCAAGGTCAATCTGAAGTCCGTCAGCTAACTCACCGATCGCTACCGACACGCCGCCGGCGCCAAAGTCGTTACACTTCTTGATCAGACGGCTGACCTCCGGGCGGCGGAACAGTCTCTGTAATTTACGCTCGGTCGGTGCATTGCCCTTCTGAACCTCTGCGCCGCAGACCTCGATGGACTCCTCGGTATGTACCTTGGAAGAACCGGTTGCGCCGCCAATACCATCACGGCCGGTACGTCCACCCATCAGGATGATTACATCGCCCGGATCGGAAGTCTCACGGATGACGTTTTTGCGCGGAGCTGCTGCCATAACAGCACCGATCTCCATACGTTTTGCCACATAATTTGGATGATAAATCTCTTTTACATAGCCGGTAGCAAGACCGATCTGGTTACCGTAGGAGCTGTAGCCATGTGCTGCATCCTTTACGATGCGCTTCTGCGGAAGTTTGCCGTGCAGTGTCTCCGACATCGGACGGGTCGGATCAGCCGCACCGGTCACACGCATAGCCTGATATACATAGGTACGTCCGGAAAGCGGGTCACGGATAGCACCGCCTAAGCAGGTGGCAGCGCCGCCAAACGGCTCAATCTCGGTCGGATGGTTGTGGGTCTCATTCTTAAAGTTTACCAGCCACTCTTCTTCCTTGCCGTCGATGGTAACCGGAACTACGATACTGCAGGCATTGATCTCCTCAGACTCCTCCAGATCCTCCAGCTTGCCTTCACGGCGAAGCTTCTTCATAGCGAGAACAGCCAGATCCATCAGGCAGACAAACTTGTCATCGCGATCTTTGTAGAGAACCTCGCGATCTGCCAGATACTGTTTGTAGGAAGCTCCATCGGCTCATTGTAATCGCCCTTTGTAAAGGTAACGTCCTTTAACTCAGTCTGGAAGGTCGTATGACGGCAGTGATCGGACCAATATGTATCCAGCACGCGGATCTCGGTCACAGACGGATCTCTCTTCTCTTCGTTTTTAAAGTAGTTGTGGATATGCTCGAAATCCTTGAACGTCATCGCAAGGTTCAGGGAATCGTAGAGTTCTTTTAACTCTGCCTCGCCATAACCGCAGAAACCATCGAAAATCTTGACATCCTCCGGCTGCTCAAATACCGTTACCAGCGTTTCCGGCTTTGCGTTGTTATTCTCACGGGAATCCACCGGGTTAATGCACAGGGACTTGATGCCCTCGATCTGCTCCGCGGTCAGTGTTCCGGAAATAACATAAGTTGTCGCGGAACGGATCACCGGATTTTCCTCTTCATTCAGAAGTTTCACACACTGTTCTGCGGAATCGGCTCTCTGATCGAACTGTCCCGGCAGGAACTCAACGGAAAAGATCGTATCGCCTTCCTTGGACGGGAATGCCTCCTCATAGACAAAATCAACCGGCGGCTCAGAGAAGATAGTAATCAGCGCTTTCTGATATGCATCCTCCGATACATCCTCAATATCATAGCGGATCAGTACGCGGACATCGGTGATCGTGTCGATCCCCAGATAGCTTGCGATCTCCTCTTTCAGATCGTGAGCCAATACGGCAAATTCCGGTTTTTTCTCAACGAAAATACGTCTTACGCTCATGTTTTCCTCCTGTTTTTTCGTATTTTAATGTTTCATGTTCTGTAAAATACATTCATTTTTTAGCATAAAAGGCAAATGCCTTCTTCTAGCATCTGCCTTTATCATACACAATTTTTATAGATTAGTAAAATTAATATATTTAATATTTTTTATTAACATATCTTATTGGTTACTGTTCCAACGTCCCTGTCTCATTCAGTGCAAGCAGCTTTCCCATCCCCGTCGAACGGTCATACGAAACAACCGACAGACTGGCATTCGCCACAATGATCTCCTGCGGCTCCCGATGGAAACGGAGCAGATAATTCATCAAAAAGACGAGGATCCCACCGTGCGCCACGATCACCGCATCCCCGGCTGTCTCCTCCAAAATCTGTCGGATCGCCCGTTCACTCCGCGCCTCGCAGGATTTTCTTGATTCTCCGCCGGACGGGATGCCGACCATCGGCTGTTCCCTCCACAGATGAAATTCATCCGGGTACTCTGCTTCCACCTGCTGCCAGCTTTTGCCTTCCCAGCATCCAAAATCGCGCTCCCGCAGCCCCGTCAGTCGGCGGAGCGGTAATTTTTCTTCCTTGGCCAGGATCTCCGCCGTCTGGAATGCACGCGCAAGCGGGCTGGCATAGACCGCATCGATCCGCGTTTTTGCCGGATAGCCGCTCCTTTCTTTCAGGACAGTGGCAAGCTGCTCCGCCTGCTGCCGTCCTGTTTCGTTCAGCGGAATATCCGTCGTTCCCTGTATCTTTCCCGCCCGGTTCCAGTCGGTCTGACCGTGGCGTACCAAATAAAACAGCATTTTCTATTACTCCTGTTCATCTATCTCTTTCTGAGCCATCTCTGCCGCCTGACCGCTGACCTTCATCGCGTCCATCGTCAGCTTCATGATGTCACGGATCTCATCCTCGCTCATCTTCATGCGCTCCGCCAATTCCGCAAGGGTCGCTTCACGTCCCAGCTCCCGCGCCATGCTCGCAGAAATATCCTTGAGGACATTAACACGCGCCGCCATCTCCTCCTCGATCTTCGTCTCGCGGTTCTGAATCTGCAGCGCATCCTCGATCGCCGCGCGCACCTTTTTCTCCATCTGCGCGTCGAAATCACCGTTTTCGTACTCACTTGCGAACAGAAACAGCGCCATATTTGCCTCCTGCACCAGATCGCCCGCCGGAAGTCCCCGATCGTGGTACTCCTCCGCGATCTGAACCGCCTTCGCCAGTTTTAACTCCGTCAGACGGGAAGCCGCTGTCTTGTCCCCCTCCGTCAGTTTTTTCAGAAGCGCCGCTTCCTCCTCCGGCGTGCCCTGCGGGAGATTTTTCAGTTCCTCTAAGTAAATATCATAAAATGTATTAGATTCCATGTGGTATTCCCTCCTAAAAAATACATACTTCTAAGATGATTCCGTCATTTTATCACAAACAAGACACAGATACAATCATTATTGACTCCGCCCTTCAATCATGTTACACTGAATACAGTTCTATAAGGAGGACTAATAAATGGATATCAACTATGAATTATATAAAGTATTTTACCACGTAGCCTCGACGTTAAGTTTCTCCGAGGCATCTAAGCAGCTTTTCATCTCCCAGTCGGCGGTCAGCCAGTCGATCAAGGTACTGGAGAAGAAACTGAACCAGACTCTTTTCATCCGCAGCACAAAAAAAGTACAGCTTACCCCTGAAGGCGAGATCCTACTCAAGCACGTGGAACCGGCAATGAACCTGATCCGTCAGGGCGAAAACCAACTGCTCGACTCTAACAGCTTAAACGGCGGTCAGCTCCGCATTGGCGCAAGCGATACGATCTGCCGCTATTATCTGGTGCCATTTTTAAGCGAATTTCACAAGCGCTACCCGAATATCCACATCAAGGTTACCAACCGTACCTCCATCGAATGTGCGCGGCTTCTGGACAACGGTCAGGTCGATTTTATTCTGACGAACTATCCAAACTCCGGGCTCGGTGGAACGCAGAATATCCATGTGCTGCGCGAATTCAACGATATATTCGTCGCCAATGAGACCTATTTTCCGATGAAAGACCGCCCGGTTACACTGCGCGAGCTGCAGGCGCTCCCAATCCTCATGCTGGATCGCAAGAGTACCACCAGCGAATTTCTGCACAACATGTTCCAGAAGCACCAGCTCGACCTCGTACCGGAGATTGAATTAAGCAGCAACGATCTGCTCATCGATCTGGCGCGCATCGGTCTCGGCATCGCATTTGTCCCGGATTTCTGTCTCCCGGCTGGCGAAAAGGAGCTTTATGCCCTGACCCTGACTGAAGCCCTGCCGCCGCGCCAGCTCGTCGTCGTCCACAATGAGACAATGCCGATCTCACAGGCATCGCGTGAATTTATTGAACTTCTGGAAAACGGCTCCAAAACGCCTGGAGCTCCTGCTCCAGAGACGAAAGACTGACTCGTTTGACATCGCTCCATTCCCTTGGAAATAATTCCCGGTACTCCCGACGCCAGAACCGGTCATCCAGTAAAAGGATGACGCCCTGATCGGACGCGGTCCGGATGACCCGCCCTGCCGCCTGGAGTACCTTATTCATGCCCGGATACTGGTAGGCATATGCAAATCCATCTTTTCCCTCTTCTTCAAAATATCCCTGCAAAATTTTCTGCTCCGTGCATACCATCGGGAGCCCGGTTCCGACCACGATCACGCCGATCAGCCGGTTGCCTGTCAAATCGATTCCCTCCGAAAACAGACCGCCCATCACGCAGAACGCCACCAGGGAGGTATCACGTTCAGCTGTTCGTTCGGGAGAAAATTTCTGTAAAAATGCTTCCCGTTCCTCCTCGGTCATGTGAGAATCCTGGATCAAAACTTCCATACTTTTTCCGGTTTTCCCAAAACGTTTTTCCACTTCCCGCACCCGGTTCATATACTGGTACGACGGGAAGAACACAATATAATTGCCTTTTTTTGCACTTGCCATCGCCTGAATGTAGTGCAGCACCCGCCGGTATTCCGTCTCATTGCGCCGCGTATACCGGCTCGTCACATCCGTCGCCGCCAGCAGAAGACGCCGCTCCTGCGGAAACGGGGACGGCACATAGACCGTATAGTCCTCCTCCTGATCCGACAGAAGCATCCGGTAATACCGGAGCGGCAGAAGCGTTGCCGAGAAAAAGACCGCCGCTTTCCCCTGCGACAGGCACTGCGCCAGATTTTCAATCGGATTGACACAATAAAGCCGGATGACAAATTCGCCGGACGGCAGAAGTTCCGTATAAATCCTGTAATGCTCATCGACCCGCTCATACATATTTAAAAAATGTCGCACCGAAAAATAAAAATCCAGAATCGTGTCCCGTCCATCTTCCCCACCCGGCTTTTCCAGATACTTTTCCATTTCTCCAAAAACACTGTTTAACACTGAAACCAGATGTCCGGCATCCTTAAGCACCTGGTAGCCGTCGCACTCCCGCTTCATCTCCAGAAGCGCCTTATTTAACCTTGTAAGCTGCCGCCCCAGCGCCGGCGCACGATGTCCCAGTACCTTTTTCGTCAAAAGCACTTCTTCCTTTATAATAGAAGCACTATACATTTCCCGCGCGCGCGATACCAGATTGTGAGCTTCATCCATCAGGAAGAAATAGTCTCCCTCCGCCCCATCCGCAAAATAACGTTTCAGCGCACATCCGGGTCAAAGACATAATTATAATCGCAGATGATCCCATCCACAAACGAAGAAATATCGAGGCAGAACTCAAACGGGCAGACCTGAAATTTTTCCGCATACTCTAAAATTACCGAACGCGTGATTCCAAATTCCTGATGCAAAATTTCATACACCGCATCGTTGACACGGTCAAAATGCCCTTTCGCACGCGGGCACATTTCCGGATTGCACACCGGTTTTTCCAAAATACACAACTTTTCCTTTGCCGTGATCGTGACCGAACGAAAATACAGCCCGCGTTCCCGCAAAATCGCCAGCGCCTCTTCCGCCACCGTCCGCGTGATCGTCTTCGCCGTCAGGTAAAAGAGTTTCTGCCCATGCCCTTCCCCGATCGCTTTAAGCGCCGGAAATACCGTCGAAAGAGTCTTTCCAATCCCGGTCGGGGCCTGGACAAACAGCCTGCGCCCGCGCTCCAGCGTCCGGTAAACCGCCACCGCCAGATCCCGCTGTCCCGCTCGGTATGGATAGGGAAATTCGAGCGCTTTGATTGATTCATCACGTCGCAGCCCGTTGTGATAGAGGTAACGCGCCCATTTGACATATTCATGGATCAGACCAGCAAACCATTCAGAAAGTTCGTCCATCGTCTGGATCTCCTGAAAGCGGCGGATCTCCTCCGTCTCCAGATTACAGTAGGTGAGCTGCAGTGTCACTTCGTCCAGCGCTTCCTGTAATCCATAGATATAGCCATAACAGCGCGCCTGCGCCATATGCACGCCAACCGCTTCTTCCAGACAGTTTACATCCTGGTAAACACACTTGATCTCATCGATCGTGACATCTTTTCCATCCCGGATGATTCCATCCGCACGCCCCTCGACCACGATTTGGAATCCGTCCTCCTCCACCGAATGGCGCAGCGACACCTCCGCCTGATACCCTGAGCCCATCCGCCGCTGTATCTTCCGGTGCATCCGTCCTCCAGCTAACATCGCCTCTTTCTGTGCACCCGCCGTGCGCCGGTTATCAATATCCCCCGAACGCAGAACGAACTCAACCAGATTGCGGACGGAGATCCGTATCTGCCTGCCGGTCAGCTCCATGTGTGGTTCCTCCCTTCCCCATACATGTACTCTCGGAATCTTTCTGTGCTTGATTTTGTGAAATGATTTTTTGTCAGTTGTGCCCAAATTTCTGAGGCGTACGCGGCGCGTACGTTGATGAAATTCGGGTGCGGCTGGCGGAAAATCAGCCACAAAAGCACGTGCAGAAAGACTCCGAGAGTACATATATATGTCTATCAAAAAGACTGCAGACACCATCTTCTCTCCGGCACCCGCAGTCTTTCTTTATTTTCGTACTATCAACTTTTCTTTCATCATACCGATTCGGGTCATACATATCCTTCCAAAATATCTATGATATCTATGTTCCGCTTGAACCAGCCCTCCAGCCCTTTTATGCCGCTGTCACATTGTTCGCTTCCATCGTGTCAAGAAACGCCTCATACTCTGCATCCTCGCCCATGTACTCAACGGTCAGAATCTGTGTCAGATCCAGGCTCATAACTCCCAGAATCGACTTGGCGTCAATGACAACACGGTTATAAAAAACATCAATATCAAAATCGCATTTCATAGAAGCATTGACAAATTTCTTTGCATCTTCTATCGTTTTCAGCATAATTTTTCTCTGTTTCATAATAAACAACTCCTTTTTACTGAATGTACCAACAGAATTTTTTCCTCCGTTTTTTAGGCACATTTAAAACCATAAAGATTTATTCAGTGTTTATAGCATGATTTTTGTCGAATGTCAATTTGATTTCTTTTATACCGCATATTTTTAATACATGATTTTTACCAAAAAAGCAGAGTGTTTCTTAGTAAAATATTCCGACGTCTAGAACTATCGTCGTATTCATTTCATGATATATTGTCATTATTTATATACATCAAATGGTTTAACGGATTGGTTTTGGGCAGTTGAACTAAATATTCATTGTGATTTTCCACCCAGCATGAGCACACAAATTCTCTTTTACCAAATTATCCTGATCTCTAGTTTCCATATAAAATGATGAATGATACTTAATAAATGGAAAAAAATATATTAAATCAAAAAAAATGAAAAATCACAAAAAAATTGTTGACTTTTCGTTATGGCTATGATATTATAACTGAGTCAGCAACGAAGGGGAATAGTTCAATGGCAGAGCAACGGTCTCCAAAACCGTTAATGGGGGTTCGAATCCCTCTTCCCCTGCTTCTAAAGGCGTCAGTGATTCAGAGATGAGTCATTGGCGTTTTTTGTTTTTTTTAACATTCAAGTTGAACGTCCGTGAGACTTGACGCGTGATTCTGGTCAGCGAAGCTGACATATTCCTATCAGAATCACTGCGCATCCTCACGGAGCGTTTATCTCAGTCGGAGCCCCAACTCCCACTGAGACAAATTTGCTGTTACTCACATTACGCTAATATTATTTTTCTTAAATTTTCCCAAAATCCAAGCAACCTACAGCAGCCCAATCGCCTCCCGCACATTTGCCACCCCTTCCAGCCGGATATCCGACCTTGGTTTCAATTTACTGACATTGACCATCGGAAGAATGCATCTTGTAAATCCCATCTTGACTGCCTCATGGACTCTCTGCTCTGCCATCGAGACGGCGCGCACCTCTCCGGAGAGTCCGACCTCGCCAAATACGATCGTTTTCTCATCCAGCGGACGGTCTTTATAGCTGGAAATCAGCGCCATCACGATCGCAAGGTCAAGCGCCGGCTCGTTCATCTTCATGCCGCCTGCAATGTTGACATATGCATCGTACCCGGACAGGGCATAACGGCATCGTTTTTCCAACACTGCCATGAGCAGGTTCACACGGTTGTAATCGACGCCCGCTGCCGTCCGCCGCGGCAGTCCGAAATTCGTCTTTGACACCAGCGCCTGCACTTCCAGAAGAATCGGGCGGGTTCCCTCCATCGAGCAGGCAGTCACCGCACCGGATGCCTCCGCCGGGCGCCCTTCCAGCATAAATTCGGATGGATTCGGCACCTCCGCCAGTCCTTCCTCCCGCATCTCAAACACGCCGATCTCATTGGTCGAACCGAAACGATTCTTCACTCCCCGCAGAATCCGGTAGGACGCATGGCGATCGCCCTCAAAATATAGCACTGTATCGACCATATGTTCCAGCATACGCGGTCCCGCCACAACACCCTCTTTCGTCACATGACCGACGATAAAGACTGTCACACCCAGTCCTTTTGCGAGCTGCATCAGGACGCCGGTGCACTCTCTTACCTGGCTGACACTGCCCGGTGCGGAACCTGCCGCCTCGATAAACATGGTCTGGATCGAGTCGATCACGACCACATCCGGGCGCACCTCCCGGATCACCTCCGCGATCGTATCCAGGTTCGTCTCACTCAAGAACGAAAGTGGTCCGCGCACCGTCCCGATCCGGCTTGCCCGCAGTTTAATCTGTTTTAATGACTCCTCGCCGGAGACGTATAAAACCTTTTGTTCCTGTCCTGCCAGGTTCCGGCAGACCTGCAGAAGCAGGGTTGATTTTCCGATTCCCGGATCTCCGCCGACCAGCACCAGGGAGCCACGCACCACGCCGCTTCCAAGCACCCGGTCAAGTTCTGCAAATCCAGTTTTCGTCCGATCCGTATCGGAAAGCTCAATTTCATCTAAGCTGACCGGCTTTGCCTGCGCGCCAACCCGTTTCCCCGGTGCCGACGTCAGCGAAGCCGCTGCCGCATACCGCCCTGCTGCCGTACCGGATGATGCCGATGCGGACGGCGCTTCCACCATCGTATTCCACGCCTTACACGCCGGGCACTGCCCCATCCATTTGGAAGATTCATAACCGCATTCCCTGCAGAAAAATCCCGTTGATTTTGCCTTTGCCATGCTGATTCCTTTCCAAACACTTCTTCTCATATTTCTTATTACACAAAAAGCTGCTGCATGGCGGAAACCGGCTTCCGGCGCACACGCCCGCCATTCCTGCCATGCAGCAGCTTTCATCTCATGCATTGTAACTTGTACGTAACGTTTTGTTTTTCTTTTCCTTATCTGGCTTCAATCCGGATTGCGGTTGCCTTGCCCGGGTTCAGCTCCACGCTCAGTACCAGTTTGCCGCTGACGTTGGTCTTCATGCCACCGACCGATACGCCGTCTACATATACCTCATACTCACGCTCATCCTCTAACTGAATGGTAATCTGAGCATCCTTCTCGCCCTCAACCGAAAACTGTACGGAAGTATCTCCCGCCTGGAAATGATTGACTGCCGTGCCCGGTACCGACTCATATACGAACATTCCGTTGCGCTCCAGCTTGGTAATCTCGCCGAATGTTTTTACCTTATAAAGATCGCCCTGAAATTCAAAATCCTGCAGCTTGGACTTTGCTGCTAACATATAATTGCCAAAACTGATGGTTCCGTCATCCTCGATGCGGATTAACTCGCTAACTACTGGCATAATGCTTTATCCTCCTAGTATCCTTTTAATCAATATCGCAACTGCTCCGCACTTACACAGTTACTCAGTAGTATCATTTTAACACACTTCGACCGGGTTTACCAGTCTTTTCGCTTCCAGCCCTTTAGACCGTCTCAAATTTCAGCTGATCGCCATCTTTTTCAATCCGAACCTCTGTTTTTTTCCGGATCGTGCCTTCCAGGATCTTCTCAGAAAGCTGATCCTCGATCTGCGTCTGGATCGTCCGGCGCAACGGTCTTGCACCATATTTGGAATCATATCCCTTGTCTGCCAGGAAATCGATCGCATCATCTGTGATCGTGAGCGTCATTCCAAGCTGATCCTCCGTCCTTTTCTTGATGCCGCGCAGCAGAATGCCCGCGATCGTCTTGATATTCTCCTTCGTCAGAGGATGGAATACTAAAATCTCATCGATTCGGTTTAAAAACTCCGGTTTAAACATCCGGCGCACTTCCTCCATCACGCGCTCTTTCATAAACGCATAATCCGCTTTCTCACCGCTCTCCGACGAGAATCCAAGCCGCTTCGGGGAAATAATATTTTCAGCGCCCGCATTGGAGGTCATAATCAGAATCGTGTTCTTGAAATCCACCTTCCGTCCCTGTGCGTCCGTAATGTGCCCGTCATCGAGGATCTGCAGCAGAATGTTAAATACATCCGGATGCGCTTTTTCAATCTCATCAAAGAGAATAACCGAATATGGATTGCGACGCACCTTCTCGCTGAGCTGTCCGCCCTCCTCGTAGCCAACATATCCTGGCGGCGAACCGATCATCTTAGAAACGCTGTGTTTCTCCATGTACTCCGACATATCAACGCGGATCATCGCATTTTCCGTGCCAAACATCGCCTCCGAGAGCGCCTTGGAAAGCTCTGTTTTTCCGACACCCGTCGGCCCCAGGAACAGAAACGAACCGATCGGCCGCTTCGGATCCTTGAGTCCCACACGACCACGGCGGATCGCACGCGCCACGGCGGATACAGCTTCCTCCTGTCCGACCACACGCTCATGCAGAATGGACTCCAGTTTCAACAGCCGCTCTGACTCTTCTTCTGCCAGCTTGCGAACCGGAATCTTCGTCCAGTCAGAAACAATGTCCGCAATCTCATTTTCACCGACCACTAACTTGCGTGAATTTTTCTCTTTTTCCCATTTTTCACGAATCTTTTCAATCTTTTCCTGCTTTTTCTGCTGCTTCTTCTTGATCTCACCGGCTTTCTCATAGGCTTCAGCCTTGATCGCCTCTTCCTTCTGACCTTCGAGTTTTTTGATCTCCGCTTCGAGCTTTTTAATCTCCTCCGGCTCCGTATATACAGTCAGACGCAACTTCGAGGATGCTTCATCGATCAGATCGATCGCCTTGTCCGGCAGGAAACGGTCATTGATATAGCGGGCAGACAGGCGCACCGCTGCCACCAGTGCCTCATCCTGGATCGTCACCTTGTGATGTTCCTCATAGCGGCTGCGAAGCCCCTTCAAAATCTCAATGGATTCCGCCTCCGTCGGCTCATCCACCATAACCGGCTGAAACCGGCGTTCCAAGGCCGCATCTTTTTCGATGTATTTGCGGTATTCTTCCAGCGTCGTCGCACCAATGAGCTGAATCTCGCCCCTCGCCAGCGACGGTTTCAGGATATTAGAGGCATCGATCGCGCCCTCCGCGCCGCCTGCGCCGATGATCGTGTGAATCTCGTCAATAAACAAGAGCACATTTCCACTCTCCCGCACCTCGGCAAGTACCTTCTTAATCCGCTCTTCGAACTCACCGCGGTACTTGGATCCTGCGACCATGCCGGACAAATCGAGACTGACAACCCGCTTTTTCGCGATCGTCTCCGGTACATTGCCGGAAACAATGAACTGTGCCAGACCTTCCACAACCGCCGTCTTTCCGACGCCTGGTTCCCCGATCAGGCACGGATTATTCTTCGTCCGGCGGCTTAAAATCTGAATAACACGTTTCATTTCCCGTTCCCTGCCGATGACTGGATCGAGCTTTCCGTCCCGCGCCATCTGGGTCAGATCCCGGCTGAAATTGTCCAGATTCGGTGTATTGCCTTTCTCCGGACGCACCCGTCCTGCTGCCGCATCTTCCGCTGCCTCGGACGGCGCGTCATCGCCCATAGCCCCCATCAGATCCACATATAATTTCTGAATATTAACATTCATTGTATTGAGTAAACGGCACGCAGTTGATTTTCCATCCTTGATGATGGCAATCAGGATGTGCTCCGTTCCAATCAGAGGCGCTTTGAAAAAAACCGCCTCATCATAACTCGCCTGCAGCACGGCGCGCGCCCCCGGCGTATACTCAATCTGTCCCTCTACCTGAGTCGCCACTGCCGGGCTTATCAGACGCTCCATCAGTTCCATGACACGCTCTTCTGTCACATCATGTTCTGCCAGAACCGCTGCCGCCACGCCAGTTTCCTCTTTTATCAGTCCTAAAAGCAGATGCTCCGTCCCCACATAGCCGTGTTCCAGCTCCTGCGCTGTCTCGACTGCCAGACGGATCGCTTCTCTGGCTTTCTGAGTAAAACGATCGATCATTTTACTGTTCCTCCTGTTTCTTTTTACTTTACACCAGCTTCGGCAGTTCCTCCCGCAGATACCGCGCCCGCTCTGCCTCCAATTCCTCACGTCCCAACGGCTTGCTCGAACGTTTCTGTAAGTTTGCCGGCTGGATGCCGATCATCAGGCGGTAAATGCTCACAAATTCCGCCGGTTTTAACAGCCCGTCCGCGATGCCCGCCCAGACATGAGATAGAAATGTCATCGCTTCCTTGAGCGTCATCCGACGCGCATATTTCAGAACGCCGTAGGACTTGTACGCCTCATCCTCCCGCTCCAGGCGGTGCCTCGACAGAGAAACCTCGCGGAACTGATTTTCCTGCGCCGAGAGCTGCCCCGCCACGTTGGCTACCAGCTCCAGAATCTCTTGTTCGGTGATGCCGAGTGTCTTCTGATTGACTACCTCGTACAAATCGCCGTAGTTTTCATTGCCTCTGCCATAAACGCCGCGCACGGTCGTGCCGAAACGTCCCATATCGCCCAGAAGTTCCTGAAATTTCTTATTCATTGTCAGAGACGGCAGATGCACGACCACGGACGCCTTCATTGCTGTTCCGACATTCGTCGGATAGGACGTCAGATATCCATATTTCTCATTAAATGCATACGGAATCTTCTCGTTGATATAATCATCCAGCGCATCCGCTTTTGCATAACATTCTTGCAGATCGAGTCCCGATGCCAGCACCTGTAACCGGATATGATCGTCCGCATTTAATACCATGCTGACCCGCTCATCCTCCGAACAGAGGATCCCGCCCGGCGTCGTCTTCTCCGCCAGCGTGCGGTTTAAAAGCCGCCGTTCCCGCAATGCGGTGCGGTCAAGCTTCTCCATCAATTCCAGATCTTCATATTCATAAAACTGACCGTCCCGGTCACCCAGATCGCGGAAATTCTGTTTTAAACGGGCAATCATCGTCCGCGCCTCATCCGGCTCCAGACGGCTCGGAAATTTATATTCCTCCCAGTTCCGAGACAGACGCACCCGGCTGGAAACGATATTGGACGCATCATTCGCCACTTCCTCAAACCATTTCGTCATGTCTCATCTCTCCTTCCAGACTGTGTATCTTATCCCGGCAGGCAGCAGCCGTCTCATAGTCTTCTTCCTGCAACGCCGCTTCCAGCCTGCGTTTCAGCTGCTTAATCTGCTCTTCCGGGCTGAATTCCAGTTCTCCTTTCTTCGTCACCTCTGCAGCCGCCTGACTGCGCGGCTGGATCTTCGGATGTTTGCCGGTATGGCTCGAATTTTCCTGCAATTTCTTAATTTTCTCTCCAAGCAACGGATCAAACACATGATAACAGTCCGCGCATCCGAAACGGCTGTTCTTGATAAATTCTTCATACGTCGTGCCGCAGGTCGGGCATACCACATCCTCTTTCGGTGCCTGGCTGGCAGACGCATCCGTCAGTCCCAAAAGGCTCGAAAGCAGTTTTCCAAGCGGAAATTCTCCCTCAATCAGTGCCGAGTACGGTCCCAGATCCATCTCTTTCGCGCACTGGGCGCAGAGATTATGCTCTGTCTTGACGCCGTTAAACACTTCTGTATATTTAATATTCGCTTCGCGAATCCCACATTTCTCACACAGCATAATTTATCCTCCCAACATACACATCCCGCAACGGTTCCAATACACAAAAACCATCGCCCGCAGCCGGAACCTGCTATTCCGCTGTAAATGCGTCATAAATGGAATCCACCAGATTGTGAACCTCCTCGCGGCTCACATTTTTACAGACACCTCTTGCCAGAATTACACTGAGATCCCGGCGCATCTCCGAGATCGTCCGCATCTTATCCGTGTCAAGTGCAATCACTGCCCCGCGGCGGCGGTCCACACGCAGAAAACCTTCCTGTTTCAGTACAGAATATGCCTTGTTGACCGTGTGCATGTTAATTCCGATGTTATCCGCTAACTGGCGCACGGATGGCAGCGTATCGCCCTCCCGGATCTGGTCGGTCGCAATCCCGATGATGATCTGGTTTATGAGCTGAATATAAAGCGCTTCCTCACTGTTAAAATCAATCTCTACAATCATACTCCACCATCTTTCATTCTGACGGCAGACCCCGTTTCTAAATACAGTCAGCCGCCTGTTTTATCATTTGTTATATAGATTGTATAACAAACAGATGTTTTCGTCAACTGTAAAACTGTGTTAATTGTGTGAACTTGTTACAAAAAAAATCAATATAAAAGAAAAGACAGATACCCGCCAGAAATCTTCTGGACAGATATCCATCTTTTCCTCTTTTATTTACTTCGGATCATCGATATACTCAAATCCATCCTCATCACGCCGATCCCGCTCTAACCGGGCTTTTGCCTCGCGGGCGCGTCTGGATCGCTCTGATTCCGACTCATATCTCGTTGGGCGATCACCGTATTCCTCCCGTTCCAGCGTGTAGTAAAGCTCCGAGCGGGATGCCGGGCGCACATAAATCGCCGGGCGCGCATTCCGGCGTTCTCCCGATGCTGCAGACTCTTTCGCCGCACGATGCGCCGATGCAGGCGTGTAATCGCGCTGCAGGCGGCTTTCTTTTGCTGAAACGGCACGTTCCCGTTCTGTGCGTCGGCTTTCTGCCACTGCCTGGCGTTCCCGCTCTGCGCGGCTTCCGTCTGCCGAAGTTCTGCGCGGACGCTCTGAATGGCTTTCCTCTGCCGCATCTCTGCGGGTGCGCTGCAGACGTTCTTCTTCTGATGCCTCTCTGCGGACACAAGCCGGACTGCTTTCTTCTGGCATTTCTCTACGAACGCGTTCGGAACGATTTTCGCTTCCTGCTTCCCGGCGACGTCTTTCCTCCGGCATCCGTTTTGCGCGGTCTGCCGATGCTGCCTCCATACTCCGCTCTCGGCGAACAGGCTGGGACGCGCGCTCATCTTCCCTTGTCCGGCGGACCGGCTGCATCTCGCGCTCCTCTTCCCGCTCCCGGCGAACCGGTCTTGTCTCCAGCGTCTCTTGGGTTCGGCGCGCACTCCGACGCCCTTCCTCCATCCGCTCTGCGGACGGGCGGCGTCTGTCATCCGCTGCCATGCGCTCCTTCTCACTCCGCGCTGCCGGTCTTGCCGGCATCATTTCCCCATCTTCTCTCTTGTCGCGCCCAGTGCCTCGTTTCACCCGTGCGTCTGCCGCCGGTCGTGCATTCGGCGATGACGGACGACGCTTGGACCTCTGTCTGCCTCCGGCTGCCTGCGCTTCCTCTCTCCACTCTTTCCGCTTGAGCAGAAGATTGATCACGATAAAGAACAAGATTACACACGCTACGCCCAGAACCGCAAGCATGACAAAGCGGATATTATAATCCCTGCAAAGTGCGTTGTACTTATCTACAATCTCTTCCACTTGTGCATCATCGTATTTAGTTGCCAGAGACGGGTCTTCAAAATACCGCTGGAAGGTCTTTTCTGCAATATCATACCGATACAGCGACTTCTCGCCGCTCTCATTCATACCATATACGACACAATACTTCTGCTGTTCATCGCTCTTCCACACCCAGCCCTGCACTTTATACGTGCCGTTTAACTGAATGGTCGTCTCCATAAATCCATCCGGAATCTGAACCGACTCATCCGGTGGAAGCACCAGAATCGACTTTGCTGTCACATCGATCGTCACATACGGCGATAACACACCGGATTCCGGTATATAAATATAAAATGCACCATTTCCATCGGCACCCTGCAAATACAAAAGCGTCAGGTCATTGCCATTTCCACACTGGACCTCTGAACCGCCATAAGTACAGGTAGACTGCGTATATCCTTCCGGAAGCAGGGAGGCATCAAATTCCGTCGCCACCGTATAGGAAACGCCGTCTATTTCCACATCCAGCCCGTTTTTCACAACCGGCGTTGTCCCAACTGCCTCTGTTTCAGCCCCTGTCTCCGCCTCTGACGGCACATCGACCGTATCGAGCTTATTGACTGTGATCGTGTAGCTCTTAGTTGTCTGTCCATCCTCCGCCGTCACCTTGCAGACAACGGTATTAGCACCTACCTTTAAGCCGGAATCACCGCTGACAAGGACTTTCGCCTTGCTGTCCTTCGCACTCGCGCTGACCGCCAGCTTATCGACGCTGGCTCCTACCTGCGCCGTATAGGAAGTCACATTTGGCGAAAATGCAGGGGAAAGTGTTCCTGGAGAAATCTTCAAGGACGAAAGCGCCGCTTCCGCCGAGGAGGTTGCCGGTGCTTTTACTTTGACGCTCGCCGTCCCCGTTTTAGAAACTGTGACTGCCTGTGCATCTGAGTCATAGACTTCATAACTTCCCACAGAGATCGAAGTATTTCCCGCCTGCACTGCCTTGAATTTCAGCGTATAGGAAAATGCCTTCGTCGAATTGGAATCCATCGTTCCAACTAGGCGGACGGAACCTGCACCGCCGCTTGCGTTATTTCCGCTCACAAACTCAATGACCGACGGATCATAGGAAAGTACCACGTCGGATGCCCCTAGATTTCCATCCTGAGAGGAGATCTTCACATTGACGCTGAACTCCTGACCCACCGTCGCACTCGGATCGGAAAATGAAATTTTTGCGCTGGATGCATAGGCGCTGATCCCGCCAACCGGCGCCGCCACCGTCAGCATACCTGCCGCAAGTATACCTAATATGATATTTTTAAACCTTTTCATTCAACTGCCCTGTCCTATATTCTTTATTGGTAACGGTCCCATATCTGCACCGTTCCCTTTCTTTACAAATTTTCACGTACCCGCTGCCATCTCTCAAGACCAGCCGCAGGTACGTGAAATATCCCTACAGTCCCAGAATCTTCTTCTGCATCAGAAGAATATCCAAAATATCTACTTTTCCATTTCCATTTAGGTCGGCGCGCGCGATTTCCTCCGCTCTTAACTTTCCAAGTCCCAGTATCGACCGCTGTGCCAGCAGGATATCCATGATGTTCAGCTTACCGTCGCCGTTGACATCCCCGCGCACCGACGATGCCGCATGCGTTCCCGATGTGGACTGGGATGGTGCCGCCGCGCTGGTCGGCGACTGGCTCCCCTGCGGACTGCCGGCGCTCCCGACAGACTCCCCATTTGGCGCAATCAGGGTTCCGGAACTGCCGCTCCCAAATCCATTCACATTCGATCCCGGTGCAGACTGCCCGGAAGGAGAGCTTCCTGAACTGCTTCCCGAAGAGGTCGGACCGACAATCTGCACATCCGAACCGCCGGAGGAAGAATTTCCTGAACTGCTTCCTGAAGACATGCCCGGTCCCGTCGCCGGACCGCTAGAGCTGCTTCCAGAGGAAACGCCGCTTCCAATCGAGCTTGAGTAGGTCGGACCGCCTGACTGGCGCACTACGTGAAGGACGTAATTTCGCAGATTTCCATTTGCCGCTTTGACCGTCACGGTGATCTCATTGACACCGCTCTGCAGATCGACCGTTCCCGTTCCGGCAATCGTTGCCTTGGAATCAATCGCGCTCGCCGCTACCGTCACGCTTGCCACCGACGGATCCACGATCAGATCGTAGGACTCTGTATCTCGGTTAAAGGTCGGTGTCAGTGCAAATCCATCGACACCCAGCGCCGACAGCTTGTTGTTCGGGCTGCCGTCCAGCGTCGGTTTGACGCAGGCGCCCGCCGGCATATTTTTATACACCGGAATCGAGAACTCAAGTGTTGTATTTGCCAATGCCGTGATCTTCGAAAGCGTCAGTCCTTCGGCAGCTGCCGCCTGCACATTCGTCATGTACTGGTGTTTATAAAGGTTGCTGCCCTGCACATTAAATTTCTTTAAGTACAGCGTATCCTGTCCTTTTTTTACATAATTCTCGCCGTAATAAACCGAACCGCCACGGATCGATTTCTCGATGCTGTTCCACGGGCGCAGATAGGTTCCCGACTGGGATGCCCACCAGAGTCCGCGTTCTACCGCACTCATCGAGCCGGACTGATATGCCTCTATATTAAAGAAGTTATAATAACCCTGATAGCCGGACACCGTTCCGGAAATACTGCGTCCGGTTCCCTGGCTGCCCTGTTCCTGCAGAATCATCGATGCCAGAATATATGGATTGACTCCCGATTCGGATGCCGCATTCATGATGATATCTACATAGGAAGTGCCGATTGCAGACTGCTGCGCCACTCCCGTGGAAGTTCCCGAACTGCTGGAAGTGCCACTTCCCGGTGCACTTGTTCTTCCGCTGCTGGTTGAACCAGAAGTTGTTCCAGTTGTGCTGCTTCCCGGTGCGCTTGTACTGCCACTGGTGGTTCCAGCCGTGCTGCTGGTTGTCCCCGATGACTTATTCGATGTGCCGCTGCTGACCGGCGCCGTCTCCCCGTCTGCATTGTTGGAAGAAAATCCATCTCCCGCCATGCCCGGTCCATTGGTCGCTGCCACCCGCTCCGTCTTATGATCGCTGATCGAAGCAATCGGAGACGACAGACCGGCGCTGCTTCCGCTCGAACCTGACGAACTTCCCGGTCCCGTCGCTGAACCGGAAGAAGAGCTTCCTGAACTACTTCCCGTACCGGCCGATACCGACGAGCCGCCCGACACCGTGCCGGAAAGGAAGGTTCCGCTCACCATGTTCTGCAGCCCCGTCTTCGTGTGAAGCGAACTGTCATACGACTGTTTCATGAACTGGTAAATATATTTATCATTTAAGAAATTCCGCGGATCCATATAATAGGCGATAATATCCGAAGACGCCTGTACCCAGGAGCTTCCGTCAAAACCCGGCCAGGTTCCGGTTCCCCAGTCATACGCACCTGTCTCGGTCGATTTCCAGGACGAAATGCTGCTGCTCGCAACCAGGTTCCGCCCGATCACGCTTTCATTTTTCAACGCTGTGTTCCAATCCAGATTTGTCTGGAACGCCGTGAACGTCCAATTCGGATATTGTGCATGCAATTCCCGGAGCCCCTGTTTATAGCTCTCCGGAAATCCCTGCTTTGTCAGATAGCTTTCAAAATCCGAATCCGATTTGATCGCAGTCGGAAACTTTATGTATTTGCTCGAAACATAACCCGTCTGCTCACCGCCGCTTCCGCTATATCGTATCTGATACCATACGACGCCATCCGTTCCCGTCTGCTCACCAAGTACTGTAACTGGTGCGCCCTTGGACAGCTTCGCTAGTGCCTGATACGAAGTGCCCGGACCACTCCGGACATTCAGGTTTGTCGCATTGACCGACGCGGTTCTCTCTTCCGCATAGCTGACGATCCCCAGCAAAGACTCTGCTGCAGTACCTGCCAGCCCTGGGTTGACCGCCATCACAGCACCCAGCAGAAACGCCGCCGCCCGTTTCCCCAATAACTTCCATTTTTTCATCCGTCTATCTCCTCATTCTGCTGCGTTTTCTGCAATTCATCCCCCGCAACGGAATTCTTATTCTGTCTGCCGCCGTATTTCCAGACAGCCGCTCGACTGTTTTCCATCTTTTTCACGTTTTTACAATCGTATCTATTATAATGAAAAAAGACCATATGTGTCAACCTTACCGAAAAAACTTCGCAAAATTTGGGGCCTTTGCGCGAAATTGTAAGATTTCCTTAATTTTTAGAAGCAGTATAAGTTGGCTTTGAAATGTTTTCCGGATATATGATTTTTGAATGCATAGTAGCATAAAAAGGAGTGCCAACCCGGTACACTCTACCGATTCTGGCACTCCTTTTGGCTCAAAATCCTTAAATTCTTTTTAGCTTAGATCTGGTAGACTCGCTTTTTCTTCCAGCCCAGGTATTGATGCCGTTTCCATCCATCTCCTCAGTGGACACCGGTGCTTTCTTTACTTCCGGTGCAGCCGCTTTCAGGATCTCACGTTTCTCAACCGGCGGTTTCTTTGCCGGACGGGACTCGAAGAACTCTTTTGCCACCTGTGGGAACAGTGCATAAGTCAGGACATCCTCATCCTGCTGCTTCCACTGCTTCATCTCCGCCTCAATCTTCTCAAGCTGCGGCTCGATCAGATCTGCCGGACGACAGGTAATCGGTTTTGCATCGCCGATTGCTTTCTTCTGAACTTCTTTGTCGAACGGCTTTACAGTCTGTCCGAACTCGCCCATCAGAAGTTTCTTGGATTCCTTTGTGAACATCTTGTAGCGCTCGCCCATCAGGACATTTAATACAGCCTGCGTACCAACGATCTGGGAAGACGGAGTAACTAACGGCGGCTCACCGAAGTCTTTGCGGACTCTCGGGATCTCTTTCAGAACATCGTAGTATTTATCCTCTGCGCGCGCTTCTTTCAGCTGGGAAACCAGGTTGGAAAGCATACCGCCCGGGACCTGATAACGCAGGGTATTGATGTCAACGCCCAGAACCTTGGTATTCATCAGACCACTCTTTAACGCTTCCTCACGCATCGGGCGGAAGTAATCTGCGATCTCCGCCAGTTTTTCCTGATCCAGTCCGGTATCATACGGAGTACCTTTGAAGGTCTCAACCATAACCTCGGTCGCCGGCTGGCTCGTTCCCATCGAGAACGGAGACATCGCGGTATCGATCATGTCAGCGCCCGCTTCCACTGCCTTTAGGTACGTCATGGATGCAACGCCGGAGGTGTAATGCGTATGGATATCAATCGGAAGATCAACTGCTTCTTTCAGTGCTTTCACGAGGATCTCTGCATTGTACGGGGTCAGAAGACCTGCCATATCCTTGATACACAGAGAATCAGCGCCCATATCCTCGATTCTCTTTGCAATGTCTTTCCAATAATCCAGTGTATATGCATCACCCAGTGTATAGCTCAGCGCTATCTGTGCGTGTGCTTTTTCTTTGTTGGCTGCCTTTACCGCTGTCTCCAGGTTGCGGATATCATTTAAACAGTCAAAAATACGGATAATATCAATACCATTGGCAACTGATTTCTGTACGAAATATTCTACCACATCATCTGCATAGTGGTTATAACCCAGAATATTCTGTCCGCGAAACAGCATCTGAAGTTTTGTCTTCTTAAAACCATCTCTCAGCTTTCTAAGGCGCTCCCACGGATCTTCCTTCAGGAAACGAAGGCTGGCATCGAATGTCGCACCGCCCCAGCATTCTACTGCATGATATCCAACCTCATCCATCTTTCCGATGATCGGAAGCATCTGCTCCGTTGTCATTCTGGTTGCAATCAGAGACTGGTGCGCGTCACGAAGGACAGTTTCCACGATCTTAACCGGCTTTTTCTTTTCATTTGCCATTCTAAAGATACCTCCCAATACACTTTTATTATGAGTCAACTATCTGCGACCTGGCTGATTAAATAATTCACAGCCATATTTTTATCCATTATACCACAAGTTTCTCGATTTCTGGATAGTTTTTTTAATATAATTTCATAAGTAAATTCTATATCGTGGAAATGTGGGTTGTGATTTTTGCTGATGTCAGGGAGCTTTCCTCTGCGCCGCGTGGGGGCGGCTGGAGGAAAAAAATTTCTTGGTCACTTCTTTCTAGTCCGCAGTGCGGCAGCTCGAAAAAACTTCGTTTTTCCTCGCTGTCGGGCATTCGCCCTATGAAAAAAAGAAGCCGCACACAGCTGCTTTTGTGTAAACACAACGCTTCTGTGTGTCACCTCTTTCTAGTCCGCA
>NZ_QUFZ01000022.1:0-41280 GCF_003478725.1 Clostridium sp. AF22-10
TTTATAGCATGTAAAAGGATGTGAATTTTATAATATGGCTCATGGTAAACATGATATTAAAACAGTAAATGATAATAGTGTCAATATTCAAAATAATTTGAATAATATTGAAATATACAAGAATAAGATTGAATACTATGCAGATGATTATATAACAAATGAACTTGGAATATCTCATGAAGAGATGATCGGGAATCCTTCCGCTTTTGCTGGAATGATGAAGCATATTTATATGCATCTGTTTAAAGCTAATCCGGCAGAACGCAAAACAATCTGGGTTACTGGTACAAATTTAGATTTGGATAATATAGAGCTGTTGGATCAGTTGTGGGATGTATACACGGGTTTATGCTATCGTTATCAAAAAAAGCCTACGATTTTAAACTTTGCGATCATGGTGGGAGTGGCTAACGATACCATCACTACATGGATAAATGGGACAATTAGAGGCGGAACAAGTTCTGCACATTCTCGAGCGGCTAAAAGGTGGAAAATGGAAAGTGAGTCCGCATTGTTTGATGGAGCGACCGAGAAAAACAGCATCGGCTGCATCTTTGCACTGAAAGCTTGCCACGGATACGCGGAGGCAGCGCAGGAAATCAGGGTAACAACCGGAACCACAGCGCAGGAGAGCCGGGAAGAAATCGCCCAGAAATACGCCGACAGTCTGGAATTACCAGAACCGGAAGCGCCGGAGTTATAAGAGCCGTGTTATATCAGACGGGCGCGATAAAAGAAATCTGTTAATAGATTTGAATAATGCAAATAATAAACACAATACGGCATATTTACACGTTCAACTATTCGGCAAAGATTTCTTTCACGAATAGTTAGCAACGAAGCGAATCGGAAAGCATCTTATAGGCTCATCACTTTCGCTTTTGTTGGAATCGTCCCAGGAAAAGCACCAGCGGATCGGCATGGGGGGAGGGGTCTAAACGTGCGGGGCTGTCGGGGCGGGGTGAGCCTCCAAAATTTCCAAAAAACAAAAAGGGGGTCGAATTGGCATGAATGAAACTGGTAGGTATCGATTCAAGATAACGTGTAAATCAAAAATGTTTGGCACAAGGACCTGCGAAATGAGATTGGAGACAGGAGAGCTTTTGACATATATGCCAGTGCCATATGGGGTAAGATTTGATTTCAGTTCTATTAAACGATTCTATGAGAGTGAAGATGGGCAAATGCTTATTCGAAGTAGGGTATCCAATTCATAGGATGTGTTATACAACAGAATACGCGGCAGCGATGGAGTGTGGAGATATTGGTGCGGATTGTCTCAAATGGGCGTGCGACAATTATCCAACTTATGACTGTAATCATTGTCAGTTTATTAAAGGTTTCATTGAAAAAACAGGAAATCAAAAAATTCCGAAAAAACAAAAAGGGGGATATTCTGGGGTACCAAAACGGTAGCCGAGATATTAATTCAGTATTTTAGAATGACTGGAAACGCAGGCTTGGCGTTATGACCGCACAGAAACTTGGTTATCCGGTCTACAATTTCAAGAGAATTGTCCGTAGTATGAGAAAACAGATCGGTGTTGTAGAAAGCCTTATGTCTGCCGGAAAATGGGATGAGATTAAATACCCGGAAGTCCCCAGCCGTGCAATGATGATTTACCGCAAGGCTTTTATGAAACATGACGAGGCACGATTCAATGAATTTATCGGCAAGGTAGAAAAGGGAGATGCGAAGATCAATGCGTCCACATTATTCCCTTACGATATTGTTGAGAAATTCTTATACGGCAGAGAGAACAGCAAAGTCCTTGAAGCACAGTGGAAAGCACTGCCGGATTATGTAGAAGAGGGTTCCAATGTTCTTGTAATGGCGGATGTATCTGGTTCTATGTACGGCAGACCGCTGGCTACTTCAATAGGACTTGCGATTTACTTTGCGGAAAGAAATGTTGGAGCATATCACAATCTGTTTATGACGTTTTCGGGCATTCCAGAAACAGTTATTCTGAGAGGAGAAACACTTGAACAGAAAATTTGCAATGTAAACAGCGCAAATTGGGGTAATAATACAGACCTTGAAATTGCCTTTGAAAGAGTCCTTGAAATTGCAGAAAAACACAAAATTTCGCAGGAAGAGATGCCCAAAGCAATTGTCGTTATTTCTGATATGGAAATAGATTTTTGCACAGAAGACTATAGCTGGACATTTTATGACAATATGGCTCGTGCATTTAGAGAAAAAGGTTATGTAATCCCAAACATTATTTTCTGGAATGTAAATAGTCGTCACGATGTATTTCATGCAGATAGTAGACGTAAAGGCGTGCAGCTTGCAAGCGGACAGTCTGTGACAGTATTCAAACAGATTCTTCAAAATCTTGGTTACAATCCAGTTGAAGCAATGGAGAACACCATCAATTCAGAAAGATACGATTGCATCACAGTAGAGGGGAAATAGGTATGATTTTACTTGAGAATACAGTAACAGCATCACCAGAGCAGTGGCGTGCAGCGATTATGGGAGCCCGTAACCCGATGAATAGTTGGGATAAAAGTGACAGTGCGTTCTGGCCGGGTCACATGAACATCGGAGAAAATGATTTAGGGCTGATGAAACGGCTGGTGGCGGCAGGAACGGATCATTCGAAATTCATGCGATTCTTGCCAGTAACCGTTGATGTCACTGCACCGTTGTATTGGCTAAAAGAGATGGATACTTACAAGGTTGGTACTGTGGCGAATTCATGTTCTACCATGCATAAAATTCAGGCTAAAGAATTTACGCTGGAGGACTTTAGCCATGAGCACTGTACCACTAGAAGCATGGAACTTTTAATGCGTACTGTAAAGTATTTAAACGAGGTAAGAGATTTATATGTCAATTACGAAATTCATGACAATAACGGATATCGCAAGCCAACTAAAAAAGAAGTGTGGTGGCAGATGATCCAGCTTCTGCCGTCCAGCTACAACCAGAAACGAACCATGATGTTAAATTATACGGTTCTGCGGAACATTTATTTTGCCAGAAGGGATCACAGGCTGGATGAATGGCATGATTTTTGCAAATGGATTGAAAAACTCCCATTTTCGGAGCTTATAACCTTGGAAAAGTAAAAAAAGTGCTTGACGGGAACAAATTGACACGTTAAGGCTATAGATGTCGGAGGGATAAAGATGGTTTTAGCAATAAAGATAATTACTACAGTTATGATTGCGGTATTCTCAGCTTGCCTGGTAATTTTCATGCGTGGGCTTAAAATGCCAGAAAACAAATTTTCAATTGTCGGTTTCTCGGCGATGTTGGTTACATATGTGCTGTCATTGGTTTGCATTTGGGGGCTTTAGACGTGGTAAGAGTCGAATATATTGACGGAACATCCGAAGACATCGAAGATATTCTGGAAAGGAAGAGCGACGCATACCGATATGCACAAGACACTCAACTTTTCTATATCGAAACCCAGAATGAGATAGTCACGATTCCTAGGGAATTTGTCAAATCCATCCGATATATGACAGTTTAAAAATGGGTTATCGCCAAGCGGTAAGGCACAGGACTTTGACTCCTGCATTCGTTGGTTCGAATCCAACTAGCCCAGTTTGGACTGATTATTTTTTGGTCCATGATTGTAGATCCTTCACCATCTAGCGGAAAGCTGATTAAAGAGCCGTCACAAGGCTCGGATGGTTTTTCCATAAGGTTACATCATAAGTGTTTCATTTCCCCGCATGAGTAATAAATACCTCATCGTATCGATTACTATCCTCAATCTTATGGAAGGAGTGCCATGCATAGCACTATAAACAATTTGCTAACCGGCGTTGCCGGTTGTTGGAGCATAGCTCAGTTGGTTAGAGCGCTTGACTTTTAATCAAGATGTCGTCAGTTTAAGTCTGACTGCTCCAGTTTGACCAAAAATCCTTAGAATAAATCTCGTTATGGAGAGGCTAGAGGTTTATATATAAATACTTGCAACAGCTTTGTGTAGTCGCATTAAGTGTTTGATGTGTTGGGTAAAGTTCATGGTCGGTAAAAAAATAAATGGTAAGTGATTTACAGGGTTTACACTTACATGTGCAGATATGGCGGAATGGAAGACGCATCAGACTCAAAATCTGACGATTTACATCATGTGGGTTCAAGTCCCACTATCTGTATTAACAGCATTAAGGAAAGGAAGTGAAAGAGTATGCATAGACTAGAAATGATTAGAATGGTTGCTAAAGAAACCGGCATTGAGGAAAATGAGACCAAGATCATCGTTGATAAGTTTCTGGAAGTCATGCGGCGTGAACTGAAAAAGGGAAAACGCATTCAGATTGATAAATTTGGTAGCTTTGAGAAGGTTGTCAGAAAGGCACGTTCGTGCAAAGTTCCGACCACCGGCATTGTGTATGATGTTCCAGCTCATCATGACATCAAATTCTGGACGCATCAGCCATTCAGAGAGTCATTAAACGAATAGTAGATATTCGTTTTGCCCGTGTAGCTCACTGGTAGAGCAACTGACTTGTAATCAGTAGGTTGTCGGTTCGAGTCCGATCATTGGCTTTCGGGATACTCTGTGCTTCCCGGCTAACAGGGTGCCCGATTATTCACATTGATACCCTCTGTGGATAATACCTTTGTTGCGGCTGGTGGTTTGTGAACTGCAACAGCAGAAGGATTTTACCCAATCTGCCTTCTGCTAAGGACCATTAGCTCAGACGGTTAGAGCGGCGGCCTTATAAGCCGTGTGTCCGGGGTTCAATTCCCTGATGGTCCATTTCCTTGTCCGGCAAAATAAAAGTTGGGTTATGATAATGCCTAAAATGAGGAACGTGTGCGATATACCGGGGAAACGTACATATAACACAACAGTTCGGAACGGAATACGAATGTTGTGGATTCCGGCAAACTCCAGACGGTGGAGAAGGATTTTCGTGTGGTTCGACTCCACTTGCTGGATTATGGAAAAACAACAAGTGCAACAATATTGTTGCACTTGTAAATGGTATGCTCACTATGATGGCGTATGCTGTAATGGAGATTCAGAGTATCGTGCAGACTTTCGTTTTTGGGACGATGCTTGCGAACAATAGGAGGGGAACAGTGATAGCACAGAATCTTGACTTAGAGATTTTAAATTCTGATTTAAAGGAACAACTAGAAAAAGCTAATAAGGATCTGTTTGAGACTCAAAAGCAGTTGACCGATCTTAAGGACAGAGGTAAGTATTTGGAAAGTAGACATCAAGAAGACTGCGTTAGAATCAATCAGCTACGAGTAACTGTCAATACGCTGGCTTGTATGTATGCGAATTTACAGGAAACGGCCGGTCTACTTTAAGGGCTGGAAAGCTATGAGTGATTTTTCAAAAAACATGAATCCACCAGAAGAGGGATGGAATAGAATAGCTGATAAAAAAATACTTTCGGATGGACAGGTGTGGATCATCTGTCCATTTTGTCATAAAAAGGCTATTCGAATTTTTTATGAAACAAAGATACATATGATGCCCTATATTTGTCGGGGCAGTAAATGCAAAGGAAAGTTTATTATTAATGTCGAATGATGTTCAATCAAAATACAAGGTCATCTTAGGTATGGCAAGAATAGGAATAACCTACAATAGCGGAGTTGTGAATTTGTGGGGAAAACTCATTATTCGTTCTAATCGCACTGATCCTGGAAAGGTATTAATTTCATTTATTCCATATGGAGACAAGAAACGATCGTTCAATGGCTTTTCCAAATGCATCATGCGGCATAAACTATTGCAGCGGCCTATTACGGGTTATTGCTATTGCACTGATGATGGAAAAATATGTAACACAGATTTAATAGATTTCAATGGTTTGTTGGAATGGGGGAATTTATCCAAATGACAAAACAGGAAGCAGCTATTGTGGAAGCCTATACGGGAATTTGTATGCTGACGGGAGAGGATAGGAAGTATGTCTATCAGTACGCATACAAGTTGATGGGGAGACCAGTATACACACACGAATTGGCAAGTAAGCAATTGAAAAATTTGAGTAGAAACGATTTTGTTTCACTATGCCAATCATTAACAGAATAATGGATAGTTAGTCAAGAGAGCCAATATTTAGAGAGCCATGACTTCACTTTTTGATAAAGGGGGAGCGTGGTTCTTTTTATATGTCAAAATTAATAGAGGGCAGTCTTGAATGGTATAAATACATTGCGGACCGGATTATGAAATGTGGTTTGAAAGATTATCAAAGCCAGGAAGATTTGTTTCAGCTTATTTTGAATATGCGTAGCGATTATGTATTCGCTGAACATAAGGATGTTAAAGACTGTGCGTTGAAAATCAGTCAATATTTGCATCAGATGGCGGCTTATAGGGCAGCACAAACAGGAAGTGGAAATTTTGATGATTTGTACTGGCAGTTGCTTTTATTTGAAGCTCCAGATCTGTTGGATTCTTATGCTTTGTATGTTGAAAAGGATAGAAAACCCCAGGAACGCTTTTATCAGCCTAGACGCAAGACATTGATAAAGGTTGTCAATCTGCTTCAACGACTGGAAGATGATCAGCTGGATGAGGGATTTATTCACATGCCGGCGCGTGTTGGTAAGCTATTAGCCGATGATACGCCAGTGTTTACAAAGAGTGGATGGAAAACTCACGGAGAATTAAAATTAGGAGATCAAGTCATTGGTAGCGATGGAAAGTTTACTACAGTGATTTGCGTTCATCCTAAATATCATACAACTCATACAGTGGAATTGTCCGATGGCACAAAGATTGAATGCCACTTTAGACACGAATGGACTGTCTATGACAAAAAAAGAGGTGTCTGGGAAACAGAAGAAACTCAAAACTTAATAGGAAAAGAACGATTTAATGATAGATATAGATTTTATCTTCCTCAAAAGCCGATAATGGCAGGAACGGAAATGCAACTAAAAGTACATCCGTATGTTTTAGGGGCCTGGTTGGGTGATGGAACCAATAAAAAGCCTGCCATTTCTGGGCCTCAATCGGATTCTGCTATTGTCGATAAAATTGTAAAGTATGGATATCCAATAAAACATCAATACGTTCATAAAACGACAGGGGTAATAACAACAGTATTTGGCAGGGAACTGGTAGACGATTTAAGAACTTATGATATGTGTTATTATACGAAAATTTGTAATAAACACATACCGAAAGAATATTTATGTGCTTCTGTAAAGCAGCGACTGGAACTTTTGGCGGGCTTGCTGGACACGGATGGATGTTTGATTAGAAAAGAAAGAAGATATCAGTTTTCAACCGCAAATGAAACGTTAAAAAACGACTTTGTTTCTTTAATATCCACGTTTGGATGGAGAGCATCTATAAAAAAGGAAGAACCGAAAATATCAAGCAGTGGTGTAATTGGTAGAAATGCAGTATATACCATTGGATTTAATCCAACAATTGAAATACCATGTACAATCGAACGAAAGAAACTAAAAGAATTTTCAAAGAAACATAGGATTTCTATCAAATCAATCACAAGAAGCATTCCAAAACAAGGCAACTGCATTACGGTTTCAAATAGTGATGGTTTGTATTTGGTTGGGAAAACAATGGTTCCAACACATAATACGCAGATAATCACACTTGGAATGGCATGGCATTGCTGCCGAAATACAGAGCTGAGTAATCTTTACTGTTCATATAAAGAGGATGCCGGAGGAGCATTCCTTGATGGTGTGAAGGAGATATGGACGGATCCGATTTATTTGCATACAGATGTTTTCCCGAATGCAAGAATCGTATCCACGGATGCTAAAGCTAATACAGTTGATTTGGAACGAAAGAAAAAATACAAATCATTATCTGGAAAAGGACTGACATCTGGTTTGAATGGTTTGTATGATGCAACTGGATGGCTGGTGGCGGATGATATTTTGGCAGGTATTGAGGATGTTTTGAGTCCGGATGTTTTAGCACGAAAGCAGATGTTGTTTGATAACAACCTTATGAAACGTAAAAAAGAGAAATGCAAGGTCCTTTATAACGGAACCATTTGGAGTCTGCATGATATCTATATGAATCGTATGGGATTTCTGGAGAACAATCCAGAGGCAAAAGGAATCAGATGGGAAGTTTTAAAGATACCGGCGCTAGACCCAGAAACAGATGAATCCAACTTTGATTATGATTATAATGTCGGGTTCAGTACGAAATATTATCGAATTGAACGTGCAAAATTTGAAGAAAATGACGATATGGCATCGTGGTTCGCACAATGTCAGCAGGAACCGATTGAACGTGATGGCGCGGTATTTAACCCAGAGCATATGAATTTTTACAATGGTGTGTTGCCTGATGTGGCACCGCTGAAAGTGGTCGCTGCGTGTGATGTGGCTTTGGGCGGAACAGACTATCTTTCCATGCCAATTGCTTATGTATATGAAGATGGTTCGGTTTACATTCATGACGTTGTGTTTGATAGCAGCGAAAAGATGATTACACAGCCGAAAGTCTTGGATGCGTTAATCAGGAATCATGTGTCGAATGCCTTTTTTGAGGCGAATAATGGTGGCGAAGGTTACAAGGATGATATAAATGGAATGCTGAAAGAACGTGGAGTTCAAATCAATTTGATTTCCAGATTTGCACAACAGATGATCGTCAATGCCGGAAAAGGAGGAAAAAAAACATCGCAACGAAAGGAACAAAGAATATGGGATAATGCACAAGCTATTCGGAGCTTTTATTTTCGAGATTCAGGTTGTCAATCAAAAGAATATCGAAAGTTTCTTAATCAAGTTTACAGTTTTACAATCACTGGTAAAAATAAGCATGATGATGCACCGGACTCATTGGCGGCATTAGCAGTATTTTTGAATAAGGGCAGTGGAGTTTCACGAACCAGAATTATGACAAGTCCATTTTAGGAGGTATCATGAATAAACGAAAATTCACTTATAAAGATTACAACATGACACCGGCACGTAGGAGAGAATTGATCGCCTTTTGCGAACAGTACCAGGAATGGAAAGACGAATTGCTGTATAACAAAGATACCGTTCATAGTACCGGATTTAATGGTATGCCATTTTCAAGGACCAACAATAAAAGCGATCCAACGGCAGAACTCGCAATGAGACACACGGCTTTACAGCAAAAGATTGATTTGATTGAAAATACGGCAAAAGAAGTAGATGCAGACTTATGGAAATTTATCATTAAGTTCGTTTGTGACCGTGATTGTTCGTATGCCTATTTGCGTGGAGTGATGGGAGTTCCTTGTTCACAGAGTGCGATGAATGATAGGAGAAGATATTTTCTTGCTTTATTAAATGTTCGAAAAAAGTGACTTTTTAGCATACATATAACTATTGTACAATAATATCGTAAAAATGTATTTAGAGCGTTTGGAGAATTCCAGGCGCTTTTCTTTTTGAATAGAAGGGAGGTGTGTTTTGCATGGAATCAGAAGAGAAAGTAATTGCCATCAATGGTAGGCCAAGACAGTTGATAGGGAGAAAAAGAATTTATAGCAGGTATAAAAATATAGACAGAAACAATCTTTTGGAAGTATTGGATAAAGCAATGAATATCCACAGAGAAAATGTCAAAGAGATGAAGTTCCTGATTGAGTATGAACGTGGAAAACAGCCTCTTGTTCGTCCAAAAACAATACGTCCAGATATCGACATCCGAGTACATGCAAATTTGGCGAATTATGTGAAAGAGTTCAAAATCGCGTATAACTGGGGAAACCCGGTTACGATGGTGCAGCGCGGTAATAAAGAGTTGCACGATACAGATTCCAATACAGACGATTCTGGAATTTCTGCCTTGAATGAAACTCTAATCAACGGGGAAAACATTGGATGGCTAGATCAGTGCATGGCAGAATTTGTTGAAGTGTGTGGTATTGGTCATCGAATGGTTGATATCAAGACGGATGATTGGGACGATGGTTCTCTGGTGGATTTATATACATTGGATTCACAGTATGCTTTTGTGGTTTATTATGATGGCCCTGGTCAAAAAAAAGTATTAGGTGTGAGTTTTTCCTGCCGTGATGGTTCGGAATACTTTACCTGCTATACAGATAAGAGCAGATTTGAAGTAGAAAACGGAGAAATTGTTAGCGAAGAAAAAAATCCGCTTGAGAAAATACCGATTGTTGAGTATGAACGTGCTTTCGACCGCACTGGATGTTTTGAACGAGAAATAGCCAGAATGGATGCACTGAATGTTCTGCTTTCGGATTTCACCAATGATGTAGCACAACGCACACAGGAAATATGGTGGGCTGATAACGTATCGTTTATAGATAAAGACGGAAAAAGCAGAAGTCCTAAGAGTGGAGAATGGGTGTGCACCTTTTCTGACGATGGAAAAGTATCTAAGATACAACCGCTTTCCAGTACGTTTGATGGTTCTAGCACATTGAACGCTATTCAGACTACTAGAACAGAAATTCTGCAAGATTGTAAGGTCCCTCTTCAATATGACAATTCTGGTGGTGGTTCAACAGGAAGCGCCACAGATATGTCAGCAGGCTGGAGTGCCACAGAACTGGATGCGGTTCGTGAGCAACAGATGATCGCACATGGTAAACGTGAAGAATTATCACTGATTTTGAAAGCGATTGCTAAAGTGCCAGAAAGAAAACTTCCGATGGATGCGCCAATTCGATTGATTCATACTAGTGATATCGATTTGCACTTCACGCGCAAGAAAAACACAGACATGAGTGTTAAGGCGAATACGTTTGCGACATATTTCAATGCTGGAATACATCCGCGACATATTCTTAAAATGGTGGATGCGTTCGAGGATACTGAGCAAGTATATTTGGATTCCAAGGATATGTTAGATGCTCTCCAAGAGAATATGAAGAGTAGCGGATCTGCTTCTGATGCATCTCAGGAACATAATTTTAATACTTCGGGCGATCCAATCAATCAGACTGGAAATTCTCCCATTATTGACGGAATGAATACTGATGATAGTAAAGTTCAGTCGTAAAGGAGGTATGCCTTGTGATTGGAATTAGAAATTTTGACGAAGTCAACGATTTTGTTGAAAATAAGCGAAGCATTGATTTTGAAAAATATTTCGGAGACATGGATTTATCCGAAGAAGATAAGAAAAAGAGAATAGAACTTGCAAAGAAGATGGAAGAGAGCTTTTTAATTGTAATTGCACTTCTGTTTTCAATGCAAGAATATGGAACTGTAGATTTTGAATTTGTGCGTTCTCAATTCATTTATCAATATCGTAGTGCTATAGCTGGTGCAGTAGCATTGGATGACTATATGGAAAATTACATTCAGTCATTATCGTATGATGTCATTGAAGCAACGCAGAATAATCCAGATGATCCGTATTATGTTTCTCCAGATCGAGCTAAATATATGGCAGAGAACGAATCAAATACATCTTTGAATCATCAAGATTTCATGGATGCGATAGCTGCTGGATTCACTTTAAAGAAATGGGTTGATATCCGGGACAAAAGAGAGCGGAAGGATCACCGTGAAGTCGGCGGTACCATTAAGCCAATTACAGAGCCGTTTTTGGTAGGAGATTCCGTCATGGATTATCCTAAAGACACTTCATATGGAGCAAGTGCAAGTCAGATTGTGAACTGCCGATGCTCAATCAAATACATGTAATAAAAATAACGTTCGGGGAACTGGACGTTTTATATAAATGGTTGGAGAAGAACCTAAAGGAGCGAACGCCTGCGACAAGGCGTTAAAGAGTCGGCACAAGAGAAATGTGCTTAAACAGAGCTAATTTAGAAAGGTGGTTTTTATTATGAAGCTGAATAGAATCAGTAGAACTTTTAATTCCGAGACACGTAACAAATTTCCAATGCACTTACAGATTTTTGCTGATGGTGGCGACACTGGTGCTGATGGTGGAAATTCTGGTGTAGGTGATGGCGATGATGGTAGTGGTGGTGGCGAAGGCGATGGCGACAAACATCCGACTGTAGAAGAATTGATGGCACAGTTGGCAGAAGAAAGAGCCAGAAGTGCCAAATTGCAGAATGAAAAGAATACCGCATCTACAGAAGCAGCAAACTTCAAAAAGCAATTAAGAGCCAAAATGACAGCCGAGGAAGCAGAGCAGCAGGCCAAACAAGAGCATGAGCAAGAACGTGAGAATCGGATTAAAGAGCTGGAAAACAAGCTTCAGATTGGAGAGTACACGGAAAGATGTATGAGTCAGGAGATCGGGATGGCAAAAGATGAGGCAAGAGAGCTTGCACAAGCCATTACGGAACAGGATGCTGATAAGATTTTTTCAGCTATTGGAACTCATATTAAAGCATTAAAGGCTGCTTGGGAGCAGGAATTTGTAGCGTCCCGTAAAGATTTCTCTGCTGGTCATGGAGATGGAAGTGAATCTCTTGCAATGCAGAAAGCAAAGCAGTTATCCGCTGGTTCATCTAAAAAAACAGCCAATGCAGATATTATTAAACATTATATGTAAAACCAATAAGGAGGTTTAACGATGGCAAGAGGCGATATGAAAGTAAAAAACATTTCTGTCGGTTTGGAGAAAGAAGTGTTAAATCGTAAAGAATGCGAAGCTACGGCAATGACCGTTGATTTTACGTCAGTGGTAAAAACTGCGGACAATGGAGAAAAAATTGTTCCGGCAGGTACACCGGTAGACAAAGATGGCAGACCGGTATCTGCTACACCGTGGACAGGCGCAATTGGTCTTCTGCGTCATGATGTATATGAGAGTAGACCGCAGGCGGCAGTGCTTAAAAAAGCATATATCCATACAAAAAGAGCACAGGAAAACAGTGGATTAACCTATGATGCTGCGCTTGTAGCCGCACTGGTAAATGCCGGATGCCGCATTGTTTTTGAAGAGGCTACTACACCGATTGTTGGAACTATCCCGGCAGCTCAATCATAATTAATTACACCGAATATAACATTCGCTAACCCCAAATAGTTAAGGGGAAGAAAGGAGTTTTATGAATTTAACAGATGTTTTCTCTACGGCTGCTGTTGCATTTCGTAGAACAGAAGAAGCAAGTAATGCGATTCCTTTCCTGGGTACTACATGGTTCCCGGTTAGAAAGAAAAATGGTATAGACCTGAAATGGATCAAAGCGCACAAGGGGTTGGGCGTTGCATTGAAACCGTCTGCATTGGACAGCATGGCAACCATTAGAACCCGTGGAGGTTTCCAAATCAGAACAGAGGAGATGCCGATCTTCCGTGAGTCCATGAAGATTGATGAACGTGATCTGATGGACATTCAGAGAGCGCAGGATTCCAATGATCCGTATATCGACGAGGTTTTAAACCACATTTATGATGATGTAAATAGCTTGGTAAACGGTGCTGAAATTTCTATGGAAAAGATGAGAATGAGCTTGTTGGCACCGCTTGATGGAGCAATGAAAATCACCATTGGCGCAGCTGACAATACCATTTATGCGTACAACTACGATGAGGATTCTTCTTGGAAGGGCGAGCACTATGCATCTCTGAGCGGAACGAGTACATGGGATAAAGCAGATAGCGCTGCTCCTCTGGATGACATTCAGAATGGTTATGATTACTTGACAAGTATCGGAGAAGCACCGAGATATGCTCTTATGACAAGTAAGACATTCAATTACTTAATCAAGAGCAAACAAATGAAGAATGCATTTATCACCACATCTGGTGTCAATGTAGACTTCATGTCTCAGGCAAAGGCAAAAGAAGTATTTCGGTTGCAGACAGGTCTTATTCCGGTTTTGTACGATAAGAAATACCAGGATTTTGACGGAACCAAGAAAGGATTCTTCCCAGATGATTACGTAACAATCATTGGCGATGGTACGCTTGGTAATACTTGGGCTGGCGTAACTCCGGAGGAGAGAACCCTGAGAGGAAATGCTGATGTAGATGTAACTGTACTGGACAGCGGAATCGCAGTTGCAACAAAAACCATCTACGGACCGCCGGTAGAGTATTTCACTACAGCGTCTATGATTGCACTGCCGTCCTTTGAGGGCATGGACAGCATCTATGTTCTGAAAGTAAAGGAATAAGGAGGCATTGCATGACATACGATCACGTTGTAAAACACGATGGTATTTACTATGCGGCCGGAGAGATGGTTCCAGATGATGAGGTTAAGGCGGAGAGCACAGTTTCTCCGTTTTCTTCTAACGATGGAGATATTGAGACACCTGCCCCGGCAGCAAAAAGAGGCAGACCGTCGAAAAAATAAATGATGGAGGTATAGGCTTGAAAGAACAAATTTTGAGAGAATTAATTGAATATATTGGACACGATTATATTCCAGAACAGGATTCTTTTTTGCTTATGCTGATCGATGATGCAATTGATGATGTTGTCCAGGAAATGTTCCCATTTGGTTTCACAAATAAGGAAGATGAAGATATTGCGAAAAACGTAGCAATGAAAAGATACAAAAGTAAAATCAGAAAAATCGCCCAGTATCACTATGATAAGCAGGGCAAAGAAGGTGTTACGAGTTATTCTGAATCTGGAGTATCGGTTTCATATAACAGTGCTGGAACGCCAGCAAGTTATCTTCGAGGAATCATCCCGGTTGCAAAAATTTTATAACACAGACGGTGCGTGACACAATTCCTCCCGTTGTGTTGCAGGGATACTTCGCGCGGTGGTGGGGAGAAGTATAGTCTTACGGGAGAGAAAGGGCCCAAGAGGTATGGCGATGGGATGTGAATCAGAATGCGTAAATATACATCGAATCGAATCCCTTGAAAATGACTTTCGGGATTTAAAGAAAAAAATCAGTCAGGAGCATGAAAAGTTTTACTCCAGAATTGAAGAATTGGAACGTCGTATGGATGTCGTATCCAATGATTTACAGCATATTCGAGATGCTGTGGATGAAGTAAATAATAATGTAAAATCCTTAATGTCAGTGCCAAGCAAACGATACGAATCGGCCATTACTGGCATTATCGGAGCCGTTATAGGCGCAGTAGTCGCCTATTTTCTCAAAGGTGGAACGTTCCCCGGATAAGATCCATATAGGGAGGAATGGATTTTATGGGTAACAAGAGAATGAATATTAGTGACTTCACAAAATCAGAGATAGAAGTGCTAGAAAGTGAATGCAATTTTACACCCGATGAGAACGAACTTTTTCTATTAAGAGCTCAAAATTTTACCCTTGAACAGTCAGCAGAACGAATGAATATATCGTCTAAAACTGCTTATAGAATAAACATAAAAATCAAAAACAAAATTCGAAAAGTAATTTTCAAATCATGTCCATAAAGTGTCTATATTCTGTCCTGTTTTCTTCCTATCTGGTTAAGTATAATAGAGGTAGGAAGAAGGGAGGAAAGATAGGTGCAACCTTATCCAACATGGCCTAATATGGCATATCCTACATATCAGAATCCAATCAATCCATATCAGGAAAGATTGTCCCAATTACCAAACAATAATTACCAACCACAGATGCAGTACGTTCCCATACAACAGCAAGTGAATCAGCAGAATCAGTTTCTTTCTGGGCAGATTGTCGATGGAATCGATGCGGTAAAGGCAAAAGACGTTGATATGAGTGGGAATCCAGTCTGGTATCCAAAATCTGATGGGACTGAAATATACAGAAAGCAGTTGCAGGCAGATGGGAAAAGTCAGATTTGCGTATATCGATTGATGCAACCAGAGTCTCAAAATAAATCGGAACAACTCAATACTGGAATAAATGAAGAAACGCTAAATACGTTGTTTGAACAGTTAAGGCAAGATATATTCGAGGAGATATCTGGAATTAAAGATTTGGTAAATAAAAATAATCAACAGCACATGGAAGCGTCCAAATCCATACAGAGGGGAGGAAGTCAAAAATGATTAATCCTATGCAGTTAATCCGATTAATGCGAAGTGGTGGAAATCCTCAAGAAGCATTAAATACCATTTTACAAAAGGAAGCCGGGAACAATCCTGTGCTCAACAATGCTATACAAATGATGAAAAATGGAGATGGTACCGGAATAGAGAGATTGGCTAGGAATCTATGCGAAGAGCGTCATATCGATCCGGAAAAAGCATTATCTCAGCTCAAAAATCAATTTGGCATGAAATAACTTTGCTGTAAGATTGAGTGGAAAGCCTAGGATTCCTCTTGATTTACAAATATATTTAAGGGGGCTTGAAATTATGATGACTTCAAGCGGATACTCGTTAGCGGACATTGCTGCCGCAACAGGTAACTCTAAAGATAATGGCTGTAATGGCTGGGGAGATGGCGGCTGGTTTATTTGGCTGTTCCTGATTTTTGCTATTTTTGGCGGATGGGGAAACGGCTATGGCGGCTGGGGCGGAAATGGTGCCAATGGCACTAATGGAGCCGGTTTCCAGGGCTGGGCGACACGAGCAGATATAAATGAGGGATTTGCCCTTAATGACATTCAAAACGGCATCCGCGGTATTCAGCAGGGGATTTGTGACAGTACTTATGCATTAAACAACACAATGCAGAGTGGATTTAACGGTTTGAATGTGGGAATGCTGCAAGGATTCAACGGAATTCAGCAATCCATCAATGCAGATACCGTAGCCGGAATGCAGAATACAAACGCTCTTCAGGCACAGTTATCTAATTGCTGCTGTGAGACACGCGAAGCGATTCAGGGCGTCAACTTTAACATGGCACAGAATACATGTGCTTTGCAGAACACCATGAACAACAACACAAGAGATATCATCGACAACCAAAATGCGGGAACGAGAGCAATTCTTGATTATCTGTGTCAGAAAGAAACTGCAGATCTTCGGGCAGAGAACCAGTCGCTTAAACTGGCAGCATCGCAGTCTAACCAGAATGCAGTATTGCAGGCGGCAATGGATGCGAATACGGCAGAGATTCTTCGCAGAACAGCACCGTTACCGGTTCCGGCATACCCAGCATCCAATCTGTATGGATACTATGGAAATTGCTGCACAGCTAATACCGGTTGTTGCTAATCGCCTTTTATGGTTGACAAATATCAGAGAGGCGGTATCTCCGCCTCTTTTTTAGATTGCGAGGTAAAATATGGCTTGTAGAAATGTTTGTCGCATGTGTGATAACTTGGTTGTTTCCACGGCGATTACTTTTACGGACGGGAACCTGGTTGTTACGCTTCCGGCAGGAAGTTATAACGATGGGCAGAAATACTGCATTATATTAGGTCAGACAATTCCAACCACAGCAACGATCGGCGCTCCGGTTGTGTTCCAGATTGGCGCCGGGACAGTTCAATATCCTCTGGTAAATCGTTGTTGCCGTCAAGTCACAGCGTGCGGAGTTAGAACAAGAACTCGATATGCTACAGTAGTACAGACGAGCGCGACCGGAGGAACCTTTAAGATGTTAGGGAATCCGTCATGTATGCCGAATAATACGCTGGCATCGATTGATGGCACAGCACCGGCATCCGCCACTAATGCTGTGACTGTTAAGGGGGTAAGATAATGCATAGATTTGCAAAACAAATAGCGGAATGTGTCAAAAGAGAAGTTGAGGCTAAAGGGCTGGATAATATCACACCGGCGGACCTGAGTATTTATGGACAGTGGGTTGATATTGCAAAAGATCTTGCTCAGTACGATAAGGACATGAGAATCATAGAAGCTATGGATGAAGAAGATTCTGAAGACTTCATGGAACGAATGGGCTATGACCGTTATCGCTATGATAACGGCAGATTTGCCCCAAAAGGCAGAGGCCATAGAATGGGATATCGTCCCTATCTGTACAAACAAGATGATGAGTGGATGGATGATTATCTGACATACAAAGGAAAAGATGATAAGAAAAATTCCAGATATGGAGAGTCTTATGATCGTTACGATGAGTACAGAAGACATTATCATGATTCCAAAGATGCAGAATCAAAACGAATGATGGATAATAGCACAAAGGAATATACAGATGATGTAATTCGAAATCTGAAAGAAATGTGGTCGGATGCAGATCCTACATTGCGCCAGACGATGAAAGCAGACATAACTAAATTAGTACAACAGATGCAGTAAGTTATAAGAGGGACCTGTGTTACATTTTTGTGGCATGGGTCTTTTCTGCTATTGGAGGGGCTATGGACAGATATTTAATGGTAAATAATCATGATTGGAAAGTGAAATTTGTTAGTCCATATAATCCAGAATTGATTGATAGAACGGGAAGTTATACGCTTGGAGTTACTGTTCCATCAGAACATACGATTTACCTTTCAAACGATTTATATGGAAGAGAATTGATTACTGTGTTTATTCATGAAATGACTCATACAGTATTATGGGAATATGATATAATCAGTGATATACATAGATATTCCAAACCAAAATATGTAATTGACATGGAAGAACTGGTGTGCAATATTGTTGCCAATTATGGATATTTAATATTCAAATCGGTTTATGAGAGTCTAGGAGGAAAAGCAATCTTTTATATACCCACGATAATAGAAAGGATGGTTTCGTAGTGAGAAGTAATAATCGAGAACAACAGAAAATTTATTTTTCAATGGTAACTGAAAAATTGAACGGAATAGATACGATAAAAACTTTTTCAAAACCAGAGATTAGGTATATGACAGTATCTTCTACATCTGGGACGCCAGAAGAAATAGCTGCCGGTTTAGTACCTAACTACGATCGATACTTAACACGATGGAAAAACAGATGGGATTCATTTGAGCCACAAGAAGGAATGCTGTTATGGGTAGACAAAGAACCAGAATTAAATGAAGATGGAACTTTAAAAATGGATGAAGAAACATTAGAACCAACAGTATTGCCGGATTACCGTTTAAAAAAATGTATCGGCGCGGAAAAGGGATTGGTTCACAGATACGGAATAGAAAAGATAGGAGCAAATCGTGAAGAAAATCAAGATTAATCTGTCTGTATCAAGCATTCGAAACGCTCAAAAAGAATTGGAACGATATAGACAGGTGTTAAAAAGTAAGAATGTGGAGTTTGTGCAGAAACTAGCGGAAATAGGAATTCCTATTGTCAATGAAAACGTGGATGCAGCACAAGGCGATTCAGATAAAACACACAACACATATATAAAAATTAATTCGTTCCAAGATTATGCGCAGGCAACGCTTGTTTGCGAGGGCTCAGATATCCTGTTTATAGAGTTTGGTGCTGGTGTGCATTACAATACTTCTCCGGGAACCAGCCCTAATCCTAAAGGTGCGGAAATGGGTTATACAATCGGTTCTTACGGAAAAGGAAACGGAAAAAACGATTCATGGTTTTATACAGCTGATACCGGAGAAAGTGTTAGATCCTTCGGTACGGAAGCAACGATGCCAATGTATAAAGCTAGTGTAGAGATTATACAAAAAATACACGAAATTGCCAAGGAAGTGTTTGGAGGTGGAATTTAATGATAACAGTAAAAAATCCTGTTCTTGATGTTTTTGAAAAATGGTTATCAAATATGCAGAGCATAAAGGGCATTACATGCTCTATGCAAAAGAGTGCCATTCCAAACAAATATCCATATTCTACTATCTATATGATGGGTGCACCTGGGAATAAATGGGATTTAGATGGAAATGAATCGGCAATCATTCCGGCATTTCAAGTGGATTCTTATGCTAAAGGGCAAAAGGCATTAAGTAAAGCGTATGAAATTGACAATATCAGTCATCAAGCTATGACGGAAATGGGATTTAGGAGAACATACGGACCAGAACAGATAGAGGGTTCGGACAAGACGGTTGTTCGCGTTGTCAGTCGTTACAATAGGCTTTATTGCGGAGAATCCTTTTAATGTGACTTTTTACAAAACAACAACATAAGTTAAAATAGTATAAGGGAATAAGGGCATTAATGTTAATGCTCTTTTTTCGTGCAATTAAACGGAAAGGAGGTAGGACAATGGATTTTGGAATTGCTAGTGTAGCTGCCATTGTGGCGATTTGCTATTTCATCGGACTTGGTGTTAAGGCATCCGGAATTGACAATAAGTGGATTACTGTTATCGTAGCTGCCATTGGTGGCATATTGGGAATAGTCGGAATGTATGTCATGCCAAACTATCCGGCAACTGATATTCTGAATGCCGTCGCGATCGGAATGGTATCTGGTGCATCGGCAACATGGATTGATCAAACAAAGAAACAGTTTACAAAATAAAAAAAATCCGGTCACTGAAAATGAAGTGATCGCTAACCTCTAACAATTAATGAGGTGGAAAGGAGATTAAATGGCAATAGCAAATATTCCTGGTATTTCTACCCTTAAAATGAGAGCTGGTTATGCCGTAGAAACAACGCCTGGTGTAGCTCCGACTGCGTATACATGGCTGCAAAGATGTAACTCTATCGGAGAGATTTCTTTGAGTACAGAGACAATTGATGCATCTGCCATCGAAGATGAGCAGACAAGAAATGTTGCAGGCAGACAGGATACCGGCGGAGACTGGACAATTTCGTTCAACTTGACAAACGAAACAGAAACGATTTACCAGAAAATGTTGGAAGATGCGGCAGAAGGACTGGCAGCCAACAAGAGAACCTGGTTTACTGTTTGGAGTCCGAATCTTACTAAGGCATTCTTCATTGTTGCTCAGCCGGGCGGTAAAATCCCGATGCCTGCGGTTGATCAGAATGAATTGCTGGTAGCAGAGCTGTCTCTGGCAATCGATGAGTATAAAGGTATGTTGACAGCGATTAAACCGACAACAGATGGAGAAGATGTGTAGATCATAAAATCAAGGATAGGGAGGTATCTTGATTATGTACAAGACATTAACTATTGGTGGTAAGGATTATCATCTTGAATACACTCTGGAGGCTTCTTTGTGTTCCGATTGCATCGATAGATTAATCGAGTTTTTGGGCGGAGTCTCCGGTTCTGCGTATTTGGCTGATGATGCTCTTGCAGAACTCGATCCGGATTCACGAAAAAAAGTGATTAAAGAATCTGTGCAGGGAATTAAAAATGAGATTTCAAAATTGCCTCAGACTGCAATTTTGATGCTTTATGCTGGATTGCAGGAGTATCATGGAATGGATGGAGATGGAACCGTATCCTCCATGCATGACGCCAAGAAAATTGCAAAGCAGTATATCCAAGAGCACTCCGAGGATGGTACTGGAAATTTTTATGATTTATTCACAATTTGCCTTAATCAGATGGCGGAAGATGATTTTTTCGTTCGAACCGGTCTGAACAAGATCATGAGTCAGGCTATGAACACGGAAGAATCGAGCGAACCGAAACCGAATCGGGCGCAGAGACGGGCAACATCCAAAGTCAAAAAACTTTCAGAGAATTAATTCTCAATGAGTTAATCCCATCGGCTTTGGAATGTGGTTTATCCGAAAAAGATGCTTTCCATATGACATTTGGTGCAGTTAAACGGCATATTGATGCATATTGGAAACGTCGCAAAAACGAGTGGGAAAGAACTGAATATCAAGCGTGGCTAATTGGAGCATATACCATGAATGCCATTGCGGCGGCTTTTTCTAAAAAAGCCAAATACCCCAAAAATCCATTGGAGCAAAACAAACCTGTTGATGTTTCAAATCTGAATGAGGAACAATTGGCAGATATGCAGGAGAAATATTTACTTCAATTGGATTTCATGGCGCGAAGCTATAAAAAGAAAGAGGCGGATGAACAGTAATGTTTGTCCGCTTTTTTTATTACCGGTACATGAAATGAAATGTAACTGTTGACCTCAAACAAATGGAGGTAGAAATGGCAGCAGATAATGTTATAGATTCTTTATTATTGGAAATAGCCAGTGATGTAGGGGGAGCGGACGCATCAATTGAGCGAATGTCAAATGCGCTGGAGAAACTGGCATCCAGTGTGAATATGATTGATATTCGTAAGCTGACGAATTTATCATCTACATTTACAAAGTTATCAGGATCCGCAACAGAGCTTCAAAATACTATGAAAGGTATTGATTTGTCTAGTCAAGCGGGTGGAAAAAATACAATAAGTTCCGAGCTTGGAAATCTCAAAGCTACAGTTTCTGAAGTAACGAGTGCAGTAAAAGAGAAAACCAAAGCATTTCAGCAAGAGGGCAGCGTCGTTTCTGCGTCTGTGAAAAATGAAATCACTTCTCTGACGTCGATGGAAAGCACGATTCAGCGAATCACTTCCATGCTCAGTGGAATGTCAGCGCAGGGGGCAAATGCCACCAATGGTATTTCGTCCGCGGCTGGAATGCAGGAGATCGGGCAGACGTCAGCCGGGATCCAGCAATTAGCATCCAATTTGGCAATGCTGAATGGAATCCAGTTTGATGATACTGGAATCAGAAACATCGCGACGGCGATCGGAACGCTTGGCAGAAAGACAGTCACTCAAGCGGCAGCCAATATTCCAGCACTGATTGCACCTATCAAAAATCTGTCCTCAGAATTAAAGGGATTGGATTTTAGTGGGTTTGATGTACAGGGATTGACTGAACTTGCTAATGGAATTTCAAAGCTTGGAACAGTAACGGCTACCAGAGCTGCCAGTGGAAATATTACCAGTCTGGCAAAAGCACTGAAGGAGATGCTGACAACATTGTCAACCGCACCGAAAGTCAGCAAAAATGTGCTTGAAATGACACAGGCGTTGGCAAATTTGGCAAATGCAGGTAATAAGGCTGGAAACAGTTCTCGAAATCTGTCAAAAGGCTTGTTGTCATTGCCAAGTGCATCTAGCAAGGCTAAGAAATCCTTCTCTGGTCTGGCCGGTGCGATTGGAAAATTCTATGCGACTTATTGGATGTTGCTTAGGGCATTACAAGGGTTTAAGAAAGCGATCGATATTTCTTCAGACCTAACAGAGGTTCAGAACGTTGTAGATAACGCATTCGGCGATTACGCAAGCAAGGTTGATGAACTGACTCAGCATTCTATCCAGGACTTCGGCATGTCTGAGTTGACTGCGAAACAAATTTCTGGTCGTTTCCAGGCAATGGGAATGGCGATGGGATTTGCACAAGGTAAGATGTCTGATATGTCCATCGGATTGACTAAGCTAGCAGCGGATATGGCATCTTTTTATAACGTATCTCAGAAAGAAGTTGCGAGAAGTTTACAGGCTGTATTCTCAGGTGAGACAGAACCGTTAAGAAAATACGGCCTAGACTTAACCCAAACGACATTAAAAGAATATGCGTTAAAAAACGGTCTTGATGCTAACATATCTTCGATGACACAAGCACAAAAGACGATGCTACGTTATCAGTATGTCATGGCTAATACGGCCATCGCGCAAGGAGACTTTGCACGTACTAGCGGTACGTGGGCCAATCAGACGCGAATTTTAGTACAGCAATTCCAGCAATTAGGCGGAATTGTCGGTGGCGTTTTAGTTAATGCATTCAAGCCGTTTATTACAGCATTGAATAGTGTCATGAAATCGGTAATTGCTTTTGCAAAAACGGTGGCAAATGCGCTTGGCGCGATCTTCGGCTGGACAATAGAAATTGATGCCGGAGGACTGGCGAATGATTTCGATGCGGCTGGTGCTGGTGCAGAGGATATGGCAGATGGAACCGGTAAAGCTGCTGATAATGCGAAGAAATTGAATCGCTATATTGCTGCATGGCATGAAGTAAACAACATGACATCAGACGATGGTTCCGGATCCGGCGGTAAAGGCGGTGGCGGTGGTGCTGGTGGCGGAAACGCTAATGGTGCAGATGCCAAACTGGTGCGGAGAGATTCTATCTGGAGAAATACAAGAGTGAAATTGATTCTCTGTACGAACTGGGAAAATATATTGGAACCACACTGACAAATGCTATGAACGGAATTGATTGGGATAGCGTTTATCAGAGCGCGGAGAATTTCGGTAAAGGTTTGGCAAATTTTTTGAACGGTCTGATTTCTCCAGATTTGTTCGGGGCATTAGGTCGAACGATTGCCGGAGCGCTGAATACAGCACTGCATTTCCTTGATTCATTCGGAACTACATTTGACTGGAAAAACTTTGGTGCTTCCATAGCGGCAGGCGTAAACCAGTTTTTTTCCACTTTTGATTTTGGATTATTAGGGCATACGATTAGCACGTGGGCGCTTGGCTTATTGACAGCAATTAATGAGGCACTGTCAAAAATCAAATGGGAGATGATCGGTCAGCAGATCGGAAAATTCCTCAATAGTATTGATTATGCCAAAATCCTAGCAAGTGTCGGAAAGGCAATTTGGAACGGAATTAACGCAGCTTTTAACCTTTACAAAGGAACATTTGAAACAGCACCATTACAGACGGCGTTGCTCACATTGGTTGGTGTAACGGCGATGTTGAAAACCGGAAACATTCAGAAATTTGCGAATGCTTTAGGAAATAGTGTTGGAAAAGCGAAACTGTTTATAACGGCTTTAGGAGGTAGTACGGATGCCATTGTGGCGTTAAAAGAAGCAGCGCCGAAAGCTGAAAAAGTTGTGGTTTTGCTTAGAACTGCATTTACTACATTTAGAGATTCCGTACAGAGTGGAAATTGGCTTGGCGCATTACCAACAACATTACAAGCAATTGGAAGTCAATTGTCTACTTTTGCTCAATATGCACTAGGTATTGGAGCCGTCGCCGGAGAATTTTTCACTTTATATAATGCAGCTGAAAATTTGGCAACAGGAACAGGAAATCTGACCACAAACATCATGGCTATTATAACTGCTGCTGGATTGGCAAGTGCTGCGCTTTATACAGCGTTCGGACCAGCCGGATTAGCAGTGGCAGCGATTACAGGTATTGTTTCTTTGTGGAGTGGTTTTCTTAAAGGATTATCGGAAACACCAGAACTCGATGAATGGGTAAACAATTTCGATTCCCGCCAAAAAGACATCAATCAGCGTATCGAGGATCTGAGAGATTCCACGCAAAAGATGAAGGATGATTTTGGAACTGCCGGAGAAGCACAAGCCAAAATGGCAGAAGATATGGCAGATAAGTACGAAGCACTTCATAGCAAGGCTAACCCGACCGCAGAAGACATCTCTTTAATGAAACAGTATAGCAAAGATTTGGTTCAGATGTACCCGGAACTGGAGCAGTACTTTAACGGGGAAACAGGTCTTTTGGAAGTCAACCGTGATGAACTTCAAAAAACCATTGATAAGCAGAAAGAGTTAGCACAAGCTAAAGCTGCTATGAGTTCTTTGGAAGAGTCTTATGAAAAGCAGATTAAGGGCGAAAAAGCAGTTGCGGATGCGGTTGATGCCCAGACAGAAGCCAGGAAGAAACTTTTGGAGTCGCAAAAGAAAATTGATGAATATAAGAAAAAGGCAGAAGCTGGCAGAATTGGTGGAGAGGGTAGTATGACAACCACCTACGATCCGTTCGGTGTAGAATGGAGAAAAATTGACGCTGAATACCAGGCAGCAAATGATGCGTTTAACCAAGCAACGGAAACACTGGGAAATACCAGACAAGCGTTGTCAGATGTTAATGGAGATATCGAATATTTCAGTACCGCCTATCAAAACGCGGCTACAGGAGTAGCAACAAACAATCAAACCATTCAAACTGGTATTGAAGGGCTCAAAACAGAGTTCCAGAATCTTGGTATCACGATTACCGATGATTTCGCCCAGAAAATTGCAACCAGCGACAGTATTTCAGTCACGGCTATTGAGGGGATGTTCTCTAAGATGATGGAGCAGACACAGTTATCAGCGGAAGAACTGAAAACTTTGTTTGGACAGATGCTCCGCAAATGACTGATGAGTTTATCGGAGTTCTTGCCAATAAGTCCCCAGAAGTTCAGTTGAGTGTAACAACACTGTTGGCAAATATTTCTTCTGGTGTACAGGCAACACAGCCACAGCTTGAAAGTTTGTTCAAGAGTTTGGGAATCACACTTCCGTCAGATTTGATTACAAACCTCGCCAGTCAGAATGCCGGAGTTCAAAGCACGGTGATTGGTCTGCTGACGGAGGTAAATAATGGTGTTCAACTGAAACAGCCAGAGTTGATTAATCTGTTTAATGGTCTTGGTCTGGATGTGCCGGATGAATTGATTAAAGCGATTGCAGGCAAGGAATCAGAGACACAAACAACTGCCATTAACCTGTTACAGCAAATTGATAAGGCAGAATCTAGTGAGCGCGGACCGTTGGTTAATAAACTGAAACAATTAGGTCTGGATGTAGATCAGAACCTGATTGAAGGTATTAAAGATGAAGGGCTCAAAGGGCAGTTATCGGATGCATCTAAGGATTTGCCCAGGACTGTTCATGACAGTGCGAATGCGGCTAGTAACGAAAAAGGCAATAGCATGGAAAGCGTCGGAAAGTTCATGCTAGAAGGCTTTCTTAAGGGTCTGAAAAACAATGGATTGCTAGGAAGTATTGGAGCGGCTGCTAGGAATTTAGCATCTATTGTAGTAGGTCAAACAGAAAAAGAAGGTGGAGTTGCATCCCCATCTAAGGTCATGAAAAAAATTGGTGCGTATTTCGTTGAAGGCTTTAACCTCGGAATTACTGACAATGCTGATTCCACATATGATGCGGTAAAAGGATGGGCAAAAGGCATAAACAAGAATTTCGCCTTGCAGACTCCAACGGTAAATTTCGACTTGCCGAAAAAACCGAATCTCAAATCTGCATCTCTTGACATGGATGCTCTCTCCTTGAATATGCAGGGAGAGATGGACGTAAAAATGGCAGAGTACACGTATCAGATGCGGCAGTTGCAAAGCACGATACGTGAACAGAATCAGATTTTGGAAGAAATGAATAGTAAAGGTCTTGTCTTTGATGACAATGCGTTCCAGAGAAAATACAAGAAAGCAGCCACTTCGTATCGGAAACGGACTGGTAAACAGTTAGGCGTGTCGTTCTAGTATCAAAAAGATCCCCTGGGAAAATTTCTGGGGGATTTTTTAATTTAGGGATTGACTGTTGCTAACAACAAGCATATAATTACTATTGTTAGCAACAAAGAAAGGGGGATTGATAATGGTTGCTAAGCAGGGACGCGCTGAATACTTTAAAGAACGCAGAAAAGTTTTCAAACAATTTAATGTTTCTTTAAAAAAAGAAAAAATAGAAGCTTTGGAGAAAAAACTTCAATTGGAAGGAAAAACAAAGGTTAAATGGTTTGAAGAAATCGTTGATAAAGAATTGAGCGAAGAGGAATAAAAAAAATAGAGTAATTACCAGATTGACCGTCCGCAATTACTCTATCCGCCCTTCCATGTGGAAGTGATAATGTAAGTAAATCTTACACTACTTATCTTATCATTTCCAAAGGAAAAATTCAATACTAGATTTAGGAAAGAAAGGTAAGTTAAAATGGATTACAAAGAAAACATTGTAAAAATGCTGGAGAAAATCAATAATCCGCAGGTATTGCGCTACATTCACATTATTGTGAAGGATATTTATGATGATGTGGAGGAGAACAAAGACTGATGGAAGAAATGCAAATTTTCAATAGCGGAGAATTCGGAGACATCCGGACAGTAACTATTGATGGAGAACCGTGGTTTGTCGGCAAGGATGTGGCTAAAGCATTAAAATATAAAGACACTTCTGATGCACTAAAAAAGCACATATCAGAAGATGATAAGCTCACTAGGCGTTTTACCGACTCAGGTCAGAGCAGAGAAATGTATATTATCAATGAATCCGGTTTATACTCATTGATCTTCGGCAGCAAACTGGATTCTGCAAAACGTTTCAAACGCTGGGTAACATCGGAGGTGCTTCCAAGCATCCGTAGAACCGGTTCGTATGGAATTCCGCTGACAATCCCAGAGCAGATTCAGCTTCTTGCGAGAGGAAATGTGGAATTGGAACGAAAGATCGATACGATTCAGTCTGATGTGGAAGCTATCAAAGCGGATCTTCCAATTCTCCCGATCGAGGCGGAGCGGATCACGACAGCGACCAAGAAAAAGGGCGTCGAGGTTTTGGGCGGAATCAATTCCAGCGCGTATAGGAACAAAGGGTTACGACAGAAATTATACAGCAACCTATATTCGAATCTGAAATATAATTTTGGAGTGCGTTCGTATAAGAGCATTAAGCGGAGTCAGTGTGATAAAGCGATCGATATCATCAATTCGTACCAGCCGCCGTATTTTCTGGAAGAAGAGATCCGGAACGCCAATGCTCAACAGGTTATGGCGCTGTAGCCTGGAAACAAACTTCTGCTTCAATTTTCTACTCTGCCGTGGTATACTCAAAAGAAAAACTGGAGGATTGTATCATGGCAAGACAGAAAAACTTTGACACGGAAATTGAGAAGCTGAAAAACCAGATTGAGAAGAAAAAAGCAGAATTAGAGAAATTAAAAGCTGATCTGAAAAAGGCGCAGGAAGAGAAGAGAGACGCGGAGCTTGCATCCCTCTTAGACCTGATGGAAGAGAAAAACTTAAAAATCAGTGATATTCGTTCTCTCATTCAGTAAAAGAATGCCCCGGTCGTTCTTGGCTGGGGCTTAAAAAACAAAACAAGCCTCGGTTTTTACTCCGAGGCTCATTTTGAAAGGATCAAAAAAATGAAAATTTGATTTATTAGGGGTTCTGTTAAATGAACAAGTAAATTATACGGAACTCTAACAGAAAAAGTCAACAAGAATTTTTTTGTTTTTTGTCAATGTTTCCAAATGACGGATTCCATGTCGGATGGTATAATGTAAGAAAAACATGGGGAGGTATATCGGATGAGAAAATTAAAGGCTTTAGCATTAGCAGCAGCTCTTTCATTGAGTATGGCATCAACAGCATTTGCCGGTTCTTGGAAACAGGATGATAAGGGATGGTGGTATCAAGAGGACGATGGTTCCTATCCTACGAATACCTGGAAAGAAATCAAGGGAAAATACTATTACTTCGGAGCTGATGGCTATATGCTGTCGAATGGAGTAGCACCGGATGGACAGCGTGTTGGAGCTGATGGAGCGTTAATCAAGACTCAGAACCGGTCCCATATCACGTATTCGGCGGATTCAGTCACAAAGGATCTGATGATTTCTGACTGGATTTTTGGAAATGATTATACGACATATCATCTGTACGAAATCACCAATAATAGCGCTCTTACTATAGATATTTCCATCAACGAGGTTGGAAAAAATCATGTTGGTTCGACAGTAAGCGCCGATAGCTTAAGTGAATGTGATATTCCGGCAGGTACTACGTTTTTCATGTATAGTATTTGTTCTGATTCGCCAGATGTAGCTGAGTTTGATTCAACAGTAAAAGTAACGCAGACAAAATATTGGCAACCTGTTTTCCAGAACATTTCAACCAATGTTATCAAGAAGAGCAAAAAAGCCATAGTTGCAGCAACGAACAATGGTTCTGTTAAAATTGATTTTCCAGAAGCGATTGCTGTATTTTATAAAAACGGAGAACCGATAGATCTTTATCGTGTCTATATGGGTGCAAGCGCTAGTTTACAGGCTGGAGAATCTTATACAGCTGAAATGTACTCAACATCAGGAACTTATGACGATGTAAAAGTACATATTACTGGACGCGCAGATAAATAATTTCATAGATTAAAACAGCCCTGGTCATTATTGGCCGGGGCTTTCTTTATGTCATGATATACCAAAAGCCCGGAATGCGATCGCCTCACACCCGGACTTTTGATGGAAAAATTATAGGATTGTTATTGATGTCATTATAAGTAATTTGCATTAAAAAGTCAAGTAGAAAAAAATAGGAAATTTTTTACTTGCGCTGGAAATACGAAATTACTTATAATTAGAGAAACACATCATGATTCGTGATATATGGTTCCCGATCTGGGAATCTGATTTTTACCATAATAGAAAAAGAGGAGGAAAATTTATGGGCTTGTTATTAAACGAATATCCATTGTTACTTTCGCCGTCGCTGGCATGTAAGATCGGAGTGAAAGAGGCGTTGATTTTACAGCAGCTACATTATTGGCTGGAGAAAACAGAACATATAATCCGCGGTAAAAAGTGGGTGTATAATTCCATCGAGAATTGGCAGAAAACAAATTTCCCGTTCTATTCAGTGGCAACAGTAAAACGTGCGTTCGAGTCACTGAAAAAGAAAGGGCTTATTCTGGTTGCTAATTTTAACCGGATGAAAAACGACAAGACTCTGTGGTATTCCATAAATTATAAGGCACTGGAAAAATTGGAGAAACCATCGATTCCAACTAAAGCAGAGCAGCCGGTTCAGACCTCTGAAATTGATCGAAAAAAGGAGAAAATGGAGAGATCAATTTGCACCAATGGAAAGGTCAATTTGACCCAACCATTACCAGAGACTACAACAGAGACTAACTTCACTTATACGACGGCCAGAGATTCCTACCGGGATCGCGATAAAGATCTCAATATAGGGGAAACGTATACTTTGACACAAAAAGATGTCAAAAAGAGAAAGTATACTACTCAATTTCAGAGTAGCAGAGAAACTAATTATATTTCCAATAGGGGCGTGACGGGGCAGTGTACTTGTCCTCATACAAAATACACCAACGAACAGCTCCGGGCATACATCTCGGAAAAGATTCCATACTTCATGATTGGAAAGACAGACAATGATAACCGGAAGAAAGAGCTTGTCAAGATTATCTTGTATTTTTACGACAAGTACCAGCAGTATGTTGGAATTCCTCATAGAATCCTTAGTGACAAAGCGTACAAGCAGATCATCAACCAGTACCTTAACCCTACTGGAAGATTGTTGCAGTACAATGTTTATGACTTGGAAATGTACAAAGAGATGATTGATAGATACTTCAAGACAAAATTTGGTTCTAAGACCAGGACGCGCGGACCGCGAATCCGGATCAATTGGGAACTGTCCCATTTTATGTCTGGAAACATTAGAGAGTATATCTTTATGCATATTACACACATTGTCTAGTTACTGTATGTGAGTTTTTAAGACTTATAAAACCATGATATGATTGTATCATGCAGAATAAGGTTTATCCGTCTGCTTTGGAAACCGACCAGCGAATATGTGTTGGCCGCTAACCTCGAATATTTATGGAGGTAGATTTTATGCATGGATTTGAGGGATGGTTGCTGAAAGTGAATGGCGTGGAATTTCCCAACAAATATATCCATGCCGGTTCTTATAAGTGTACGCCAGATCAAGAGACAGACCTAGACGATTATACCGATAATGACGGAGTTTTCCACAGGAATGTACTTCCGGCGAAAGCAACCAAGATAGAATTTGACATTAAACCTGTACGACTGGCTGATATGGCAGTAATTAAATCCATTCTTCCAGCGGATAGGCAGAAGATGACAGTAGAATACTGGAATGACTGGACAATGAGCTATTGTACTGGGGAAATGTATATGCCAGACATTGAGTTTGAGCCTTATATGGTATATCGTGAGAGAAACGATATTCTGTACAATCCTACCAGAGTTGCGTTTATTGAGTACGGCGCGGCAAGATAGGGGGTGTAGATATGCTTGATATGCCAGAAAAAATCAAAGACCTATATCGTTCCGGGAATACCAGTGTAGAAACGCAAAAAAAATTTAAACTAACGTTTTATGATGAGACTGCTGATACATTGTACCCTTATGAGACGTTATTTCCGGAAGATACACTATTTCCGGCTGAGAATGGCATTCCCTGGGTAACAATTGAAAACAATCGGATCGAGAGTGAGTCGTTGACTATCACAGAAGCTCTTTGTGATTCGGATGAATTGGAATTTGGCGCTTGTGAAGCATCCAGCATGGAAATTGTGGTTGCAGATGTTATCGAGGATCTGACTGGACGGACTTTTACCCTGAGCGTAGAATGCGGCGGATATGAAATGATTCTTGGTGTATATACCGTAGAATCATACACAAGACAATCCGATCGCAGGAAACGGAAGATTACAGCGTATGACAATATGCGCTTATTCGATGTGGATGTGGCTCTATGGTACAATGAACTGACGTTCCCAATGACATTGTTTGAATTTCGAAATTCCTTATGTGAGTACATTGGAATTAGTCAGATTCAGATTTCGCTACCATTTGATTCGTTAAAAATTGAAAAGACCATTGAACCGGAACAAATCTCTGGGCTAGAAGTATTAAAGGCAGTTTGCCAGTTGAATGGATGCTTTGGGCATATGGATAGAACCGGAGCCTTGAAGTATATTCAGTTGCAACAAACTGGATTGTATCCGTCAGAATCTCTTTATCCAGAGGATGAATTGTATCCATCGGAAAAAGGTAGTGATGATCGAGCAGTTGAACATATCAACTACTACAAACAGCCATTGGAGTATGAAGATTACATGATCGATGGCATCACAGGGTTGACGATTCGACAGGAAGAAGGCGATATTGGTTCCAGCGTAGGAACAAGTGATTCTGTTTATACCATCGAAGGGAATTTTTTGGTATACGGGAAAAGCGCTGCGGAAATGATAAACATCGCTCAAACACTATTACCATATATTTCTGGGAGAACGTATCGCCCGGCAAATATCGAGTGTTATGCGATGCCCTGGATTGAGGTAGGAGACTATCTTCAAGCTGTCACTCAAACTGACATCATAGAAACATTTTGCATGAAACGAACCATGAGTGGATGCCAAGCTATGATGGACACATACGAGGCAACAGGAGATCAGACCAGAGAAGAAGTATTTGGAGTCAATAAGCAGATTATCCAGCTCCTTGGTAAGACAGCAGTTATTACGCGAAATATCGAAGAGGTTTCTGCGAAAGTAACGGATTTAGGAGAGAAAACAGAAGCACAATTTAAAGTTACCGCGGATCAGATATCCGCAGAAGTGACAAGAGCGACAGAGTCAGAAAATAAACTTTCATCGCAAATTACGTTGACAGCAGAATCTTTAAAAACACAAGTCGCCGATTCTGCAAATCAGATGCAGTCACAAATTACACAGAATGCGGATGCAATCAAGCTAAAAGTTAGCAAGGGAAGTGTTTCTTCGGAAATTTCCGTGGAAAGTGGCGGAGTTAATATCCAAGGCAATCGCTTTTCTTGGAATTCCACATATTCCAACATGACTTCGGATGGCACTTTGACTTGCCAGAATATCAAAGCTACGAACGGAACTTTTTCTGGAACCATCACAGGTTCAACGATTAGTGGTGGAACGATTACCGGCGCAACGATTACTGGTAATACGATAAGCGGTGGCACTGTATCTGGTGCAACAATTAAAGGTTCCACGATCACTGGTTCCGATATAAAAGCTAGTAAAGTAACGGCCACAGGAGAGTTGAACCTTGGTGTATTAAGTGTAAAATCCATAGAGGAATGCACGTATGTTAATGCAACCAGAGGGGAATTCAGTTATTTGCAATGTTCGAAGTTTACGTATTATTCTGACAGACGTTTAAAGAAGAATATACGGGATATTCCGCCAGAAATAGCAATGAAAGTGGTTGACGCGTTAAGACCAGTGAAATATCAGTTCAAATCGTCCGGAGATGAAGCAATCGGACTGATTGCACAGGAGGTTGAAACAGTTTTGATGGAAAATAACCTTGACTGGCCGTTGTACGATGTTGATCCAAAAACAGGTTATTATGGAATCCCATATATGCATTTTATTGGAATTTTGATTGCCTGCTTTCAGTATTTGGATAGCAGATTGAAAAGACTGGAGGGAAACGATGATTAATATATCTGATGAATTCAAAAAAGTATTAGTCAGCGACAATGTTACTCCATCTGATGCAAGAAAATTTAAGCTATCTTTTTACAGCAAAGGGTATGATTCATTATTTCCGGCAGAGACATTATTCCCAGAAGATAGTTTGTTCCCGTCCGAACAGAATGAAGTATGGGTGCTTATTGAAAACGATCGTATTGAAAGTGAGAGTTTGACAATCATTGAGTCATTGTGTGATAACAGTAATCTGGAATTTGGCTCATGCTCCTCTGCATTATTGGAAATTGTGGTGGCAGATGTCATTGAAGATTTAACTGGAAAAGAATTTTTTCTGACAGAAGAAGTGGGGGAATATCAGATTCCATTAGGGTATTATACCGTAGAGTCATATGTGAGGCAGTCAGACAGGCGAAAGAGAAAAATCACAGCATACAATCGAATGCGGCTTTTCAATACGGATGTATCAAGCTGGTACAATGGCTTAACATTTCCGATAAGCATTCGTGAGATGCGAGATTCTTTGTGTGAATATATTGGAGTAAGGCAGATTCAAACGGATCTGCTTTTTGATTCCCTAAAAGTTGAAAAGACAATCAACCCAGTTGAAATTTCTGGCATGGAAATATTAAAAGCCATCTGCCAGATCAACGTATCCTTTGGTACATAGATAAGAATGGATTGCTTAAATACATTCAGATTCAACAGACGGGATTATATCCATCTGAAACATTATATCCAGATGACAATGAACTTTACCCGTCTGAATTGGGAAGTGATGGCAGAAGTGTGCAGCAGATTATGTCCTTCAAATCTTTGGAATATGAAGATAAGATGATTGAAGGATATACTGGATTACAGATTTTTCAACAGAACGGAGAGATTGGCGCTAGTGTAGGAGATGCGGGAAATCTCTATACAATTTCTGGGAACTTCTTACTTTATGGCAAAACTGTTGTTGAGCTGCTTAATATAGCACAGTCAATATTCCCATATGTCTATGGCAGAACATACAGACCATGCACATTGGAATGCCGAGCAATGCCCTGGATAGAACCCGGAGATGCGCTACGGATTATAACTCGCGATGATGTGATTGAAACTTTGTGCATGAAACGAACCATGAGCGGATGTCAAGCTATGATGGATTCCATAGAATCATCAGCTGATGAAAGTGAAAATGCAACCAATGATTTATACAATCCAATAAAAGAAGTTGATGGAAAGTCATATCTATTGATGGAGCAAGCGGACAAAATTGTTCTTTCGATGGATGATTTGAGCAAAGATATATCATCTAAATTTGAGATAACAAATCGGAATATATCGGCTGAAGTCAAAAGAGCTACTGATGCGGAGGGAGAGATATCTAACAACATAACGCAGACTGAATCGGAGATCACAACCGTTTTGACAAAAAGTAATGAAAATTTGCAGAGTCAAATCAGCCAGAATGCAAAGAATATTTCGTTGCTAGTTAGTCAAGGCGGATTGTCAGCAGCAATTTCTCAAGAATCGGGGCAAATTTCCATCACAGGAAACCGATTTACATGGAAAGCTACCAAGTCTAGCATGACAGCTGACGGCACATTGAATTGTAATGGGATTGTGGCTAGTAGTGGTAATTTCAGCGGTACAATAACAGGTACGAATATATCTGGTTCCACATTAACTGGTATTGAGATAAAAGGTAATTTTATTACGGCAAATGAAATATCAGCATCCACAATAGATGGTACAAATTTTGAATTGGGAAGTTTGGATGTAGTACAGTTGAAAACAGATGATGAAATTGGCGCTGATGACAGTGCTCAAGTCAACATTCAAAATATTGCCGCTGGAATCATTCTTTGCAAAGGTGATGATCCATCTCAGATTGACTGGGTTATTGCAAAAAAATATTCGGGTCCGATCCCCAAAGAGGACTCGGATTCGCGTCTAAAACGGAATATAACAAGTTTGGCTACACAGGAATCAGAAGAATTTCTAAATTCTTTGACGCCTGTTTTTTTTGAGTATAAGAGAAACGGAATCAGCAGTGCTGGACTAATTGCACAGGACGTGGCAGAGAATGTTCTATCAGAAGAATATGGAAATGCATTGTATCAGTTTGGAAAAGATGATCATCTCGTTATCGATTACAACAACTATATTGGAATTTTAATTTCCGGTGTTCAAAACATGAGTCGCAGACTTAATAGCTTAATGAAGCAGAAAGGCAAATAGCATTGAAAACATTAACGTATGATTATAAAAAAATGCAAAGAGCAGTACAGCTATTGAATACTATATCAATTTGTGGAATAGCACAGGCACGTATCATTGCGGAAATCGCTGATATTTTGGATTCTGGAACTATTGGAGAGATTTTAGAAAAGGGGGAGAATCAAAATGTCGTACACGACAAAAAAGTACAATAGAATCAACTGGAAGAACCGACCATCTACAGCAACTGCCCTTGGAGCAACCAATCTGAATCACATGGATGTGTTCTTGAATGAGGTAGATGACGCGTTGGTGACAATGGATGCAGAAAAATTGAATGTATCTGTTGGAAATTCTATGTTGAAAAGTGTTGAATATGACCAAAAAACAGGTGTTTGGACTTTTCGGCAGTTAGACGGAACAACCCAGACATTCGATCAGAACATTGAAAAAATTCCTGTGTCATTTTCGCTAAGTGAAGCTGGAATTTTAACTATGACGACAGATGATGGGACAAAATGGGAATGTAATATAGCGGAACTTATAAAAGCATATAGCTTTGACGATACAGACACAATCGCATTTAATAAGAGCTTTTCGAACGATGAATATCATGTTACTGCCGATGTTAAAGCAGGAAGTATCAACGAAAATCATCTTAATCCGGATTATCGAGCTGATATACTGAACTATCGAAATACCGCGCAAACAGCTGCAAATGATGCATTGACGTATTCTAAGGATGCTAAGCGTTGGGCTGTGGGAGATGCGTCTTATGAAGGTAGCAGTACCGATAATGCCAAGTATTACAAGGAGCAGGCTGAATCAGCAAAGACGGCGGCGGAGAAAGCCAGAGACGATGTATTGGCATCTGGCGGTGCTGTGGTTGCAACTACATCCAAAAATGGTATTAGCAAACCAGATGGGACCAGTATAACGATTGATGCAGCGGGAACACTTTCAGCTACAGACTTTGTTGTTAATGGGGGGAATATATCCGAATGATTTATGCGAATTTTGGTTCTAATACGGTTGGTTCTTTTTATGAACTGGATCAGTGGGCATATAACCAAACTGTGACTGTTTTATATAAAGATCCAATACCTGATGGCACAGGAGTTCAAATATTTCAACAGAATAAGTTGTACAATACTTCAATTATAAATTCTTCTTTTTCGATACCGGATAAAATGCTCCAAATAAACGCTCAAATCAAAGTGATTGTTTATTTGAACGAAGATAAGGGAATAATATTAACGGGATATTTTCCAATAAAAGAGCGAAACAAACCAGAAGACTATATTGAGCCATCTGATTATGACGGATATAAAAGATTACTTCCATTGGGAGGAAGTATCAATCAAGTTCCGGTTCGAATTGATGATGCCATAAATGGAGTTGAATGGGGGTACCGGGCAGATAATCTGCAATTGAATGACAAGGTATTGACTTTGTTGTCAGGAGAAGTGGAATTGTCCAGAGTGAGATTGCCGGTTGGTACGTCTGGCAGAGAAATTGAATTAAAAAATAATGGGGTGGAAATTCAATGGAGGTATACCGATAGTAATGACTGGATAAAATTAATAGATCTGGAATCAATTAGAGGTCCCGCGGGAGAAACACCGGAATTTGAGATAAGAGAAGGACATTTATATGCAATTTACCAAAATGATTGATAAGGAGGATGGTTGTAATGGCAAGAGAAGTTGATTTAGGAAATATCATTGGTCCGCAAGGTCCACAAGGAAAGCAGGGAGAAACTGGTCCAACAGGGCCGCAAGGCCCAAAGGGAGATCAAGGAAAATCAGCTTATGAAGTTTGGCTATCGCAAAGTGGAAATTCTGGAAAGACAGAAGCACAATATATAGCATCCTTAAAAGGAGCTAAAGGCGATAAAGGAGATCGAGGTGAAAAGGGTGATACCGGTTCTGCGGGCGCAACAGGTCCTCAAGGTCCTCAAGGACAACAAGGGATACAAGGACCACAGGGACCAGCGGGAGAACCTTTTACGATTGCCAAGGTATATAAATCCATATCATTAATGAACAGCGGATACTCATCCGATGGAGTAAAAGTAGGTCAATTTGTTATGATTGATACTGGGGATGTCAATCATGTTGACAACTCAAAATTGTATAGAAAAGGTTCATCTGCTTATGAATTCGTTACCGATCTTTCTGGTGCAACTGGTTTGACTGGTCCTCAAGGTCCAAAGGGAGAACAAGGTATACAGGGGCCTATAGGACCACAAGGAGAAACGGGGGCACAGGGTCCCAAAGGAGACACAGGAGAAGTCCCAACGTTTAAAATCAGCAATGGTCATTTATATGCGGTGTATACATCGTAACTTTTTAAGGAGGATGTATATATGGCAAGAGAGGTTGACTTGGGGTCTGTTGTAGGCCCCAAAGGAGATAAAGGAAATTCTCCTTTTGCCTTATCAGTAGATGAGGACACTGGAATTTTATATCTGTATTATGAAGAAGGGGATCACATTCCAGAGTTTGAGTTAGATGAATCAACGGGAGATCTCTATGTAATAATTTCGGAGTAAATATGGAGGTGATTATGCGTAATGCCTAAAATCAAAATTGGAAATGTTCGTCCCCCACTCGCCAACAATACCACCACAACAACCGCAGGGAAATATGCGTTAGATGCAGTACAAGGAAAACTTCTAAACGAAAAAATTGAAGAGGCAAAATTAATGGTTGTTGATGGAGCAGATATATCAGATTAAGAATAGGAGGAGATATAATGGCAACATACCCAACAGGATGGTTAAGACTTCCGACAGATGCAAAAGATTTTAAAGAACGATTCGCCTGGTCTCATGTCAAGGCGATTTTTTATGATAAAGCGAAAAATATATTGCTCAAAGATAAACTGGATGCTATGGATAAATTGATTTCGGATCATGCTGATGCGATTGCCAATAAGCTCATGACCAATGATGCTTTTAACACGGCGATTGCTGATTATGTGACAAAATCTATGATGAGTGGTGTGCAAGTTAATGATGGAGACCATGTGCCGACTTCAGCATTGGCGTATGCGATGCAACAGGCGATCACTGCGAATGCGAATGCGATTACTAAGTTAAATAGTGAGGCTTTTTTTGTTCCTGTATCCTATTTCAGAGACAAAATAAATAAAACCTATTCAAGAATAGAAGTTTTCATCTTCGGAAAACTTGTAGTGATAAGGGTTAACGTACTTGTTGATGATTTTGATAAATATTACGGTGAAGCAACGGATGACTTAAGAAATATCCCAGCTTTGGCACATTTAAGCGATACTCTTGAAGTTCGAACACCCGGAAGCGTTAGAACAAATGACAACGTTACCACCTTGAAACAATATGGAACCATCCTAATAAGTGGTGGAAAAATATTCGCCGATATGCCTGAAAAGACAATTTCATCAGGATATATAAGTGGTCAAATCATCACATATTTATTACAGTAAATAGTGAGGCTTCCACTCATCTAAAAGAAAGTGGTAGCGAAAATAGCTTTTGCGCTGCTTTTCAATCGAGATATCAATATCACACTAATGCTAATTACATGTTGGCGAGTGGAATCTACAAAACAGGCAAAACGGGTTTAAATCTTCCGTTTGAGGGCTATTGGATCATAATAACCTTTAACACATCCAACAACCTTGGAAATAGTTCGACCGCTTGGATCACGCAATTTGCCATTTCAACCGATTCGAGTGACAAAGCTATTTATTTTCGAAGAAACATAAACTACACCCCGACCACTTGGGAATCCTGGAATAAACTTGTAGCAAGTTAAATAGTGATTTTTTTAATAGGATTGATGCCACAAAAATATCTTTATTAACACAGCCGAGTGGAACAACAATACGGCAAAAAATTGAAAACTGCCAAAAAGGTACATTGTACTCATGGGCACATAATTCTAGCGAATTATATAATCCCACTGGGAAAAACGGTACATGGAGTTTCTTAATTGCAAGAGCCGACAAAGAAATGTATACTATTTGCCTTGCTTGTGAAGGCGGCAGTAAACTCTACATATATTCATATAACGCAAATGCTTGGTATGGAATGGATGGCACTATTGTACGGCATTTTAACTAAGCAAAATAACAATTTTACAAAGTAAAAAATCTTGCAAATGCTCTAAAATAAGGTAAAATAAAAGAGACATCGGCTTTGCTTGGCGGCTACCGATGCCTCAAATATCATAGATGCACCCACAGGGGGAGATCTGTCTTTATTATACAACAAGAGTCTCCTGCGTGCAATATAAAAAACAGGAGGTATCTTTATGTTAGAGAAGATCATTACCAATGTACTCCAAGCTATGAGTCACAGTTTGGAGAAAGAGCAACTAGAACAGTTGCAAAATGTTTTGTACATTAATTTCCACGGGAAAAAGATAGTGGAAGATAAGTGCGAAATAATCCCATTAGGAGCAGACAGTGACGTAAGAAAAATGCAGCTATTCAGAGCCAGTAAATTGGTTTCTGGGCGGCAGGAGAGTACATTGAAACAATATCTAAGAGAGATTATGACATGTAGAAATACCATCAATAAAAGTTTTGAAGATATCACAACAATGGATTTACGATGGTACTTTGGAGTTCTAAGAGAACGTGACAAGATTTCCATGCGTACATTGCAGGGGCGCAGAAGATATCTAAACTCATTTTGGACATTTTTGGAGCAGGAAGGTTTAGTAAAAAGCAATCCAGTGGAAAGAATAGAGGCATTCAAACTTGAAAACAAGTTGAAAAAGGCTTTTTCCGGGAAAGAAATGACAGATTTGCGTGCAGCGTGTAAAGACGTTAGAGAGACAGCTATTGTCGAATTTTTATATGCAACTGGATTACGCGTATCAGAATTGTGTAGTCTTAATGTGAAAGATATTGATATGCAGAAACAGGAGTTCCGTGTTATCGGGAAAGGCAGAAAAGAAAGAATTGTGTATATCCATGATAATGCGTTAAGATGGATTGAAAAATATTACTTATGGAGAATGGAAAAAGAAGATTTGACGTTATCGCAGCTAGGAGAGAAACCGTTGTTTGTGACAGCAAAAAAGCCATTCCAACGCCTTACTGTAGCGGGCGTGCAGTATCTATTAAAACAAATAGGCAAGAGAGCCAATGTAGAAAATGTACATCCACATAGATTTAGAAGAACATTTGCTACTGATCTTTTGAATCGAGGAATGAGAATAGAAGAGGTAATGGTTTTAATGGGACATAGTAAAGTTGAGACTACATTGATATATTGCAATATTCGGCAAGATAACATACGGGAATCATACAGACGATATGCTGCATAAGCGAAATTGAGATATATGTTTTTTAGCCAGCTGAAAAGGTGGTTTGTTTTGTGTACAAAAATATAGTAAACTCAGTTATTGAGCAAATAATTATGGTATGAGAGTAATGAATAGGCTTAAAAATGATTTGTAAAATTGTTATTTAATAATAGATGAGAATATTTAAACTTAAGACCATGTAAGAGTATCCATATTTAAATAAAACATCTTTCCATAACATAACCCACATACTATCCAATCA